>JBHEOR010000014.1:20261-29203 GCA_046260685.1 Desulfopila sp.
TCCTAAGGGTTCGCTCAAAAATACGTTCGCAAATGTGAGGTGCAAATGTGAGGTGCAAATGTGACGTAGATTGTGGTGATCGGCAGGCGGCAAAACCGCAGGAATAGCAGCGCTCTTTTGAGGATTTTGCCGCCTGCCGATCGCCGCTAGGTATGTTGTAGTTGCGCCTCAAAATGTGAAGTTATTTTTGAGCGGACCCTTAGCTAATTGACCCAGGGGTCTTCACATGTTGTTTCCAAGGGACGCCATAAACCCATCCCTGGGGGCTTAGCTGCAGCCGTCCAGGCTGCAGATACCCTTGGAAACAACATGTGAAGCCCCCCTCTCGCACTTCGAGCTGAGCTTTATCGGTAATCAGCAAAATTTTTGTGAGAGCAGGAGAAGTTTTTACATTTTCATTATACGTGATCAGAACTAAGGAGAATTGCATGAAAAAATCAGTTTACTCCATTTGCGGAATGTGCACGGTTCGCTGTCCTATCCGCGTTGAGTCCGAAGACAATCGGGTGACGTGGATAGAAGGCAACCCCCACTTGCTCGGTGGAGCACTGTGCGCCAAAGGTACAGCCGGGATTGCCCTCAGAAACGATACTGAACGGCCCAGGCAACCTTTGATCAGGGCAGGAGTTCGAGGTGAAGGAAAGTGGAGGGAGGCATCCTGGGAAGAAGCACTTGATTATGTAGGCCACAAGATGTCGGCGATAAAAAAAGAATACGGGCCGGAGTCGGCTGTCCTGTCCTCCAGAGGCGGCCCGTGGCAGGGGATGTACAAGGCCTTTATCCATGCCTTCGGTTCACCCAACTACACCAATCATGACAGTACCTGCGGCCGCAATACCCACCATGCCAGCCTTTCCATTAACGGTGTGGGCCGCAAGGGGTTTGCCTATGATATCAAAAATGCCAAACATCTGGTGCTGTTCGGTCGAGACATGTTCTCGGCGCTGCGCATAGCCGAAAATCACCAGACACTTGATATGCTCGACAACGGCGGCCGGCTGACCTATGTCGATGTCCGTCAGACCATGACCGGCACAAAGGCAACCCGCTTTTTTCAGGTCCGCCCGGGAACCGATTATGCCCTGGCATTGGCCACAATTCATGGTGTTATTGAAAAAGGGTATTATGATGCCGATTTTATCAAGCGGTATGTCACGGGATTTGAAGAGTTGTGCGCGTTTGTCAAGGACTATACTCCGGCCTGGGCGGCCAGGGAATGCAATGTTCGGGAAAAAGACATCGTCGCCTTTATCGAAGAGATAGGGGAAGATCAGCCCAATGTGATTTTTCATCCCGGCTGGAACCTGGCGCGCTATAAAGATTCCTTCTACGCCAGCCGGGCCATGCATATCCTCAATGTTCTGATGGGCAATATCGAGCTCAAGGGAGGTCTGTTCATCCCCAAGGGAGCGGGAGACTGCGACGTCAAGGGGATCCGCCAGATCGACTGCGCCAAGCCGGATGTCAAACGCGGAGACGGAGTGGGCTGGGAATATACGCATTTCGATAAGGGACCGGGACTTGCCCATCTGTTCTTCAACAAAATGATCAGTGAGGATCCCTATCCGATCAAGGCCTGGATCGCCATGCGTCATGATCCCTTTACCTGCATGCCGGACCCGCAAAAGCAGAAAGAGGCCATGGATAAATGTGAACTGCTGGTTTCCATCGACACCAACTACAGTGAGTTCGGGTGGTTCAGCGATGTTATCCTGCCGGAATCAACCTATCTGGAGCGGGATACTCCCATCGTTTTGCAAAAAGGGCTCAAGCCACGCCTTACTCTGCGGCGCCAAGCCGTTGAACCGCTTTATGACACACGATCCTCCTGCGAGATCTTTATCGGCCTGGCGCAGCGGCTTGGCCTGGAGGAGACCTTTCCCTTCAAGTCCATGGATGACTTGTGGAACTGGCAGCTGGAACCCACCGGCTATACCATGGCGGATTTTGAGGGCAGAGGATTTATTGAACTCAGTGAACGTCCACTCTTCTATGACCGTGAGGCGCTCGAGGGGCAGTTCAAGACTCCAAGCGGCAAGATTGAAATTGTCAGTGAGAAATTACAGCAAGCAGGACTTCCATCGCTCAAGCCCTTTGAGAGCCCTGATGTGCCCGATGACGGCATGTTCCGGCTGATCTACGGCAAGGTCGCCGTGCATACCCAGGGACATACCACCAACAACCCCATGCTGTCCGAGCTCATGCCGACCAATACCGCCTGGCTCAACACCAAAAGGGCGAAAAAGCTCGGTGTGGCAAGCGGCGATCTGGTGGAACTGTCGTCTGCCGACGGCTCCTACCGTGCCACGGTGGAAGCCCATGTCACCGATCATGTCCACCCCGAGGCGGTGTTCACCGTTCACGGGTTCGGCAAGGATATTCCCCTGCAGACACGTAGTTTTATGGCGGGTGTCAGTGATCAGAAACTGATGGTCGGCAAACTGGACGACTGGGATCAGGCCGGCGGAGGTGTCAATCTCTGTGAGGTGTTTGTCCATGTAGCCAAGAGTATACGCAACAATAAGAGGAGAGTTGAACTGTGAAAAAATATATGATTCATCTGAACAGTCGTCGATGTATCGCCTGCCACGGCTGCGAGGTGCACTGCAAAATGAATAAAGAGCTGCCGGTAGGCCCCTTTCTCTGCGATATCAGTTGTACGCCGCTGCAGAAGGTCGGCGGCGTGCCAAAAACAGAGATTATATTTACCACCTGCCGCCACTGCGATGAACCGTTGTGCGTGCCGGTGTGTCCGGCCGATGCCATGGTTCAGCGTGATGACGGTATCGTCTATGTTGATGCAGAAAAATGTATCGGTTGTATGGCGTGCCAGACCGCCTGTCCCTGGTCGATTCCGGTGCAGAACCCGGATGACGGTAAGGCGGTGAAATGCGATTTCTGCATGGATCGACTGGATAATGGCCTCAAACCGGCCTGTGTGGCCAAGTGCACGACCCATGCCTTGCAGCTTGTTGAGCTGGCGGTCGTGTAAACTTTTACCTGTTTACTAATACAACGCAGCCGATTGTTTCAGGAGTCTGCCGTGTTGTTTTCATGGGACGCCATAAACCCATCCCTGGGGGCTTAGCTGCAGCCGTCCAGGCTGCAGATACCCACGAAAACAACACGGCAGACTCCTTACCCTTGAGTACTTCGATCTGCGTTGTGTTGGTAATCAGAAACTTTTATAACATCTTCCGGCTCCAGCGGAGTCGCTGACTGGTGCGCCTGGAGCCGCATGTATTATGAGCGCTTCGAATCGTTTGAAAGAACAGGATTATCTTGATGTATTTCAAGAGGTGACCCGCCTTATCAGCAGTGTGCATGACCCCCAGCAGGTCATGGACCTGGTGGTCACACGCCTGCCGGTACTGCTTGAAGTGGACGCCGCCACTATCCGTTTGACTGACACGGTGAGCGGCGGTTTTGAGCTCGGTGCCGCCTCGGGCTTGTCCGAGGAATATCTGTCACGTGCCACCATCGATTCAAAGGAGGTCATGGCAGCGCTGCAGCAGGGGCATCCGGTAGCCAGAACCGATCTGGACCGGCATTGTGATGACGGCAGCAGCGACTATATCTGCAGGGAAGGTGTGAAAAGCGTTATGTCTTTGCCCATACTCTATAAAGGGGAGAATATAGGGATCCTGCGCCTTCTCACGAAAAAGGCTCGTCAATTTTCCGACAATGAGATCGGTTTTGCCATGTCCCTGGCCGAACAGGTCGGTGTGGCCATCTCCAAGGGACGAATGTTTCAGGAGATGGAAAATCAACTGCAGTTTTTCAATGAACTGCGCCAGATTTCCAGGCTGGTCAACTCCACACTGGATCTTGAGACGATCCTGCAGGCCATTGTCAATAAGCTTCCCCATGTAATGAAGGTCAAAGGATGTACCATACGGCTGCTCGAGCCGGCAACAAACCGACTCAGGCTTGCCGGGGCATCCGGCCTGTCGCAACGCTATCTCGACAGAGGGTCGGTGGGTGGCGAGGATTCAATCTTCAAGGCACTCAAGGGTGAACCGGTGGCGATCTATGATGCCGAAAATGATCCCCGGGTAAACTATCATACAGCGATCCATGAGGAGGGAATTAAATCCATACTTGCCATCCCCATCAAGAACGATAAGGAGATCATAGGAGTTCTCAGACTGCTCACCGATCAATATCATCAGTTTTCCAATGCGGAGATCCACTTTGCTGTGACCGCGGCCGAAGAGGGTGGAAATGCCATTGCCAAGGCACGTCTTTACAGGAAAATAACACTGCTTTTTAATCAGATTGAGGAGCACGAGCGCTTCCTGCAGACCATCCTCGATTCGTTATGGCTGCAGCTGCTGGTCATCGATCGGGACCGCCGGGTTATTATGGTGAACAAGCGATTTCTTGAGCTGCATACACTTTCAGAGAACGAGGTGTTGGGCAGGCATTATGCGTCGGTTGTGTCCTGGAGTACAAAACAGCAGGATATCTCTCCCGTGGATTGGGTTTTTCAGGAAGGGCGGCGTAAGGCCCTGGTGGAGTCACCCGACAATGGGGAGCAGGGCGAGCAGTCACGGTGCTATGAGCGGCAGCTCTTTCCCATTTTTGATAACGACGGTGCGGTCGATTTTGTCACTGAAGTGGTCCGGGACATCACCGACCAGAAACTCCTGGAAAAGGAAAAGATGGAGCGTATGAAGCTCGAAGGCGTTGTTGAAATGGCCGGCACGGCGGCGCATGATCTCAATTCCCCGCTCTTTGCTGCATTGGGAACCGCCCAATTGCTGCGAGATGATCTCGAGAGTGCAGAGATGGTGGCGGAGGTCGATACCATTATCAGCAATCTTCAGAAAATGGGAGAGCTGACCAAAGAGATGACGGCGGTGACCGGCTTTGAAAGCCGGGAGTATGTTGGTGATAAAAAAATAGTCAGATTACGGACCAAAAAATGACAGGGATTGCATCATGTCAGTCGAATGGGGTATTATTATAGTCGGATATCACTATTCCGAATGGAAACTCATTAAAAAGACTGGTGACCAACAAAGCTCAGCTAACCGACCCAGGGGTACTCACATGTTGTTTTCAAGGGCCGCCATAAACCCATCCCTGGGGGCTTAGCTGCAGCCGTCCAGGCTGCAGATACCCATGAAAACAACATGTGAGTACCCCTTGCCTTTCGTATTTTGAACCGAGTTTTGTGGGTAATCAAATGAAAAATACTCCTCATGCCTAACTCTACAGATACATCTTTTCCGCAGCAGAACGGCGATGACAGGCAACTGGTCATGGTGGTCGATGATGAAATCGATATGCTTGCCATGCTAGAGCTGGTCATCAGAAAGAGGTGCGGCTGTGATGTCATCACCGCCGGCTCCGGTCGCGATGCCCTGGACAAATTAGAGGAATGCAGCCCCGGTATTATAATTTCCGATATCAAGATGCCCGATATTGACGGCCTTGCACTGTTGAAGAAAATACGGGAGTGGGATACTTCCATCTCAGTGGTGATGATGACCGGCTACGGCACCATCGACATGGCGGTGCAGGCTCTCAAGGATGGCGCCTTTGATTTTCTCCAGAAGCCCTTCGATAAAGACCATATCGTCAATGTGGTGAGGAACTGTCTGGAACGCACCAACCTGTTGCGGACCAATGCCAGATTGAAGGCCCGTCTTGATGGAATGGATGCAGCTTCCGGATTTATCGGTCAAAGTCCAGCCCTGAAAAGGGCTCAGGAACTGCTGAGCCGGGTTGCCAACACCGATGCAACGGTACTTGTTCGCGGAGAAAGCGGGACAGGCAAGGAGATAGCAGCACGTTTCCTGCACGATATGAGCAATCGAAAGCAGCAGCGCATGATCACTGTCAATTGCCCGGCCCTGCCCGAAAATGTCTTGGAAAGCGAATTATTTGGATACAGCAGGGGGGCCTTTACCGGAGCAAACCAGGAGAAGAAGGGACTGTTTCTCGAGGCACAGGGCTCGACCATTCTGCTCGATGAAATAGGTGATATTCCGGTTTCCTTCCAGACAAAATTATTACGCGTTCTGCAGGAAAAAGAAATCCAGCCGCTGGGGCAGAATAAAACCATCAAGGTGGATGTCCGTGTTGTGGCTTCAACCAATCAGGATCTGGAGGCCAAAATAAAAAACGGTGAATTTCGGGAAGATTTTTTTTATCGCCTCAATGTCGTTACCGTGGAGATGCCCAATCTTGTCGAAATGAAGGAAGATATACCATTGCTTGTTCATCACTTCCTGTCTCGTTATACCAAAGAATATGAGCGCAAAGACCTGGAGGTGCCAAGTGATGTGCTTCGCCGACTCTACAGGCGTCATTGGCAGGGCAATGTTCGTCAGCTGGAAAACAGCATTAAACGATTTGTGCTTTTGGCAACACAGGGGCGGGTGACGTTGGATGACCTCGAGGCCCTTGAAGAGCAGGGTGAAGCGGTGTCGGCCTCTTCATCATCCACCGAATTTGATGCGTTGTATACACATCCTTACAATGATGCCAAGGCGGAGGTGCTCAGGCGATTTTCGGTGGGGTATCTGCAAAATCTGCTGGCCAGCCATCGGGGCAATGTCACCAATGCCGCCGCAACCTGCGGCCTTGAACGTCAGGCCCTGCAGAGAATCATGCGGCGTTATGGTGTTGTGTCCGCCGAATTCAAAGGGTAACGGTAACTATTCAGGAGCACCCCATCTGTCGGCGATCAGCTCGAAAAACAGAAATCCCTGGAGCTTTTTCAGGCTGCTTGCGCACATCATGAGGGCCCGCAGCCTGAGCGTACCTCTGAACAGTCACGGGTTAACCTGATTATTCAAAAGGCTCAGCTGAGCGATCCTGAAGCTTCAGCCGCCCCAGGGCATTTGAGTATACTCCTGGAAGACTTTGTCATGCAGTTTTTTGAAAAAAGCTTCATGGCCTCGTTCCCATGAGGCCAACTGATTAAAGGCAGACTGGGCCATGCCGGATGACTTTCGTGCCGCCATTTCATAAAATTCCGAAAGATCGTGCTCGATCAGATATGCGGTGCGCAGTACCGCGACATCGGGAATCATTGATTCGATGAGCGACTGGTCCAAAAGTTCCTTCTCGGCACGCTCTTCGAACCAGTCGTCCGCTTCGAGCTCAGCAGTGCTGCTGCCGGCTTCTTCTTCCGGTGCCGCCATGAGTTCCTCGATATAGTGTATATGTTTCAGTTCTTCATCGGCAAGCTTCTGGAAAATTTCCCCTGCGGCGGCATGGGTGGCGTTGTCTGCATTCTCTTTAAAAAATTTGTACCCTTCTTTTTCCCTTTGCAGGGCATATGCATAGATTTTTTGCAGGTTCATACGAACTCTCCTTGAGTGAGGTGATGCTTTTTCAAAATATGTAGAGTGTAACTTATGACAATCAAGCCGGTGGAATGCAATCTGTTTTCCAATGATACCATTTTTGTTCTTTCTCTCCATTATCCTGTTGCATTTTTTTAGGGTAATGAAAAAAAAATCCTGAAATGATTCCCTGCAACAGTGGAAATAGGAGAAATCCTTGTGTGTCGATGGTAAATATAGTGTCAGGGGATAAATATACAAAAAAGAGAGTGAAGATGCATCTCAATTCCTTATTTAAACATTGGAGTTATCGTATTTTGGCGCCGGGCACGCTGCTGCGGGAAAAATACGAGGCGCTCAAGCGGCTGCTCAAATACGATATTTCCTGTCACGAACAGATGGCGGAGTTTCAAGAGCTTTTGTATGGCGGGCAATGCGAGGATCCGGCGAGCGTGCGAAGACGTTTTACCGAGTTCTCCAATGGAGTTGCCGCCATGATTGATGCGCTCGACAGCATGGAGCCGGGCCGTTACAGCGCACTGCGAAGCTATCACAAAAAGTTCGATTTTTATACCCGCTTTTTACTGGCCCCTCCCAGAATAGTGCCTGCCCCTCCCTTTGTCGTGCCTGTGACCACTCTATCGAAGGCAGATACCTTTATCGGCAACAAAGCGAAACATCTCGCTATCATAGAGCGGGAGCTCGGCGCTCCAGTGCCACAGGGTTTTGCCATTACTGCCGATGCCTTTCATTATTTCATAGAATACAATGTTCTTCGTTCTACGATTGACGAGCTGCTGGCGCAGCTGGATATCAGGGACCATGCCTCACTGGAGAGGATATCTCGCCACCTCCAGGAGCTGATCACGACAGCCGAGCTTCCCTCGGATATCGAACAGGCCATTGATAATGGTTGCGCCGCCTGGCATCATACTTCCAGGGAGAAAGAGGTTGCCGTACGCAGCAGTGGCGTTAATGAAGACAGTGCCTCCTCTTTTGCCGGTCAATATATTTCCTGCCTTCATGTCAAGCGCCATGCAATCGGCGAAAGTTACAAGAAGGTGCTGGCTTCGAAGTATTCACCTGAAGCCCTGTTTTATCGAATCACTCAGGGGCTGGGTGACGAGGAGACGGCGATGTCCGTTCTGGTGCAGGAAATGGTAGTTGCCCGGTGTAGCGGTGTTGTTTACAGCCGTGATATTGAACAGGAGAACAGGCAGCAGGAGCAGTTGCATATTTATGCCATTGCAGGTGTAGGCGAAGCGCTGGTCGGCGGTGCCGTGGTTCCCCAGCACTACCTGCTCAATCCACAAAATGAGCTGACCGGTGGCGAGCCGGGAAAAAACAATGCGCTGCTTTCTATCGAACAGGCACGTCTGCTTGCCCATTGGGCACGGCGCATTGAAAAACATTTCGGTGCTCCTCAGGATATAGAATGGGCGCTTGATGATGATGGCGAGTTGCGCATATTGCAGGCCAGAAAGCTGCATGCCCCCATTAAGCCTGCTCCGCCGGCTGAGGTGGTGCACTCTGGTAATGAGGTGTTGTATGAAGGGGGAGAGCGGGCAGCAACCGGTTTTGCCGCCGGACCGGTGTATGTAGTCGATGGCGATCATAGTATAGGTGATCTGCCGGCGGGGG
>JBHEOR010000014.1:29213-41381 GCA_046260685.1 Desulfopila sp.
TGCCGGGAGACCCCGCCGCAGTATGTGACGGTTTTAGGCAGGGTCGCAGCCGTTCTTGCAGAGCGCGGCAGTCGTGCCAGTCATTTTGCTACCGTGGCCCGGGAGTTTCGAGTTCCCGTGCTCTGTGGTATCGCCGATGCCGTCCGTCTCTTCGCTCCTGGAGATGTGGTCAGTGTCGATGCTGATCGAGGCGTGGTATATGCCGGACGTGTCGAGGCCATGATCGGCAAAGATTGCGATACTCTTGAAAACAAATACACGCAGAGATTTGGCGAGGTCCTGAAATTTATCACTCCCCTGGAACTCACAGATCCGGCGGCGCCGAATTTTACACCGGAGGGCTGTCGCTCCATGCATGACATCATCCGTTTTTGCCATGAAAACGCGCTGCTCGCCATGTTCAGTGCCGGCAAACCGGGCTCGGGGCGCGGAGCATTGCGGCTGGTTGACGATATGCCGCTTGATGTCTATCTCTTTGATGTCGGAGGAGGCATAAAGGCTGCCGGTGATACTCCCAAAGGGGTAGAACTCGCCCGGATCCAGTGTCGACCGTTTAGGGCGTTGTGGCAGGGATTAAACCATCCCGATGTGCAGTGGAAGCAGAAGCCGTTTGACTGGGACGCCTACGATAAAATTGAACTCTCAGGCGGTGTGCCGCCTAAAAAAGACAGTTTCGCCTTTGCCAGTTATGCTGTTATCGGGGCGGAGTATCTCCATTTTAATATACGCTTTGGCTATCATTTTACCATCGTTGATGTGTTGTGCGGTGATGATCCTGCTAAAAATCACTGCATGCTGCGATTTGCCGGCGGTGGTGGCGATTTTTATCATCGCTCGCTGCGCCTCGAGTTTCTTTCCCGCATCCTTGAAGATATCGGCTTTACCGTTGAAAACAAGGGTGACCTGCTGGAGGGCAGGATGTTCAAAATAGAACATGATGATATGTACCACAGGCTCGATATGCTTGGCCGTCTCCTTGGAGCGACAAAACTCATGGATATGGTGCTGGAGGACGAGGATATGGTGGCAAACTGTGTGGCCGATTTCCATGCCGGAGTGTACTCTTTTTCCCAGGAGGGATAAAGTCGCAATCACAACAGAGGTGAACTTTAAATGTCTGATTATCAGCTGCGATGGATTACCACAAATATCGCCACCGGGCGTGCGCCAATGTCCTACGAGGAACTTGAGGATATACGGAGGCAGGGAGTTGGGGCAATTGTCAACCTCTGCGGAGAGTTCAGTGATCTGCATGAGATTGAGGAAAATTCAGGTTTTGAAGTGATCTGGATTCCCACAGCCGATGAAACGGCTCCGACCATGGAAGCAATGGAGCAGGGCCTGGAGTGGCTTGATGAAGCCGTTTACCTCGGCAAAAAAGTGCTCATCCACTGCCGCCATGGTATCGGCAGAACGGGAACCTTCATAACCGCCTACCTGCTGCGCCGCGGCTTCACTATGAAGAAGGCGGCAAAACTGCTCAAGGCAACCTGCTCCAACCCAACCAATTTTTCCCAATGGTGGCTGCTGAGAAAATACGGCAAAAAGGAAGGCCGGCTCACCCTGGCCGACCCAACGCCGTATAATAGAAAGAGCACCGATGTAAGTAAATTTTTTGAACAATACGAAAGCCTCAGGCAGAAAGTTGATGTCCTGGTGGCGGCGGCATCTCCAGACGCTCCAGCAGCACCATGCTGCGACGAAAGCCAGGGTACGTGTTCCGAGGGATTGTTTTCTCTGGAATTAATCGAAGCGTTATATATCAACGACAAGGTGAATACCGTTTTACCGGCCAAACAGCGGCAGGCGGTTATTTCCAAAGCCACGGCCGGGGCGGACGAGGTTGCCGGTGTCATGGAGACGCAGGATGCCGGGGCACTTCCTCTCTCTGTCAGCGAGTCTCACTGGGTATGCCCACTGCACCATGGCGGCGACTGCCTGTTGCATGATTACAGGCCCCTGCATTGCCGGCTGCGTCATTACAGTGGCAATTCCATGGAAATATTTGCAATTACCAGCGAGCTCAGTCGTCTTTCACATCAGGTATTCGAGGAATTTTTCGGTTATACGTCAAAAGAACCTCTGCCGCAGGTAAGTTATAAAGATGCTCTTTCGGGAAAATTCGTTCAGAGATACTTTCAATTTATTGTAGCCTATAAAGCCTCAACTGGGCAGTAATTGGGGTCCATAATTGGGGTCAGACCACGTTTTTGAGGGTTTTGATTGACGAGAACTTTCGGCACCTGGCAAAAACGTGGTCTGACCCCAATTACTCTGCCCAATTACTGCTGCTGTGGTTTTTTTCCTTGACCGCAGTTTTCATTTCAGGTATAAATGGTACTACCATTAGGAATGTTTTTTGTTGTATTGCTGTTGAAAGAGCTCTGGATTTTTTCCTAATTCAATGATTACTGGCACATTTGGCTGAATTGATTGGATATTGTTTGCATGTCATGGTACTACCAAAATGAAAGACACAGAGAAGCCCTCATTGTTCTCTCCGGTGAATGTGGGACGGGCAAGCGAGGATATCGCTTTACAGATAGAGGCAGCCATTGTCGGCGCCGAGATAGTTCCCGGGCAGCGTTTGCCCAGTGAGCGCGAACTGCAGAGCCAGTTTGGTACAGGGCGGGGAGTTGTGCGTGAGGCTTTACGGGCTCTGAAACAGAAAGGTCTTGTCGAAATCCGCAAAGGTGCCAAGGGCGGAGCCTATGTCAAGCAGATTGAAGCGACCAGCTTCGGTGAGTCACTGGCAATATTTTTAAAGCAGAAGCAGGTTGATCCGGATCAGCTGATAGAATTTCGTGAAAGCATTGACCGTGTGGTGACCACGCTGGCAATAGCCCATGCCGGTCCTGAGGAAAAGTCGGCTCTTGTCCGGATAACTGACAGGCTGGAAGAATTTGGGGATGATGTGGCACCTGACATGGAAAAACTGGCTGAAATAGACCGGGCCCTGAATATACAACTTGCCAAAATGACAGGAAATCCGATATTTGAATGGGTCATGCAGGCGGTGCAGCTGGGTTTTAGCTCCCATGACTTCGCGCTCTACGATGATCCTGACTATCGACAGGCAACAATAGCGAACTGGAAGCAGACTGTCAGGGAAATCGCCGCTAATAAACCGAACAGAGCCCTCTCATCCATCACCTATCATTATATTCTTCTGCGGCGTTGTTTGGGCAATGGGCGAAAGCAGGCAGAGGGTCCGCTGGAGGTTGTTGCGCGTTAAGTGGCAAAATTTACATGTGATTACATTTTACAATACATTTGAAGGAGGAAGCAATGGCAGCAAAAGAGTACGATTATATCATTGTAGGTGGCGGTTCGGCCGGGAGTGTCTTGGCCAATCGATTAAGTGCCAACCCCAAGAACAAAGTGCTGGTTCTTGAGGCGGGCAAACCCGATTATAAACTGGATTTCCGCCTGCATATGCCGGCGGCGCTGACCTATCCCCTGTCGGGTACCACCTATAACTGGTGGTATGAGTCGGATCCGGAGCCGTGGATGCAGAATCGACGCATTTACCAGCCACGCGGCAAGGTGCTGGGCGGCTCCAGTTGTATAAACGGCATGATCTATATCCGCGGCAATGCCCTGGATTATGAAAAATGGGGGCAGAATGAAGGGCTGGAGGACTGGGATTATGCCCATTGTCTGCCCTATTTTAACAAGTTCGAGACGCGCATGATTGGTGCCGATGCCTACCATGGCTCCAATGGACCGATGTATCTCCAGACCCCGGAATGCGATAATCCTCTGTTTGAGGCATTTTTTAAATCCGTTGAACAGGCGGGGCACAGCCTCACCAACGATGTCAACGGCTACCGCCAGGAGGGTTTTGGCAAATTTGACGCCACGATTTACCGCGGTCGGCGCTGGAATGCCGCTCGAGCCTACGTCCATCCCGTCAAGAACCGTGAAAATCTGACCATCAGGTGCCGAGCTCTGGCCAATAAAATTCTTTTTGAGGGCAAAAAGGCCATCGGCGTTTCCTATACCAAGGGTAACACCACCGAAGATGTCTATGGCGGTGAGGTTATCTGCTGCGGCGGTGCCATCAACTCGCCGCAGTTGCTGCAGCTTTCTGGAATTGGTAACGCCGGGGAACTGAAGAGTTTGGGGATCGATGTGGTGAACGATCTCAAGGGAGTTGGGGAGAATCTCCAGGACCACCTTGAGCTCTATGTCCAGTATGCCTGCACGAAGCCCGTCAGCCTCTATCCCTCTATAAAATTGCGCAATGGCCCCAGGATTTTCATGGATTGGCTGATTAACCGCAAGGGGGACGGCGCCAATAATCATTTTGAAGCAGGCGGATTTATTCGTGGCAACGACCGTGTCGACTATCCCAACCTGCAGTTTCATTTCCTGCCCATTGCCATCCGCTATGACGGCAGTGCTCCCAAGGAGGGGCACGGTTTCCAGCTCCATGTAGGGCCGATGAATACCGATGTGCGCGGCCATGTCAAAATACGCTCTTCTGATCCCACGGAGTATCCGAGCATTCTCTTTAATTATCTTTCCACGGAGCAGGAGCGAAGGGAGTGGGTGGAGGCTATCAGGCGCTCCCGCGAGATCATTAACCAGCCGGCCTTCGATGAATTGCGGGGCAAGGAGCTGGCGCCTGGTGTCGAGGCACAGAGCGATGAGGAAATCCTGGACTTTGTTGCCCGTGAGGGGGAGAGCGCCTATCATCCAAGCTGTACATGCCGGATGGGCTATGATACTATGGCCGTGGTGGATAAGGAACTCAAGGTCCATGGCGTGGAAAATCTCCGCGTTGTCGATGCCTCCATCATGCCCAGTATCACCAATGGCAATATTTATGCACCTGTTATGATGATTGCCGAAAAAGCGGCGGATGCCATTCTTGGCAATACTCCCGAGGCCCCTTCGCAGGCTGGGTTCCATGTAGGTGAAAAGGGTAAAGCTGAAGGATGATTGGCCGGGTTGCGCCGGTCAACCATGTTACACCAAACACGACAGATCTCTCAAAATCATACAGCATGGCTGCCACTGTTTTTAAACCTTATAGCGGTACAATCTGTATCGCGCCAGGCCTGCGGACCCGGGGTGTTTCCAAGCCAGCGATGATGAAACACCCTTTTTCTCAAACAGAAGGAGGATCGTACGATGAAGAAATCTTGGAGAATGAGCATTTTTGCACTATGTATATTCTGCATGGTGATGAGTTTGGGTAGTGCTCAGGCTGCCGGCAAAAAAGAGGTGGGGTTTGCCAGCGTCAGCTGGACTGGAGTGACCATTAAGACGGAACTTGCCGTTAAAATCCTGGAGACACTGGGGTACGAGGCATCAAACACCGTGCTGCCCGTGCCGATCGCTTACAAGTCTCTCGATATGGGGGATAGGGATGTCTTTCTTGGTAATTGGATGCCTTCCATGGCAACCATCGCCAACAAATTCTTCGACAAGGGAACGGTGGTACAAACAGTTGCAAACATGCCGGGTGCCAAGTATACCCTGGCAGCCCCGACCTACGTTGTGGAAGGTGGTTTGAAGGATTTTGCCGATATCGCCAAATACGGAGATAAGCTCGATCATAAAATCTACGGTATTGAGCCGGGCAACGACGGCAATGAGATAATTCATAAAATGATTGACAATGATATGTTCGGGCTGGGCGATTTTACCATTGTTGAAACCAGTGAACCGATGATGCTCTCCCAGGTTATGGCCTATGCCACCGAAGAGAAATGGATTGTGTTTCTTGGCTGGGCGCCCCACTATATGAATGCCAAAATCGATATGCAATATCTCACAGGCAGTACCGCGGAGACCTTCGGTGACGATAATGGTACGGCAACGGTGTATACCAATGTCCGCAAAGGGTTTGCTGAAGATATGCCCAATGTCGCTCATTTTGTCGACAATCTGATATTCTCCGTTGACATGATGAACGAAATAATGGCGATGATGAAGGATGACACAAAGCTGAAGCATCTCGGTGCAGGCCTTGCCTGGCTGAAGAAGCACCCCGAGGTCTACAGCAAGTGGCTTGATGGCGTCAAAACCGCCGATGGTAAAGAGGCACTGCCGGTTTTTGAGGCCTATATTCAGGGTATCTAGGCGGTGGCCGTTCAGATAAACGTGTGTGCGGCATGACTGAAATTGTGGTCCGTCATGCCGCGGTTGGTGGAAGAGATGGTAAAGTTTGTTATATTTCGAAATGTTGTGATTTTTTTTCTGGGTGTATGGTTTTTCGAATTCCATCTTGATTATAAGCTTCCCGACGAAAATAATCTGTTGCTCTTCTTTGTCGCTATCCCTATTATCTGGGCCACTATCAGTCAGCTGTGGACCTCCTACAGCTATAATGAAATTACCAGTAAACTCCTGCTGTTTTGCACCCACCTGCTCAGCATGCTGATGCTTCTGGGAACGGTTTTTCTGGTGTCCGCGGTCTTGAACACCATCTCCGATATTCTCGATACCACGGGGATATATCTTTTTCATGGCGTTGGCTGGACGGTTATAGCCGCCATGATCATGTACGATATTGTTGATTCTTCAAGGTAGTATTGCCCTGGAAAGAGGACCGGCAGCCGGCAGGCAGTATAAAAAAAGGCGCTTTCATCGCGGGATGAAAGCGCCTTTTGGCTTATAGTGCGCCAGGGTGCTCCTTATTGTGCCGGTTTTTCTTCCAGAAAAATCGAGGCTCGTTCGGCCAGAAGCTCGTCAAGCCAGTCAGGGTCCATTTCCGGTATGGAAGCCAGTAACTTGTCGGTATACTCGTGGTGCGGTGGAGAAAGGATTTCCTTTTTTTTGCCCTGTTCAATAATTTTACCTTCCAGCATGATAACTATCTTGTCTGCTATGGCTTTGACGGTAGCCAGATCATGGGTTATGAAGAGGTAGGATATATCGGTTGTGTTCTGGAGATCCTGGAGCAGATCAAGAATTCCTTCGCCCACCAGCTGGTCAAGCGCGGAGGTGATCTCGTCACAGATAATGAGATCGGGTTCGGCGGCCAGGGCCCGGGCAATACAGATTCTCTGCTTTTCACCGCCGGAGAGTTCCGTGGTCAGCCGGTCGATGTAGGAATCCGGGGTAAGTTCGATACTGGTAAGCAGTTCTCTGATGCGTTGTTCCGCCTTTTTGCCGTGCATGCCGAAATAGAACTGGAGCGGCCGGCCGATAACCTTGCGTACGGTCTGCCGCGGGTTCAGGGCGGTGTCGGGCATCTGATAGATCATCTGCAGACGCCGCAGGTTGTCCTTGGAGCGGTTTTCCAAGTCCAGGGAGAGCTCTTCATCAAGAAACTTGATCTCTCCTCGGGTGGCAGGCAGTAATCCGGTGATCACCCGGGCCAGGGTGCTTTTACCCGAGCCGGATTCGCCGACAAGGGCGACGGTTCGCCCTCTTCGCACGGTCAGGTTGATGTCTTCCAGGACTTTGGCGTCAGCGGTGTAGGAGGCATCCACATTTTCTACCCTGAGAATTACATCGAGCCTGTCCGATTCGTCTTTTTCTTCCCGCAGGGAGCGCACATTGAGCAGTTCCCGGGTATAGCTCTTTTGAGGGTTGCGGATCAGTTGCCTGGTCTCGCCCTCTTCAACAAGCTCACCGTTGCGCAGTACCATGATGCGGTGTGCCACCTGGGCTACCACTGCAAGGTCGTGGGTGATGTAGAGAGCGGCCTTGTTCATTTTTTCAGTAATCTCCTTGACTGCTGCCAGCACCTCTATCTGGGTGGTGACATCAAGGGCTGTAGTGGGTTCGTCGAAGACGATGATTTCCGGGCCGCAGGACATGGCCATGGCCACCATGGCCCGCTGGAGTTGGCCGCCGGATAATTCATGGGGGTAGCGGTACCCTATTTTTTCGGGCGTGGGCAGAAACAGCCGGCGATAGATCGCTATGGCTTCTTTCTCCGCTGCGGAATAGCTCATCAGGCCGTGGTGGACCGGCCCTTCGGCATACTGTTTTATGATCCGATGAGATGGGTTGAAGGAGGCCGCGGCGCTCTGGGCGACATAGGCTATCTTCGACCCTCTGACCCGTCGCAGGTCTTCCTCTG
Organism: Desulfopila sp.; assembly: GCA_046260685.1. Taxonomy (GTDB): domain Bacteria; phylum Desulfobacterota; class Desulfobulbia; order Desulfobulbales; family Desulfocapsaceae; genus Desulfopila_A. The sequence goes on from JBHEOR010000014.1 coordinate 37,258, forward strand.
TTGCACCGAAAAGTTCCTCACCGTCCAATGTAATGGACCCGGATGCCAGCCTGCAGCCCTGTCTGGTGTATCCCATGGCGGCCAGACCGATGGTTGATTTGCCGGCCCCCGATTCGCCTATGAGTCCGAGGACCTCGCCTTTTTGTAGATTCAGGCTGATATTTTTGACGATGGGCTGCCAGTCTTCTTCGAAGAACCCTTCAATGTGGAGATTGTTGATGGCAAGAATGGTGTCTGTCATGGTCGTGTCCTCTTTATTCGTGGAGACCGGAGGACAGGTGGAGAACCCAGTCCACGATCAAATTGACCCCTACTGTTAAAAAGGCAATTGCCGCTGCCGGAATTAACGGGGTGAATATTCCGAAAGTAATGGCGCCGGCGTTTTGCCGGACCATGCCGCCCCAGTCTGCCAGAGGCGGTTGAAGCCCCAGGCCGAGAAAGCTCAGCGAGGCAATGAATAAAAATACAAAGCAGAAGCGCAGGCCGAATTCCGCCACAAGCGGCGGTATCGCATTGGGCAGTACTTCCTGGCGGATAATCCACCACAGGCCTTCGCCTCGCAGTCTGGCAACTTCGACAAATTCAAGAACTTCTATATCCATGGCGACTGCCCGGGATAACCGGTAGACGCGGGTGGAGTCAAGAATGGCAATGGTGAAAATCAGGGTGGGGATGGAGGATCCCAGCACCGAGAGGATCATCAAAGCAAAAATGAGCGTGGGGAAAGCCATGACCACATCCACCATGCGGCTGAGCAGATTATCTATCCATCCACCCTTGACGGCGGCAATAAATCCCATGATAGAGCCGAGCAAAAAGGACAATGCCGTGGTGATAAAGGCCAGTGCTATGGTGTTTCTTGCACCGAAAAGTATGCGGCTGAAGAGATCGCGGCCGATATGGTCGGTTCCCAGCAGGAACTGGGAGGAAATCGTCTGCCAGACATCGCCCACCACCGCTGTTTCTCCGTAGGGGGCTAACCATGGAGCAAAGATTGCCACCAGGCAATTCAGGGTGACAATGCCCAAACCGATACGGGCGCTCAACGGGGACTGTCTCAATAAACTCAACACAGCAGGATTCCTTGTATTAGAGGTATGATTGTCGGAGCCTCGGATTAGCAAGCATGGACAGTATGTCGGCGAGAAGATTCAATCCGATATATGTAATGGAAAAAATCAGCCCCGATGCCTGCACCACGGGAAGGTCGCGTTTGGCAACGGAATCGACCAGAAGCTGTCCCAGTCCGGGGTAGACGAATACCACCTCAACGATCACCACTCCCACAACCAAATAGGCAAGATTGACCGCCACAACATTGATAACAGGCGAGAGAGCATTGGGAAAGGCGTGATGAATGATGATGCGCAACCGCCTGATGCCCTTTATCTCCGCCATCTCTATGAAGGAGGATGACAGGACATTGATAATGGCGGCCCGGGTCTGCCGCATCATGTGTGCCGTGATCACACAGGTCAGGGTTAAGGCCGGCAGCATGATGGCATAGAGTCGTTCACCGAGATTCATGTTTTCATTGATTATAGCCATGCTGGGAAAAATATTGAGTTTGACGGAAAAGAGCATGATGAGGATATAAGCAATGAAAAATTCAGGAAACGAAATAAATGACAGGGTGGTGGTCGAGATTGTTTTGTCATAGAGGCTGTTGCGGTAAAAGGCGGCAATGATGCCGAGCAATATGGCAAGCGGCACGGCCATGGCTGCTGCGGTCGCTGCCAGAAACAGGGTGTTGCCGAAACGCCAGGATATTAAGTCGGCAACCGCTCGCCCGTTGGCCAGCGAGGTGCCGAAATCGCCGTGGATAAAGGCGGAGAGCCACGCTATATAGCGGGTATGAGGAGGCAGGTCGAGTTTGAGCTCCTGGCGGAAGGCGTTCACCGTTTCCTCGGTGGCCGATTGACCAAGAACTGTTTCCGCGACGTCCCCCGGCAGGAGCTCGACACCAATGAAAATAATCAGTGAGATGACAAGAACGGTTGCCAGGCTGCCGCTGGTGCGTTTGAGGATGTGCCAGATAACATTTTTCATAAAAAGAGTAGTGTTGGATGAATTTCTTTGCTATTAATATATCGTATGCGAACCATATGTCAATGGTTGAGTTGTAGTTAGTTTCATGATAAGATAATAAAAACTTGTTATTACGGCCATTATTATTGCTTTTTAAAGTATCGTATACGAACTAAAAAGCACGTTGAGTAATAGGGTGGTATGTTCAGGCCGGCCCAATGTGACGTGGTGCCGGTTGAAAAGTTTTAGTGGCCAATGAGAGGTGTGCGATGTCACCGAGCAATGACGAGCGTTGTAGGAATTTACTCATTTGTTTGCGTCAGATTATTCAGACCATTGATCAGCACTCCATTGCTCTGAAAAAACGTTTTGGCCTGACCGGGCCACAGCTGATTGTTCTCCAGGCCGTTTCCGCCAACGCCCCGATCTCGGTAAAATCCATTGCAAGTATTGTCAGTTTGGGTCAGGCAACGGTGACCGATATCACCAAGCGTCTTGAAAAAAGCGGATACCTGACACGGGCCAAAAATACCAGTGACAGGCGAAAAACAGCCATTGTCCTCACGGAACAGGGGAACCATGTATTGGATGAAGTTCCACCCCTGCTCCAGGAACAGTTTACCAGTCGTTTTTCCGAATTGGAAACCTGGGAGCAACTGATGATCGAAAGCGCCTTTGAGCGGGTGGTGAAATTGATGTCCGTTGATGAAGCGGAATTATCCCCGAGTATGATCAGAGGTGCTGTCGCCCCGGAGGACGCTTAGGCCATGTTCTTTGAGTTCGTCTATCAGCTTGCATGGTCTCGGCCAACCATGCCATTGCCTTTTTCGCGCTTATGGCGTATCCTCATGGCGTATTCTCATGGCTGTTTATTCAATCATTTCTCTTTCTCCCAATCTCTATAATCGTCTTTTTCGATATGAATGGTAAAAAAAACATACTCACCCATTTTGATATCTGTACAGGATGCAATATCTGTCAGCTGGCCTGTTCCATGGCAAAAGAAGGCGGGTTTAATCCGGACCTGGCCAGGCTCGATATACGTAAAAGCAGGGATAATCTGTACAACCAGCCGGTGGTCTGCAATCATTGTGACAATCCATACTGCATGAATGTCTGTCCGGTTGGAGCGATTGCCCGGAATGAGCAGGGTTTTGTCGTGATAGACGACGAGGTTTGCATAGGCTGCGCCTTGTGTGCCCGGTATTGTCCCCTTGATATGTGCAGGATTCGAAAACGGGGGAAAAAGGATAAGGCCTTCAAGTGTGATTTCTGCGGCGGTGATCCGCAATGTGTACGGGAGTGTCCCACGGGAGCTCTGCAACTTGTGGTCATACAAAAAGAGGACCGTTAATGGATTCTTCATATATGGGAAAATTCCTGGTAATAGACCTTGATGCCGGCACAACGGCAACGCTGCCGCTGTCCGAGGAGCTGAAAACAGGTTTTATCGGCGGCAAAGGATTTTGCGCAAAGCTTCTCTATGATCTTGTCCCTGAGAATACCGATTCGTTTTCTCCTGAAAATGTGCTGATGTTTCTGACGGGGCCCTTAACGGCAACATCGGCTCCTTCCATGCGAGGCGTTGTCGCGACAAAATCACCACTTACCGGAACATATCTTGACTCCTTTTTTGGCGGCCATTTTGCGCCGTCCATCAAATATGCCGGGTATGACGGCATTATTATAAAGGGTAAGGCCCGTGAGCTCTGCTATATAGCAATACAAGACGATACGGTTGCCATCAAACCAGCTGCGAGCATGCAGGGGCTTGGCACTCTGGAAACACTTGAAGCCGTCAAAGCCGAGCTTGGTGATCCAGGTTTCAAGGTGGTCTCCATCGGCCCGGCCGGAGAAAATGGCGTACTCTACTCTCTTATTGGATGCGAGCATAATCGCCAGGCCGGACGAGGCGGGGCGGGCGCCGTAATGGGGGCTAAGAACCTCAAGGCCGTTGCGGTCAAAGGCAGTGGGGTGGTGAAGGTCAAAAATCCGGGGAAGTTTGAAAAGGCGGTACAGGCCGCCAATGAGGAACTCAAAAATAGCCCGGATGTGCAGGGGCTGGTGGCGGCGGGTACTGCAATGGCGGTGGATTT
>JBHEOR010000140.1:0-6890 GCA_046260685.1 Desulfopila sp.
AATCCATGGTAAATGGAAAACAGAACCACACGACGGAAAGGAACACCTTGGTAAATTCACCACCCATAATTCCCGTGCCACACTGCAGAATGGCCCCGGCTTCAACGGCAGCTGGAGTGTCTACAACCTTACCCGTGAAGATCGCCCAAAACTCTTCGCCAGCCAGGAATGGATCGACAAACAGGGCGAACTCGGCCTTGACACTACACTTTTGACAGCACACCAACCGGTTGAACTTTCCTCAGAAGACCTCGATAACCTGATGATCTGGTCGCGCGGCCTCGCCGTCCCGGCCGCCAGGAACCTCGATGATCCGACCGTCCAGCAAGGAAGGAAGATGTTCTATGCGGCAAACTGCAATGAATGCCACAAGCCTTCGTGGACCACCGGCTAGGAGTCACCTTATATCCCGAAATTTGCCAACCAGAAGATCTGGCCGTACACCGATCTGCTGATGCACGACATGGGGGAAATCAACCAAGGATTGACCAGGACCTGGCGGACGCCACCGCTCTGGGCCAGGGGAATGATGAAAAACGCCGTCGATCATACCGATATGATGCATGATCTTCGGACCCGCAACTTCGAGGAGGCCATTCTCTGGCACTTCGGCGAGGGTGAAGAGGCTCGCGAGGCATTCAGGCAGATGGATAAAAAGGATCGGGAAGCGCTGATCAAATTCCTTGAAGCCATCTGAGAAATTCGGCATTCACTTCACCCCGCTTCGAAACTCCCGGAAGATTTATCTTTCCGGGAGTTTTTTGTATCCGAAGCCCATGCTGTCTCCTTTTATGAAAATCAAACAAGATAGCCCCAGACCACACATCAAAATCTTGACAGTTACTTAGGTGATCCTAAAATAATTATTGATTCTCTTGTTAAATATTGTATCTTAGCTCTTCCTTTTAGGGTTGTCGAATTCAGTCAAGGTTCGCTAACTCCTATATATTATTTTAGCACCGATTATTCCTGTATCAGGAGATTTTTTTAATGTCCAAGCAATCCAAGACTTTAGTTGAACATCGCCAGAACCTCATTGAACTGTGGCCGCATGTGCGCCTGATACACCACCTGCCGGGCAGACTGCGAATACAGGTTCGTAATGGGGTTGCCATCAACCGGGATCTTCGCCGACAGGCAGCAGCAGGCGAGGAGGCTTTGCAGCAGCTTCTCCCCGGAGTCCGCTCTGTCCGGCTTAATCCTCTGGCCGGTTCGCTGGTATTGGAATACGACACAAAATATATGCCGTTTGCAATGGTGGACGCCTTATTCCGTGCCGCCAGTCCCGACCAGGCAATCGATCTTCTTGATCGCCTGCTTTCTTATCATCCACAATAAAGGAATTATGACATGAACGATTCTACCCAGAAACTGTTACTTTTACTTGGCGGTGTCGCCTTAGGTTCCCTTGGGGTTTTGGCACTGTCCAAGAACAACGACAGTCTGCGCCCCACCCTGACAAAACTGACTGCCGATGCTCTTGATCTGCGCGACAAGGCAGTCGGCACCATCCAGCGTACCAAGGAAGACGTAAGCGACTTCATCGCAGAAGTTGATCACGCACGAACCGCAAAAGCTGAAAAACAGGCCGAACAGCCTGCCGCAGAAGCATAATAATAATATTTCTAAGGAGTAACAGTGGCGCTTTCCATCGTACATGACCTGCCCGGCCGCCTGCGGCTTCGTGGCAGTTCCCCTGAAGAGGCCGTCATTCTGGCCCGGGGAAGAAATATTCGTTCCTGCCAGGGCATAATAGATGCTTCTCACTCCCGAACGGGAATAAGTTTGTTCATACGTTACGACCCTTCCGTCGTCAATCGCGACGATCTGCTTCTCGCTCTTTACGAAGCATTTTTCACTGAAGGTGCTTTCGGGGGAGACGAATCGTCCCACACAGGCGATGCGGTCGATGCAGGCACATCTTCCGGTCTCACAAGCTTGTTGTTGCCACTGGCTCTCCGCCCGTTTCTTCCCGTTGGCCTTCATCAGCTCTTTGCCGTAAAAAATGCCTGGCCGAGATTGCGCAAAGGGATAGTCCGGTTGGTTCGCGGCGCTCTGGATGTTGACGTGCTCGATGCGGCTGCTATCGGTATCTGCATTGTTTTAAGGGATTTTCGCACTCTCGGGACGATTACACTGCTTCTTGGATTGGGTGAATTCCTCGAACACTGGACCAAAAAGCGTTCGGAGGAAAGTCTTGCCGATTCCCTCGGCAAACATTCTATCACAGCCCGCCTGCGCCAGGGTGATGAAGAAATTATAGTCGACGCCACCACCCTCCGTGCCGGGGATCTGGTCGTTGTCCGCCAGGGCAACTTCATTCCCGCCGATGGCGTGGTTATTGAAGGCGAAGGGATGGTGGACCAGAGCCTCATGACCGGTGAGGCGAAACTTCAGGAAAAACGACAAGGCAAGGCTGTTTTTGCCGGCTCTCTGCTGGAAGAGGGCGAGCTTATCATCCAAGCCACAGAGGACGGCAATGCCACTGTTTGGCGGCGTACCCTCCTGCTCCTTCAGGACGCCGAACAGCGAAAAGCCGGAATCCAGGGCCAGGCAGAACGACTGGCCGGCAGGCTTGCGCCTTTCTCGCTCGCCCTTGCCGCCATGGTATTTTTAATCACCCGTGATCCGCGCCGTGCCGCAGCCGTGCTCCTGGTTGATTATTCCTGCGCCATCAAACTGGCCACTCCTCTTGCCGTACTTTCAGCCATGCGCCAGGCTACAGCTATGGGGGCCGTTGTCCGCGGAGGGCTCCACCTCGAAGATCTGGCCAAGGCCGATGTCTTTGTTTTCGATAAAACCGGTACCCTTACCATGGCCAATCCCTCAGTTAAGGAAATTATTCCATGCAACGGCTGGACGTATGACGAAGCGCTCCGTCTCGCCGCCTGTCTGGAGGAACACTTTCCGCATCCGGTGGCAAAAGCCGTCGTTCGCCATGCTGCCATCGAGGGGCTCGAACATGCCGAACACCATGCAACCGTTGAATATGTTACCGCGCACGGCGTCGCAAGCTGTCTTCACGGGGAGCGCGCCCTGCTGGGCAGCCGTCATTTTGTGGAAGACGACGAAGGGATTGATGTATCACCTTTAGAATCATATGTTGATAAATGGAACGACCTTGGTCACACTATTCTCTATCTCGCCGTGGGCGGAAAACTGGTCGCCGGATTCTCCCTCGAGGACCCGCCCCGTCCGGAGGCAGCGCAAGTGGTGGCCGCCCTTCGCCGTATGGGAGTGAAGCGCGTGATCATGCTGACCGGAGACTTAGATGGCATGGCCGCCCGCACGGCCCGTGATCTTGGAGTAACTGAATGGATCTCCCAGGCTCTGCCGGACGATAAATTCAACTACATCAAACAACTTAAGGAAGCAGGCCATGTAGTGGCAATGGTTGGAGACGGCCTCAACGACGCAGCCGCACTTGCCGAAGCCTCGGTTGGCTGCTGCATGCGCAAAGGGGCGGATATGGCGCGGGATGCCGCCGATATAGTGTTGACTAACGACGATCTCATGGCTCTACCCGCCTTGCGCAATCTCGCAGCGGCAACACTCGGCCGGGTTCAGAACAACTTCACCTTTATCGTTGCAATCAACTCCATCCTGCTCTTTAGAGGACTTCTGGGGGTCTCGTCTCCCGCCCTTGGAGCTTTGCTGCATAACTCGACCACTATTGCCGCAGCAGTTAACGCCATCCGGCCATATTCACTCCCGTCAATCCCTGAAACAAACTCATGAGGCAACCTATGATCTCGCATGTACTCCCCGGCCGCATCCGTCTTCGTCATGCGGCACCCTTATCTCCGGAATCTCTTGCAGAACTTACCCTGCAAATTCAATCCGTCGTACCTTCGGGAATGCTGAACCATAATCCGCAGACCGGCAGCACCTTGATCCTTTTTGCGGAAAAAGAGTTAACTTCCCAGGTTCTTTCACTCTTTCCCACAGAGAAGAAAGCTCTTTGTCCGGTATCGGGATCGGTGAGTCTGCCTGCACTTCGCTGGCCTCATATGCGCCACATAAAACGCGGAATGACGGTGTCCCTGCTGACATCTTTAGGTCTGCTCGTTCTTCGCCGCGAGGGCAGCCATGCCGCGATTGGCGGAGTATTCCTTAGTTTTCTTGGCCGTCATCTCTGGGTGTATCGCAAAAGGATCTGGAAATAATGTGGTTTGTTGTATCTCAATATCAGCCGACGCACCCCCCAGAACCGCAGGATCCGGAACTGCAGCCGCCTCCTGCTCCAGGCAGCGGATTAGTGGTACTGATATTGAATCCGGAACGACTGCCGGCATCATGATAGTCTACAAAAATATTACCGCATTGCTGGAGAAGGGATTTTTCTACCAGAAATGTCAGGCTCTGTTGCTCAAAGAGTTCATCCGTAGGTTTTTCTTCATCCAGGGCTAAACCAAGCGAAGGACCCGAACACCCTCCCTGCATCAGAGCGATCCGAAGCGATGATGAGATATTGTTGGCTTTCATGTATTCGACTAATTTTTCATTTGCCTGAGCGGTAACTTCCAACATGGTGTTTCCTTTTAGATTTGGTTTCGATTTGGAGTGACTTTTCCAGTGGGCAATGTGTCGTTCATTCTGAATAACTCATCGAACAACTATCAGGTGGTTAAATTATCAACAGGTAAAATTGAAGTCAAGAAGGTGTTTTCGATATTTTCTATCTTCAGGATAGGAATTTTCGATTGATAAATTTTCCACACCTCTGTCCAAACTGACCGGCTTTCTATAAGAGTGACCAATTGCAAGTCCCCCACAGATAGGTATTACGTATTTGACATGTACTCAAAAAGCGATGACTCTTAATCCGGTAAACAATTCGGCTAACGGCCTTAACGTTTTGGATGGAGATTAAAAAATGCGCTACCTTCACATTTCAAGAAACATCGAGAGATATCTCGAAAGACTGCGAACGGGAGGCAAACATGGTGTCCTCGCGGCATCACAATATCTGCAAATTATCGAATATATCAGACAGGCCAAGTGGCGCAGTGATGCCATTCATTGTAAACGAACGAAGAACGGTGAATACAGGCTGAGAAATTGTATCAAATATGATCTTGGTCACGGGTATAGGCTTGTCACTGTGAAGGATGGCGACAATCTCTTTATTACTTTTGCAGGCAATCACGACCAGACGGACAGGTGGATTGAAACCCATCGCTATGACAAATTCTGCGAAGACGATTCGCTGTATATCTCTGAAATGATAGCTGAAGAAGAACATGTTACGTCGGAACAGTCTTCGGAATCTCTCCCTTTCGGTTCACAACCCGAACCTGGCGAGTACGAGGAACAGCTGTTGGGCAAAATAGATGATGAAGTTTTGAAAATGGTCTTTCCAGGACTCTATCGTTAGCCGCAGGGAAGATTCTCCTTTTTTCTTTGCATCCCCGCAAACAATCAAAAATCCGTAGAAAAGGCATCTTCACCATAGTCGCCGAGTGGCCGCCGGAAAGTGTATTTTGCCGGACTCACCACCAGGCTGTCCCAGGCCTCTTCTGTGTTGCCCCCAAGAGCAGAAAACGGCAATGAAACCACAAAAAACACTGTACCGGTTACTGTTGCAACCAGGCCAATCGGTCTCGCGGCGACGACATCGACGATCATCGCTTCAGGGCTATTCGGCTTTTCGGCTGGTGCTGGTTCAGCAGTTTCAGAAAGAGCAACAAGTGGATATGCTAACAGAGAGATTATAAATATACCTGTTACCAACGCCTTACCATAATTGATCATACTGAGCATCATCCCCTCCTTTTTTGAGTTTGACTTCAAAAACGCAACGAAAAGGCAATTACTATTAGTCAGGCAACGACTGCAGCTTACAGCCTGAGATTCATTGCTCGTTCATTTCGTCTATTTTATTCTGAAGATAATGCTTTTCACATCCTCCGCCAAGGCAACAAAGCTCAGAACGGACATTTTTTTACTTATCGGAAATCAGATGATGGCGTAGCGAACCTTTGCAGAAACCCATTCGCTCACCACCACGGTTGCAAGGATAACACTAAAGATCAGACTGACCTGAGGCCAGGCAAGGGTATTAAGACTGTGGGATAATTCAAGACCTATCCCACCGGCACCAACCAGGCCGAGAACAGTCGATTCACGGATGTTGATATCCCATCGGAAGACTGTGATTCCGGCAAAAGCCGGAAGAATTTGCGGGGTTATCCCATAATCGATAATTTGGGCAGCGGAGGCACCCGTTGCTGCCACCGCCTCCACCTGCGAGCTGTCGATTTCCTCTATTGCCTCGTACAGGAGCTTGCCGATAAAACCGATTGATCGCAGGGCGATTGCGATAATTCCGGCGAGCAGGCCGGGCCCGAGAATCGAAACCAGCAGCAACGCCCAGATCAGTGAATTGATTGATCTGGAAGAGACAATTATCAGCATGGCGATGGGTCGGACATAGCGTGTGCTCGGCGTGGTATTGCTCGCTGCCAAAAAAGCCACCGGCAATGCCATCAACACTCCGAGCAAGGTACCAAGAGTGGCAATATTAAGGGTATCCCAGAGAGGATGCCATAGTCTTTCAATATATGACCAGCGCGGAGGCAGCATCCGGCCAGTGATATCGGCTGCCTGGCGAGGTGCATCATGAACAAAGGCCCAAATGGTCTGCTGATTCATTACCTGCCAGCAAAAAACAAAAAGTGCAGCTAACAGCAGCCAGCCGAACCAACCTGCCAATTGGCGCTTTGTGCTCTTTCGCTGCCAGACTTTCGTTCCGTCAATTTCCTTGACCGGCATTATTGGACCCTCTTACGAATAGCACCGGAGCTGTATTCAGCCGCGAGTACGATAACAATTATAATAATCAGGATGGCAGCCGCCGAATCAAACTCGTACCGGTCGATAGCGGTGTT
>JBHEOR010000140.1:6900-7265 GCA_046260685.1 Desulfopila sp.
GAGCCGGTACAATGACAAGCCGATCAGCCGGGGCATGACCTGGGGTTGAATTGCATAATTGACAAGCTGCAGCCAGCCCGCCCCTGTTGCACGGATCGCCTCGGCTTGTGCCTCCTGGATATCTTCTATATCCTCGGCAAGCAATTTGGCAAGAAAGCCGATGGTTGCAAAGGCCAGGGTGAGAAATCCGGCCAGGGGACCGAACCCGACCATTGCGACAAAAAGAATAGCGATAATCACCTCCTGGAAACTCCGTGAAAGAGCAATGATCGTCCGGCACAGTGCATAAATCGGCAGAGGAGCAAGGTTTCGTGCAGCGCCTATTCCGATGGGGATAGAAATGAAAATACCGACAACCGTCGAAG
>JBHEOR010000141.1:0-840 GCA_046260685.1 Desulfopila sp.
GTCTTTTAATATCTGAAGGTGTGATAGCTGTCCGTCGATCCGGTTGGCAAGAAAAACCCTATTAGGTTTTTTCACCGCAGCTCTAACCTGAGTAAGAACCTGTCCCATATTCATTTCTACAACGAGAACAGCTTTTGCATGGGCACATTTCTCCCGAACCAGCTCTGTTGGAAAAGGCCAGATGGACTGCAGCTCCAAAACTCCAAGCTTTTCGCCTTTTGCCCTCCGGCTTTTTGCCAGATGGATGGCGGATCTGGCCGAAGAACCGTAGGATACCAGCACATATTCCGCCCCCTCCATATAGTGTTCCTTGTAGCGGGTTATGGTATGGACATTATTTTCTATTTTATCAATGAGATGCCTGAGCAGTTCATTGACAATTTTCGGGTTGTTGGAAGGAAAACCCCACATATCGTGAAACAGGCCGGTCACATTATATCTATGCTCGGCACCAAAATCGGACATAGGTAACCGTCCGTCTTCTCTCGGAAGGTATGGATGATAATCAACACCTTTGCCAAGGGATGTCCTGAGTCGACCAACAATTTCCAGTTCCCCTTTTTCAGGAATAACCAGCTTCTCCCGCATATGACCGATGGCCTCATCAAAAAGCAGTACAACCGGGGTTCGATAGGTCTCTGCCATATTAAAGGCATCAACCGTCATGGCAAAAACATCCTGATGGTTGGAAGCAGTAAGGGCAATAATTGAGTGATCTCCATGAGTGCCCCAGCGCGCTTGATTAATGTCGCCCTGGCTGACATGGGTAGGATTACCCGTCGACGGGCCGCCTCGTTGAACGTTGGCAATAACACAGGGTATTTCAGTCATGCAGGCATA
>JBHEOR010000141.1:850-7159 GCA_046260685.1 Desulfopila sp.
GGGAAAAACCAGGGCCGCTGGTCGCTGTCATTACCTTCTTGCCGGTGAGGGAAGCACCGATGATAGCGCACATTGAAGCGATTTCATCTTCCATCTGAATAAATTTGCCGCCATTCTCAGGTAGCCGCCGGGAAAGATGTTCGGCTATTTCTGTTGACGGGGTGATCGGATAGCCGGCGAAGAAATCGATTCCGGCATAAAGGGCTCCTTCGACACAAGCCTCATTTCCTTGAATAAATCGTATGTTTTTACTCATTTTTTTCACCTTCCTCTGTCAATACTTCGATTGCCAGATCCGGACAACGTAATTCACACATCATGCAACAGATGCAGTCTTCCGGCCGGGCAACGATGGACTTATCCGCTTTGTCCAGCTCCAGAACCTTAGTCGGACAGAACTTGACACAAATGCCGCACCCTTTGCACCAGTCCCGCTTAATTATAAGTTCTTTTAGTTTCTTCTTGGCCATTAGGTATTTTTACCTCCTGAAATATCTATAGGTAATAAACTCTTAGCACATGATTGCACTCCGTTCTGCTTTTTCTTGACCATTTGCATCGAGGTCCCTGCGTTTTCGTTGCATCACGATAATCAACCCAAGCAGGATCAAGGCTGGAATGTACATTAGTTCCTTCGGTGGCTGAGAGGCTGGTGCGCGCACTTTCAGAATCTCCTGGTCCCAATCCATGCCGGCCTTATGTGCAACCGATCCGAATACCACGTTGTCGACGATAAGTGCACCATCCTTCTCCACCACCTTGAGTCCGGCCGCCTCCAGGCGCTCCGGGCCACTTTCCCCCTCCGGCATGGTCAGCAAGGCCACAAACTCCGTTGGTGCCCCTACACCATCAACGCCGGCAACCCGCAGACGTAGTTGCTCCCCGGGATCTAACGTCCCGGCAGCGCGGGCCAGCTGCATTGGCTCTGCCTCTTCATAAGGTGACACCACCATGTCCATCCAGAAACCAGGCCGAAAAAGGGTGAAGGCAATCAGCAACAGCGCCGCAGATTCGTACAGACGACTCCTGGCAATAAAGAAGCCCTGGGTCGCTGCGGAGAAAATCAATATGGCAATCGTGGCAACGATGAATATAAAGATCCCATGACTCCAGTCCACATTGATCAACAGAAGGTCCGTGTTGAAGATGAAAAGGAAAGGCAGAATCGCGGTTCTCAGGCTGTAGAAAAATGCCACGAAGCCCGTTCGGATCGGATCGCCACCCGATATCGCAGCCGCCGCAAACGAGGCCAATCCAACTGGAGGCGTCACGTCCGCCATGATACCGAAATAGAAGACGAACATGTGCACAGCGATCAGCGGTACGACCAGACCGCTTTTGGAACCCAGCGACACGATGACCGGTGCCAACAGCGAGGACACGACGATGTAGTTGGCCGTGGTAGGCAGACCCATGCCGAGAATCAGGCTCAGCACGGCGGTAAGAATCAACATCAGTAGGATATGGCCGAATGACAGGATTTCCACGAGATCAGCCAGCACCGCACCGACACCGGTCTGCGACACGACGCCGACGATGACTCCAGCCGTCGCGGTCGCGATGCCTATACCTATCATGTTGCGGGCACCGTCGGTGAGGCCCTGCCGCAGGTCAACCAGCCCCTCCATGAATTGAAAGCCAATATCTCCCTGTTTCCGAACCAGTGCCTTGAGGGGACGCTGGGTTACCAGGATGAAGACCAGCAGCATTGCAGCCCAAAACGCAGAAAGTCCGGGGGACAGGCGTTCCACCATCAGGCACCAGACCAGCACCACCACCGGCAAGAGGAAGTGCAGCCCCGACTTAACCGTCGGGCCGGTTTCCGGCAAAGTTGTGACGGTTTGGTTCGGATCATCCAGTTTTAACTCTGGGAAACGGGCACCAAAAACGATGAGTGCCACGTAGACAACCGACAGCAGGCCGGCGATTATCCAGCTCGCCGCATCCCCGAACGCGGGTTTCATCCAGCCCACACCATAGTAGACCGCCATTGCCAGGCCGGCCACCAGCAGAAAACCGGTCAGGATGCCGATCACACGCTGCACCCAGGGTTTGGGTTTAACCGCCCGGGGAAGCCCCTGCATGTTCGCCTTCAACGCTTCGAGGTGGACAATGTAAACGAGGGCGATATAAGAAATCAGGGCAGGTACGAAGGCGTGCTTGATTACCGCAAGGTATGAGATCCCGACATACTCCACCATCAGGAAGGCCGCCGCCCCCATGACAGGAGGCATGATCTGACCATTCACACTCGATGCCACCTCAACCGCACCTGCTTTCTCAGCAGAAAAGCCTACTCGCTTCATCAGGGGAATCGTAAAGGTACCCGTGGTCACCACGTTGGCGATACTGGAGCCAGAGATAAGCCCGGTCAAAGCGGAGGAGACGACCGCCGCCTTCGCGGGTCCGCCTCGCAGGTGCCCCATCAGCGAGAAAGCCACCTTGATAAAATAATTCCCGGCTCCCGCCTTGTCCAGCATCGCCCCGAACAGCACGAACAAGAACACAAAACTGGTGGATACGCCGAGCGCGATACCGAACACACCTTCCGTGGAAATCCATTGATGATTAGCAACGGAGGCAAGGCTTTCACCCTTGTGCGCCAGAATTGCAGGCATGTGGGGACCTGCGAAACTGTAGATCAGAAAGACCGCTGCAACCACCATCAAGGGCGGCCCCAGTGCACGGCGGGTTGCCTCTAATAGCAGCAGCATGCCGACACAGGCAACGGCGATATCAGTAGTCGTCGGTGCCGAAGGTCTTTGCGCCAACTGCTCGTAGAATAGAAAAATATAACCGGCACAGAACGCACCTACCAGTGCCATCAACCAGTCTTGGACAGGGATGTGACCATGCGGTGATCTCTTGCGTGACGGATAAGCCAGATAGGCGAGGAACATGGCGAAAGCCAGATGAACAGATCGAGCCTCGGTATCGTTGAATACCCCCATCCCCAACATGAAGGGCAGCGGCGATGCGATCCACAGCTGAAACAACGACCATATACCGGCGATGGTCAGTATAATCCTGCCGGCAACACCCGGTGGTGTACGCGCACCGGTGTCGGATTGCGCAATCAGATCCTGCAGTTCATCGTTCTTGCCTTGCCCATTCCCCACAGACGCGTCTTTCGAAACACCGTTAGTCATGCTGCCTCCCCAATTGATCGTCTTGTATGAAACACCGATGCACAAACAGCAGATTTTAAATCCTTTGCCTATTCGGAGATCCATCCACGCTCGATGTAATAACGGCGAGCCCCCTCATGCAGGGGTGCTGATATCCCCTCATCTATCATTTTCTGCGGATCCAGGTCGGCAAAGGCCGGATGCATCTCCCGCAACCGGTCAAGCTGTTCAAACACCGCTTTAACGACCTGGTAAACCGTCTCCGGGGCGAGGCTGCTGGATGCCACCATCGTAGCCTTGACGCCGAAAGTGGACACCGGCTCCGAGTTTCCAGGATACAATCCTCCGGGCACCCGCACATGGGCATAAAAAAGATTGTCGTTAATCAATTGATCGATCTCCAGCCCTGTTACCTCGACGATCCGGCTTTGGCACACGGAAGTGGCGTGTTCGACCGATGGATTCGGGTGCCCAACGATGTAGATCATAGCTTGTATCCTGTCTTGACAGAGCGCCATTGCCTGTTGCGATGCAGGCAATTCATTGGCCAGAGAGAACACACTCTTATCCCAGCCCT
Organism: Desulfopila sp.; assembly: GCA_046260685.1. Taxonomy (GTDB): domain Bacteria; phylum Desulfobacterota; class Desulfobulbia; order Desulfobulbales; family Desulfocapsaceae; genus Desulfopila_A. Next base: position 4,556 of record JBHEOR010000141.1, read on the forward strand.
TGGCGGCCATGACTATATCCATGGTGGCGTGCTGGCCCGAGCCCAGATTGCCGAGGTTGACGCGTTTCCCGCGTAGATCGTCGAAGGTCTTGATCCCTGAATCGACACGCGCCACGACCGTGAAAGGCTCGCCGTGGAGTGAGAACAGGGAACGCAGATTATTATCGGGACCTGCCGGAGTAAAATGCCCACTGCCCTTGTTGGCATGGTACTGCCAGTCGGACTGGGCCAAGCCAAGATCCAAAGCTCCTTGTCGAAGCTGTTCCAGGTTGCTGATAGAACCAGGTGAGGTTTTGGGGCTACAGATGATGCCGTGTTCATCCGTTCCGGCATTGACCAGACGGCAGATGCTCCGCCCTGCTTGGTAATAAATTCCGGACGAACTACCCGTACCAATAGTAATTTCAGCGGCACCCAAGGCCGACATCGCGTAACTGAACAACAGCACCCAGGGCAAAACCAAGCAGGTCATTTTCATGAGCCGTCCTCCTCCTTGTCAGGTGTACCTTGTCTTTTTGTTCTGCACGCAGCATTTAGGTGTGAAGGCCATGCCAACGCAAAGCACAGCACACCCAGGTTGTCACTTCAACAGGCCTGCTTCCTTGAAATACTTCAACGCGCCTTCATGCAAGGGAGCCGAGAGACCGTCAGTGACCATCTTCTCTTTATCAAGATTGGCGAAAGCCGGGTGCAGGGCATTGAATCGGTCGAAGTTTTCGAATACGGCCTTGACCACCACATAAATGGAGTCTTCGTCAGTGGCGGTGGAAGAAACGAAGGTCGCTACCACACCGAACGTCTCTACATCGTCATCCGTACCGGTATACATGCCCCCGGGAACCTTTCCCACGGTATAATACGGCTTTTCTTCGACCAGTTTGCTGATTTCACCACCGGTCACCGGGACGATAACCGCTTCACAGGAACTGGTAGCCTCCTGGATGGAACCGCTTGGATGTCCAACGAAAAAAACCATGGCGTCGATCTTATTATCGCATAATGCCTGCGACTGCTCTGAGGATTTTAGCTCGGAGGCCAGCTTGAAAACACTGTTATCCCAGCCCTTGGCCGCCATGATCACCTCGATGGTGGCGCGTTGACCGGAGCCCGGGTTACCGATATTGACCCTCTTGCCTTTCAAGTCGTCGAAAGACTTAATCCCCGCGTCCTTACGTGCAACCAAGGTGAACAGCTCAGGATGCACCCCGAAAACTGCCCGCAGGTCGTCCCAGGGGCCCTGATTCGCAAACGCGTCAAGCCCGTTCAAAGCGTTGAACTGTTGATCGGACTGGGCCACGCCCATGTTCATGTCACCAGACCGGATGGAATTGAGGTTGGCCACCGACCCGCCGGTCGAGGGGGCCGTGCATTTGATCCCTGTTTTGGCAATATCGCGGTTTACCAGTTTGCAGATGGATTGACCGACGACGTAGTAAACACCTGTCTGGCCACCGGTGCCGATGGTGACAAACTTGTCCTCGGTGTACGCGATACTGCATACAAACGTCAGGCACAAAAACGTTGCTGTTACAATTAATCGCTTATTCATGATTCACTCTCCTCCTAGCTATATTTTTTATTTGTTGCGGACAGCACAACCTGCAAAAAATCAAACTGGGTACCCACCCCTAACTCTCGGTAAGTCTAAAAACGTGTCGAGGAATCACCTGTATTCCGTAAATCCAAACAAACCTAAGGCAGGTGATAAGTAATCATTTCCTGAGCTAGGTTATTACAATACTAATATATTCATTTTTTATCAAGTTCAGTAATACAATCATCAATATTTATTGATGATTTGAAGTGCATCGATAGAGTACAAATTAATGTGAAGTGATTTGGCTTTCTTGTAAAGATCTTCGGCTAGATCGCCATCCATCTCGCCAAAAACCGGCGCAAACGCGGTGAGCGTATCGGCCATCTGGCCCATGTTCATCTCCACCACCAGAACAGCTCTGGAACCAGGATGTGTACCCACGTTTAGGTTGAATAGTTCGTATTTCATGATTACATCAAAAGATAAAAGGCCATGGCTGATTATCCATGGCAAAGCGAATTTCCGGATTGAAACTCCATTAAAATAGCAGCCAATATGAAAGACATTATGCCTCATGAGTTTAGAGTAAACGGGCCAGTACAACTAGCCGAGCTTCCTACTCACATCGAAACCTACAAATCGAAAAAAGAGAAGAAAAAGGCATTGAAAAAAGTGGGGAAAAAGCTCAGTAAAATGCAGGACATCATGTATGCCCACAACCGATATGGTGTACTGGTATGTCTTCAGGGAATGGATACATCCGGAAAGGATAGTCTTATCCGTGAAGTATTCAGTAAATTTAATCCCAGAGGGGTAGTAGTTCATAGTTTCAAATCGCCTACTACCAAGGAATTACAATACGATTATCTTTGGCGGCATTATGTGGCTCTGCCGCAAAAAGGGAAATACTCCATTTTTAACCGAAGCCATTACGAAAATGTGCTGGTAACCAGAGTCAATCCACAGTACCTGCTCAACGAAAATATTCCAGGCATCGAAAATATAGACGATATTCCAGGCGATTTCTGGGATAAGCGTTTTGATCAGATCCGTAACTTTGAAAAACA
>JBHEOR010000142.1:0-7145 GCA_046260685.1 Desulfopila sp.
CGCCGGGATAATGAATTCGTGTTTTACGTGCCATGAAACAATGGATACCAGCTTAACACCCAATTGTCAAGCCTGACCCTTATGTTATGCTCCCCCGAGCGAAGTGTAACGGAGCGTCGTTGAGCGCCGGGTTGGGCAACTTTTAATGGCTAAGACGTGAACTAACAAGTCTGTTAATACTAACGCCCGACTCTGCAGCCTGAATGGCTAAATTTTTGTGTACTTCTGGTGGTACCCGAACCATGAATTTACCACTGAAATTTTTGGAAGCAATTGGCTGAGGAATTTCTTCGTTATTTTTATTCATGTCCTTAATAACTGATTCAACAGTTTTGCGAATGCCTTTCAATGCAGATTCAGGAGATTGGGCAAGCCAACTTAAACTAGGAAATTCTGCACATAAGCCAACATATTCTTCATCTTCCACAGACCAAGTAACTCTATATGTATAATGATCATTTTTTAATGCCATGTTCTACCTCCAATCTTTCTATAGCCTTGAGCACTTGTTTGACCTGGTAGGTTTTTGCTTTGCCTTTACTGTTCTGAATATTCACTCTCGGATCACCTTGCCATGGTGTTTTATATATTCGATGGCTGCTACCAGGTTGACGAGCCTTGCCAAAATAATGCTCACAGATTTTACATAAATCGGTGAATTTGACATGAGATGGATTTTTATAAATGTCATTAAGCAATTTTTCAATTTGGCTCATGATTGTATGATATCAATAGTGATACTATTGTCAAGTTGATTTTATGCCATCGAGGTAGGACGGCCAGTTACCCGACCGCCCCCTCGCAGATCCCTGCGTGCGGGAAAATCTTCAGGCACTTTCACCATTTTTGCACGAACCGGATTGTTATGAACATAGCGGACAAGTTCCAGGAGATAGGAGTCCATATCGATTAGAATCGCCTTGTATCTGCCTTGAAAGAGATGCCCATATCTTTCTACACCTTCCTGAAGGAGGAAGAAGAAGCGGATGCGGTCCTGTTCCGCATGGAAAATATCCTGCCCGCCATTACCACGCAGAATGACATGATAGCAGGCGCCAGGATAATGAATTCGTGTTTTACGTGCCATGAAACAGTGGATACCAGCTCAACACCCAATTGTCAAGCCTGACCCTATCTCCCTTTGACCCTATCCCCTATCCCAGCACTATGACCCTATCCCAGCACTAGAATGTTTGATATGGTCCAAGATGGTCGAGATTGTCCATTGTTTCAAGGTGACCTTAAACTAAACCGTGACCTGTTCCTGATTACCTTGCCTTTTTGCTCGATTACCTCGATTATTCTGACTTTGGATTTTATACTAGTATAAACAGAAAATACACAAAGAGCATCATTCATCATATTTCACCGGTGTCTTAAAACCAGGTGGCTTTATGGCAAGAACGGAACATGCAAGCTGATCGAGAATTGCTTCGGCAGTATTACCGATGATCACTCCTGATATGCCCGTACGGGCGACCGTCCCCATGATGACAAGATCCGCCCGCAACTCCGCTGCTAAGGGCGCAATCACTTCTTTCCCCGATCCCTCGGGCAGGTGTACTCTGGGAGAAAGGTAATCATACGTGTCGTTTCCGATCCATCCGCGCAATTTATCGGCCAGCCGGTAAAGTTCGTTCATGTGGCGTGCCTGCTCATTTTCAACGTAATTGCTAACACCTTCAGGCGACATGCCGCCCCGCGACAACAAGGTTTTTGCAGCAATGGCTTCCCAGGCGTGAGCTATGTGCATGGATGCAAAATCGGAAAGTGCCAATGAGGCTGCCAATTCCAAAATTTTACGGTTAAGGTCATTCTCTGTCGGGGAGGGGATTAACAGATTGAAATCGACAGCCGCCATGATGCTGCTGTAGTTCGATTTCACGGGTGGTTTCATGAGCCAGACCGGGCAGGGACATTTCCGGAGAAGATGCAGGTCGTCACTGCCGAACAGCCTATTCGTCCAAGTCGGATTTTCCGCTGGTTTGATGAGCAGATCATACCCATTTTTTAATACGGCTCGAATCGCCTCCAGGTATGTCTTTCCAATCAATACTTCCAATCGGATTTGCAGGCGTTCTTTGGAAGATCGAACCATTGTTTCCATCGTCTTGCGATGATCGGATTCCACGATGGCTCGCAGATCATTGGCAACAGGCCCTCCTGGTGGCAGGCCTAAACTTATCGTGACGACCTGAGTAGGGATTACATCAATAATTGTCAGGTCGGCCTGATTATTAACCGCCAGTGAGACAGCACGCGCAACCGTTGATTCCTGGTTTACGGTTGGTTCATTTACATAAAGTATGTTCTTAAAGCGTTTCATGGACCACCTCTTGTGTCTGTCTTTCGAGAGCCATTGAGCCGCTAAACAGGGGCCAGGTTCTTGAGCTCTTTGATAGTGCTCGATCTACCGATAACGATCAGACAATCACCCGCCTGTAAGCGTTCCTCAGGGTTGATCGTCGTGATCTGATCCCGACCCCTGCGAATGCCGCCCAGGGTCGCCCCGAACTTTTGGCGAAAATGAAGCTCTGCCAAAGACTTGCCTGAAAAATCCGAATTCTCGGACACCTTTACCTCAGCGATATCAAAAGGGTCCGTGTCTTCTGCGTCTCCCTGCGCCTCAAGCTGATTCAGCAAATTTTCAGCATCTTTTAAGCCTGCGGGATGGCCCATAAGGAGTAGCCGGTCGGCCGGGAAAATCCTGAAATTCGGCTCCGGCTCGTAAATGGTGCGTCCTCCTCGACTGACTGCCAGAATAGATATTCCCAAACCCGATAACGGGAGTTCTCGTATGGTTTGACCTGCAGCCGAAGCATCTGAACGAATACGCAGCTCGAGAAATGAAACAGGCCAATCTACACTTTCCGGCAGGAAGTCCATCGCATGAGTTAACGCGTCGGCCGCTTGTTCCGCAGCATCCTGAAAAGGGCGAAATACCAGATCGACGCCGGCTTTTTCGAATTCAGCAGCTTCTTGGTTGTTTGCCGCCGTCAAGGCCACCTTGCCGGTATAACCGTCTTTCCTGAGATTATGAGTAAGTGCCAGGTTCATCTCTCTGGAGCGAACGGCGCTGATAACCCAACGCGCCCTTTTCAACGGCAATTGTTCATGCATCTCCGGGTCAGCCATGTCTCCGTAAAGAACAGAAACTCCTTTCTTGCGCCACATATCCAAAGCGTTAGGGTCGAAGTCGATTCCTACTACAGTATTTTTTCGCCGGCGAAGATTCTCCATTAGTCCACTACCGTAATTACCCAATCCCACTAAAATGACATCGACCGCCACTGTTTCCGTGAGAGTGTCTGTGGCTGTCTCCCGGTAGGGATTTTGTCTTTCAAAAATCTTCAATGGTGAGGATAGAAAGCTATAAAGCTGGTAGGAATAGAGAATCATATAGGTTGACAGGAATATAGTCACCACCCCCACGAGGGTGATCAGCCCCATCGTTTCTTCGGTAATGTGCCCGATACTCAACCCCAAAGCCGCTACAATAAGTGAAAACTCGCTTATTTGGGCCACTGTAAGCCCCGCGAGAAAGCTTGTACGGCGGCGATATCCCATGGCCCCCATGATTATCAGAACAATGAGCGGATTGCCTATGAGCACGAAAACAGAAAAAATAAGTGATGCGCCCAATTGAGAGCCCACCATTGACCAATCCAGGCGTGCGCCGAGATCAATGAAGAAAAACAGCAGCATGAAATCCCTGAGGCCAGTAAGCCGTGCGCCAATCGAATCCCTGAAGGCAGTGGAAGCCAGCGAGACACCGGCCAGAAATGCGCCGACCTCCTTACTGAACCCCAACAGCTCACTGCCTGCACCGAGAAGGACCGCCCAGGCGATTGCGAATAGAGTCAACAGTTCCAGCGAATGTGCGAGACGCTGAACCAGGTAGGGAATGACATATTTCATCAGCAGGGCAACCACGCCCAACGTCCCCAGCCCCTTTACGCCGATCATCAGGAACGTGAGATACCCAGGCGTGTCTCCCGTAACAGATGACCCCAAGGTTGTCAAAGCGACCAAAGCCAAAATTGCGGCGATGTCCTGAACGATTAGAAAGCCAAGAGCGATCTGGCCATGGAGAGAGTCGATCTCTTTTTTGTCGGACAGGAGCTTTACGATGATGATCGTACTTGAAAAAGTAAGCGCTACTGAAACATATGCCGCACTGAGGTATGACATGTCCATGGTAATGGCAATGGCAAATCCGATTAGCGATGTAAACACGATTTGTCCGAGGCCGGTCGCCAAGGCGACGGGACCTGTAGTACGGATCAGATTCAGATCGAGTTTCAGCCCAACAATAAACAACAAAAGGGCTATGCCGATATGGGCCAGAAGCTCGATTTGCTCATAACTGTGTATGATGCCAAGAAACGAGGGGCCGGCCAAAATGCCTGTTGCCAGAAACATGATAATCAAGGGCTGTCGCAATTTCTGCCCTATGATTCCGGTCAAGGTAGCAAGTCCTAAAATAGCGGCTATTTCCACGAATTCATTTCCGGCAATCATTTTCTACAGCCCCCTTAATCTTAATATATTATTTAATTTCATAGACATATATATAGCCACGAATCGCATGAAGTGTTGAATGTTTTTCTTACTGACAAACTAAGATTCTTTCCTGGATCGCCTAAGCGATTCTGTTAATGTAATAATATTTCGAAAAGTATCTATGAAAATTTCTTATGGTCGAAACTCCTTCTGCCTATTATCTATGATGATATGCAAGCAATTTATGAAGCATCATCATATGAGACGAGTTCCCTGGTGTTCGAGGGCGTACATTTGGCATAGTTATAAAAAACCTGGCACAGCGTCTGCACGAAACAGCCTTCAGTAAAAGGATTTCCATTCTTCCGTCTTGTATAAAAACGGAAGCCGTGATTATATGAAGGTGCTTGTTGGGCTTCCGTATTTACCGGATGTCTCTTGAAAGGCTCGAAGTGGCTGCTTCGGGCCTTTCGTTCGTTATGACTACTTTCCCGTTATTGTCGATCGAAAAAGGAGGAAAGTTCTGGGGTCAGTTATCCTTTTGTGCCTGCTCCTCCTTGACAAATCCTCCGGTTTGATTCCGTATTTGGCACAAACAGCATGTATTAGCGTTTTCAGCATGACCCTATATACTATATATATGCGGAAGTATATCCCCGTCCCTATAAATCGTACCATGATACACAGTTCGAGCAATTGATAAAAAATGATCATAGGCATCGGGTGTTTTTCTACCGTCGCCATGAGGATAGCAGTTGTCTGTAAAATGTGCTCTGTCGCTTGTTGAAGCTAGATGATGGCGTAGCGGACTTTGGCGGAAACCCACTCGCTCACGACCACCGTGCCGAGGATGACGATGAATATCAGGCTGACCTGAGGCCAGGCGAGGGTGTTGAGGCTGTGGGACAGTTCCAGGCCGATACCGCCGGCCCCGACCAGACCGAGAACCGTCGATTCACGGATATTGATATCCCAGCGGAAAACGGTAATTCCGGCAAAGGCGGGCATGATCTGCGGGATGATACCGTAATCAAGAATCTGTGCCGCGGAGGCGCCGCTAGCGGTGACTGCCTCCACCTGGATGGTATCAATTTCCTCGATGGCCTCGTAGAGGAGTTTTCCGATAAAGCCGATGGAGCGCAGAGCGATGGCGATAATTCCGGCAAGCAGACCTGGTCCGAGGATCGAGACCAGCAGCAGGGCCCATATCAGGGAATTGATGGAACGGGAGGACACAATAAGCAACAGGGCGACGGGCCGAATATAGCGCAGACTGGGAGTTGTGTTGCGAGCCGCCAGAAAAGACACCGGCAGGGCCAGCAGTACGCCAAGAAGGGTCCCCAGGGTGGCAATGTTGAGAGTATCCCACAGGGGTATCCACAGCTTTTCCATATAGAACCAGCGCGGTGGCAACATTCGCCCACCGATGTCCATGGCCTGTTGCGGCGCATCCTGGACAAAGATCCACAGGGTCTGCTGGTTCATGAGCTGCCAGCACCAGACAAATAGAGCCGTCAGCAACAGCCAGGCAAACCAGCTCGCCATTTGACGCGCCGTGGTTTGGCGCTGCCAGGATTTTTCCCCACCGATTTTTGTCACCACCATTATTGCACCCATTTACGAATGGCGCCGGAACTATATTCCGATACCAGCACGATAGCGATGATAATGATCAGAATCGCCGCTGCCGAATCAAATTCATAGCGGTCAATGGCCGTGTTTAATGTTGCCCCGATTCCGCCGGCTCCGACGATACCGATTACTGCTGATTCACGAAAGTTGATATCAAGCCGGTATAGCGACAGTCCAATCAGCCTGGGCATCACTTGGGGCTGAATGGCATAGTCGACCAATTGAAGCCACCCGGCCCCCGTGGCGCGGATTGCTTCGGCCTGGGCCTCCTGGATATCCTCGATATCTTCAGCCAGCAGCTTGGCGAGAAAACCGATAGTGGCAAAAGACAGGGTGAGAAAACCCGCCAATGGTCCGAAACCGACCATGGCGACAAAGAGGATGGCGATAATCACTTCCTGAAAGCTTCGCGACAGGGCGATGATTGATCGGCACACAGCGTAGACCGGCATGGGTACCAGGTTTCGCGCTGCTCCCACTCCTATGGGTATGGAGATCAAAATCCCGACAACCGTTGAGGTCAGGGTCATGGTCAGGCTCTCCAGGATGCCGGCGCGGATAGCCCCTCCACGGGAGAAGAAATCCGGAGCAAGAAAGCCGTAGATAAAGTCCCAGCCGCGTGGTAATCCTTCCCAGAGTCTCACCCAGTTGATCTCCACGGCGCCAATGCCGAAAACCAGATAGAGCAGGGCGCCGCAGACAAGTCCATAGCGGAGCCAGGCCCTCTTGATAAAAGGTTGCCTGCGCCAGTACCGGGGATAGCCATTAAGAGTCGCAATCTCTGCCGTGCCCCGGTTCACAGAGGCACCGTTGCAATAGTGTTGGCGTCTTCTTCGGTGGCCTCATCTTCCATATCATTCCTGTCCTTTTTGCCTACCGTGGCGCTCCAGTCCTCAACTCCATATATCTCGGTGAGGACTTCGGCGCTCAGCCCGTCCGGGGGGCCGTCATAAACCACTTCACCCTGCCGCAATCCTACGATCCGCTTGACGAAGAGCTGTGCCAAGGCA
>JBHEOR010000143.1:0-6597 GCA_046260685.1 Desulfopila sp.
ATGGTGTATTCGTCGCGCTGGAGAAAATCTTCTTCATCATAGAGGCGATAGCAGACACCCGGTGCCACCCGACCGCAGCGCCCCTTGCGCTGGTTGCAGCCGGCCTGGGAGATTTTCCGGATCGGCAGGGAGGTGGTCTTGGCCTTGAAGTTGTAAAAGGCCATCCGTGCAAGTCCTGTGTCGACCACATAGCGAATTCCCGGTACCGTGATTGATGTCTCCGCCACATTGGTGGCGACGACGACCTTGGTATTTTTGCAAGGCTGAAAGATCTTTTTCTGATCGGCGGCATGAAGTCTGCCATACAGTGGCAGAATGGTCGCGCCTGAAGTTTTTTTTCGCAGAATCTCGCAACAGTTACGGATGTCCCGTTCCGTTGGAAGAAAGACCAGAATGTCGCCCGGGGGCTCCGAGGAGAGTATTTGGGAGACGACCCCGACACTGTTTTCAATGGAGTTTTCCTGCTCTCCAAAGTCGTCTTCCTGCGGCGCAGCGTATCGTAGTTCTATGGGATAGGTTTTGCCTGGAATATTGATGATGGGGGCATTGTTGAAGTGTGAGGAGAACGCTTGTGTGTCTATGGTTGCGGAGGTTATAATGACCTTGAGCTCAGGCCGGCGGGGAAGAATGTTTTTGAGGTGACCGAGAAGAAAATCAATGTTGAGACCACGTTCGTGGGCCTCGTCTATCATGATAATATCGTAATTTTTGAGGTTTCTGTCGGTGCGTGTTTCGGCAAGCAACACACCGTCGGTCATAAATTTTATTCGAGTATCGGCATCGGTTTTGTCCTGAAAGCGGATTTTGTATCCAACGGCTGTGCCGTGTTCGCCCAGCTCTTCGGTGACTCTGTCGGCAACGGTGATGGCGGCGATTCGCCGAGGCTGGGTGCAGCCGATCCTGAGCTTTCGGTCAGGGGCAAGTTCCAGGCACATCTTGGGGATCTGGGTGGTTTTTCCGGAACCGGTATCGCCGGCCACGACGATGACCTGATGATGGCGCAGGGCGTTGAGTATTGCAGCCCGATGGTGGCTGACGGGAAGTGTGTCTGGATAGTTGAAATTCATGAAAATAATGGATATAGAAATCGAAATATGGTAATAATTGAAAGCGGGAGAATAGTTTTTTACCATATTTACACCATTTCTGTTATTGAAAAATGAGGTAACTCTACAGGAGCACCCCATCTTGTCCCATTTAAGCCTTCTCGAAGAGCACACGAATGCTTCGAAGTCCCAAATGAGCCATGGAGCACTCCTGAACAGTTACAACTCGGTGGTTATGCCAATTTGGTGCTCCCACCTGAATAGTTACAAAATGAGGAGATTGTATGAAGGTCAGAAAGGCGGTAATTCCGGTTGCGGGGCTGGGGACACGATTTTTGCCGGCGACAAAGGCTATTCCCAAGGAAATGCTGACAATTGTCGACAGACCTACTATCCAGTACATAGTAGAAGAGGTTGTTGCATCAGGGATTGAACAGGTTGTTTTTGTTACAAGCGAGGGTAAATCCGCCATTGAGAATCATTTTGATTATGACTTTCAGCTCGATGCCGTCCTGCGGGAGAAGAAAAAGGAGGCCCTGAGTGAAGAACTCAACACGATTTCCAATCTCATAGATATTGTCTCGGTGCGGCAGAAAAAACCCCTGGGGCTTGGTCATGCGATCTGGACGGCCAGGCATGTTGTCGGTGACGAGCCGTTCATGGTCTGCCTTGGTGATGATCTTGTGCTCAGTGACACTCCCTGCGCTAAACAGATGCTCAGTCTCTTTGAAGATGTCGGTGAGTCCATCGTTGCCGTACAAAGAGTGCCTCACGATCAGACCCATCAATATGGTATTGTTGAAGGGGAAGAAAACAGTCGCGAATGTACACATCAGGTGACACGCTTGATTGAAAAGCCGGCGCCGGGCACAACGGAGTCTGATATGGCCATCATCGGCAGGTATATACTGATGCCCGAGATTTTTTCCCTGCTCGGTAAGACAACTCCGGGACACGGCGGGGAGATACAGCTCACCGACGCCTTGCTGGCATTATCACGAAGGCGCCCTATGTTCGCCTATGAATTCCAGGGAAAACGCTATGATGCCGGTGACAAGCTGGGGTACCTCAAGGCCATCATTGCTTACGGCCTCAGGCATTCTGAACTTGGCAGCGAATTCCGTGAATATTTAGAAGATATCTTGAAAAATAAATGAACCACCTGGAGGTAGCTGTTGCCGCGCCTCTTTCCACGACTCTGACCTATCTTTTGAAAGAAAATCAGTCAGTGCCGGAAGAAGGTGGCGGTGCGGAATTGGCCGGGTATAGGGTTCTGGTCCCTCTGGGGCGCAGGACTGTTACAGGGTTTATACTGGGACCGGCGGAGATCGGTGAGGTCTCCTATACCATACGGCCCATTACCACCATCGTCGATGGGCGGCCGCTTTTCCCCGCTGCTATGGTTGCGCTTTTCAGATGGGCGGCGCAGTATTATCAGTATCCCATTGGGGAGGTTATTACCGCCGCGTTGCCCGCCGGTTTGAAAGCATCATCGCAAAAGGTCATATCTCTTACGGAAAGTGGCTCGGCAGCTTCAAATCCTGCCGGTCTGTTTGATAGAGCAGAGCCTATCGATTATCCATGGCTTGAAGAGCTGCGCTCTAAAAAAAAACTCAGCCCGGCCCTTTCCAAAAAAACACTGGCCGACAAAAAATCGGCCGGGATGGTGCGACAGCTTGTTGATGAGGGGCTTGCACGTATTGAGTATGAGGTGGGTGTGCCGGCAACAAAAGATAAGCGGGAAACGTGTTACAGTGCCGCAATCGATTTTGAGGCACCCCATATCACAGGGCAGCTCACGCGGGCCAAGCTCAATGCTCTTCAAGAGGAGATACGAACCACCTGCGCGGCAGGAGTGAAATTCTCGGAGCTTCAAACGTTGTATCACTATGGCCGTCTGGCGCGTCAATGCGGCGCACCTGTTCCGCAGAAGGATATATCCAGGTGTTATTCAGGAGCAGGCAAGGCCTTGAGGGAGCTGTGCGACCGCGGCTTTCTGCACAAGACCAGGAGGCGGGTCTATAGAAATCCGCTCGGAGAACTCCCCGGCTATCATCCTGCACCTCATTCTCTAACGGATGAACAGACTGTCGCCGTCGACCGTATCAGAGCCGCTGTTGACGGGGAGCAATTTTCTCCATTTTTACTGTACGGGGTCACCGGCAGCGGGAAAACGGAGGTGTATCTCCGTGGCGCCCGTCAGTGTCTGGACAAGGGCAGGGATGTGCTTGTGCTTGTTCCCGAGATAGCGCTGGCGACACAGCTGGAAGCCCATTTCGTTTCCCGGTTTGGAGAAGAGACGATAGCACTATTACACTCAGGTCTCTCCAGAGGCGAAAAATATGATCAATGGTCGCTTGCCGCCGGCGGCCGGGCCAAAATTGTAATAGGGGCACGATCCGCGGTCTTTGCTCCATTGCAAAATGTCGGTATAATCATCGTTGACGAGGAACACGATGGCGGTTTCAAGCAGCACGACGGTTTTAAATATAATGGTCGCGATCTTGCCGTGCTGCGCGCCAAGCTTGCTGGATGTACCGTTGTCCTGGGCTCGGCAACCCCATCAATTACCAGCTACCATCATGGCCAAAACGGTAAATATGAACTGTTACGCATGCAATCCCGGGTCGGCCGGAGCGGTTTGCCCAAAGTTGAAGTCATTGATCTTGGTGGCGCCGGAAGGAAAAAAGGACAAAGCCCGTTTCACGAAAAATTCATAACCGAGCTTGAGCGAAATCTGGAAAACGGTGAACAGAGCCTTGTCCTGATCAATCGGAGGGGGTTTTCCAACGCTTACATCTGTCAGGAATGCGGCACGTCCGTCCAGTGCAGGCAGTGCAATGTCGCACTCACCTACCACAAAAAAAAAGCCCAGCTGCTGTGTCACTATTGTGGCTATACTGTTTCCTGCAAACTCATTTGCAGCAACTGCCACTCGGAAACATTGGTGCCCTTTGGCGTCGGGACGGAGCGCCTGGAAGAGGAGCTGCGCGAGAGGTTTCCCGAGGCCAACATTCAGCGGCTTGATTCCGATACCGCAGCCGACAGGAAAAAATTTCTTGCTCTCCTCAAAGCCATGGGCGACAGGGAAATTGATATCCTCATCGGTACGCAGATGATAGCCAAGGGCCACCACTTTCCCTCTGTTACCTTTGTAGGTGTTGTCTGGGCGGACGGCGGCCTCAATATGCCCGATTTTCGGTCGGCCGAGCGAACATATCAACTTCTCTCCCAGGTGACCGGCCGGGCGGGGCGCGGCGAGAGCAAGGGCAGGGTAATCATTCAGACCATGAGGCCGGAACATTATGCCATCGCCCTGGCCCGAACACATGACTATGAGAAATTTTACCAAAAAGAGATAGAGCTGCGCAGGCGGCCTGCCTTTCCCCCCTATGTTCGTTTGGCAAACTATAGAATATCAGGAGAAATTGAGTTTGATGTGCGCCGTACCGCTGAAAATATCTGCTCTGCATGCCGCAGGTTTGGCAGTGGCGCGCAGGTTGCGGTGGAGGTTTTTGGCCCGGCTCCTTCACCTTTGGAAAAGATAAAGAACAGGTATCGCTGGCAGATTCTGCTGAAATCATCACAGATAGCAGCCTTGCATGATCTTGACCGATATATAAAGGAAAACAGCAAAAGCCTGGTGAGCGGCACTACCCGTTATCACTTTGACATGGATCCGGAAAATATGATGTGATCCCTGGTTTTTTTGTGTTCTGCTAGAATTTAAACCACTTTTTCTTTGGTCTGTAGGCAGTTGACTGATTGCGCCCTGCTTCCTTGGAGGTATACAGGGCATAATCGGCCTTGTTCAAAAAAAGATTTTTACTGAAATCATCCTCCCGCGCCGGTTGGCCGGTTGCTATGCCAAAGCTGGCGGTGACAGTATACTGCTCCATGCCGTCATCAAAAACGGTATCCGCTATGGCATTGCGTAATTTTTCCGCCACCATCATTGCCTCCGCCTCATCGGTTTCAGGCAACAGAACGACAAACTCTTCACCGCCATATCTGGCCAGGATATCATATTGACGAAGATTGTCGTGCAGCACACGACAAAAATCCTTGAGAATGAAATCACCAATCTGGTGGCCATGGTTGTCGTTAAACGCTTTAAAATTATCTATGTCGGCAAATATAAGGGACAGAGTACTGTCTTTACGCTCCGCACGATTGATCTCCTGGTCGAGACTGTTCTGGAAGTATCTATGATTATACACCTCTGTAAGACCATCAATGTAGGCAAGATTGTCAAGGAGCGCGTTTTTTTTCTCGAGTTCCTCCGTTAATTTTTCCAGCGCCATTTTGGCTTTGATGAGCTGTTTGTTCATCTGGTCATAATCAAGATTCAAAAGGCTGAGTCTGATGTTTGCTTCCTGGAGGATTTCCTGAATAGATTTGGTGTTTTCAATTTTAAGGCCGAAATATTTTCCTGCCATTTCTACCTGGTTATCGATATCGTCAAGTATATTCTCTATACTTTCCGGGGAGAGCTGCAAGAGTTTTCTGGCTTCTTTGCGAAACTGCTTGTGATATTCTTCAGGTTTGTCGGAGTAGAGAATGTGTATCAAAACATCTGAAAGATAGACGGCATTGATTGTTTGCCTGATTTTTTTATCATTGCCGTCGTATTCGTCCGGCGCGTGATGGTAATAAATCGGTGACAGCAAAATTTCCGGAAAGCCCCAGTTCTTGGCGACGTGGTAGCCTATATAACAGTGATTCGCACCAATGATGGTCTCTTCGCTGCAGATGATGTCATGCTGCCTGTCGCCGACATTTTCCAATACTTCATCATATTGCTTGAAGAATGTGCGAGCAAAAATCAGTTCGCCGAGATTTTGCAGAAGACTGGAGATGAATATCTCCTCGGTGTTGGCGTTTTTGACATTTTCAAGAATCAGTTTTGCCGCAACCGCTCGTGCCAGGGAGCGCTGCCAGAACTGTTCGAAGTTGAATGTGCTGCTTTTTTGGCCGGATTGGATGGAGAGAAACGAAAACGAAAGGACAAGGCTTCGTACTGCGTTGGTCCCAAGTATGGAAACCGCCTGATGGATAGAGCCGATTTGCTGGGGAAAGCTGTAAAAGGCGGAGTTGGAGACTTTGAGTATTTTGGCGGACAATGATATGTCCTGGGATACCAGATCGGCAATATCGGAGAGGGTTGTATCCTCCTGCGATGTCAATGCTATGAGCTTTGAGGCGACATTGGGCAGTGTGGGCAGGTCTTCCGATTCGAGCACGGTCTTGAGAATTGCGTCGGTAGTCATGGTGGTCATTTTTTTACTCTGGTTTAAAAAGATTTTTTGCCCGGATGTGTGCGGCCGGTATAAAGAAGTCTTCGTATCAATAAACTACGTTAAAACGGCAGAGGATTCAAGAAAAGGTATGCCCTGGAGGCAGTAAATGCTTTTTAAGTTGGTCGAAAGTTGTTACACTCGGGAGCGTCATTTGGTGCCGAAGGTCCATCTTTTGTAATTTTGCACCAATGATGGTACGTCTTTGTCTTTTGATATATGACAGAATGAGCAGTGAGGATACTCTATGGGCG
>JBHEOR010000143.1:6607-7145 GCA_046260685.1 Desulfopila sp.
TATGATGAATATGGAAATACCCGTGAGATCGTGGTCTATGAAAGTGGACCATCCGTTCACGGTATCAGTTTTGTAAATAAAGGCACCGCATTTAACCTCAAGGAAAGGAAAATGCTGGGACTGGAAGGGGTGTTGCCACCAACGGTACGATCCCTCGAATTGCAGGTTGCTTCGACAAAATCAAAAGTTGACGCACGTCAAAACGATGTTGAAAAGTTCCACTTTATCCGTGAACTGTTTCATCGCAACGTTACCCTGGCCCACGCTTTTATGCAGAGTGACATTGAAAAATATATCGGTATAATATACAGCCCCACGGTTGAACTGGCGGTGCAAAAGTATTCTTCCATGTTCAGACAGGCCAATGGGCTGCATCTGTATCCGGGAAATATCGATAATGCGGAGGACATTCTTCGAAGATATGCCCATCGCGATATTCGAATAGCCGTAGTTACCGATAACCAGGGGGTTCTCGGCGTTGGCGATCAAGGGGTTGGGGGAATAGCCATTTGTCTTGGAAAGTTAATGCTCTATACCC
>JBHEOR010000144.1:0-7051 GCA_046260685.1 Desulfopila sp.
CTCATGGGAGCGCAGACTGCAGGAAAGCCGGTATGGCTGGCGCTGAGCGTCATGGACGAGGACGGCACGCGCCTTCGCTCCGGCGAACAACTGTCTGATGTCGCAGCGCTTCTGTCGCAATGTCGACCCGAGCGTGTGATGCTGAACTGCGCACGCCCGGAGGCGGTTTCCCAAGGCTTGCCGATCCTCGCCCGGCTGGGCCCGCCCGTTGGCGCTTATGCCAACGGTTTCACGCGGATTGATCCCCGTTTCAACCAAATCGGCGCGACAACGGACCTTCTGACGGCGCGCGACGATATTGGGCCCCAACGATATGCCGATTTTGCCGAGGAGTGGGTCGGAGCTGGTGCCTCAGTTGTGGGCGGTTGCTGCGAAATAGGGCCCGCGCATATTGCAGAGCTCACCCGGCGCCTGAAGGCCGCGGGGCGGCATGCGTAATCTGTCAACAACTAAGGACACTGTCCCCGGAACTCTCCGGAACTCTTCACAGGTCAGGATCCTATCAGGATTACTCCAAACTAAATTTTCGTTTGTCCAACACAGGCTGGAATAGGGTCGGTTCGACAGTCTCAGCTCCTCAACCTGCTGGGTTGCAGAGGGCGTCGACTAAAATTTCTTGAAAAAATGATAAAATAAAAGATTTTTCAGGGGATATTGACGGATCAGGGAAGAAATGAGCAGAAACCTTTGGGCAAGCTTGCAGAGCAATAACCTGTCACCCGCCCGATAGCCTATTGCCTCTTTGTTGAGCGTCTCTGTGGCGGCGGGTGGAGCAGGCCGTCCAGCCACCGGGAAGGCCAGCCGCGCAGCCCGTTGACCGCACCGAGCAAGGCTCCAAGGACAGCACCCCGGCCACAGTTGTCTCCGCCGCACATGGTGTTGGCAATGAGGCCTTGTTCGGGATCATCCTGGTATTTCAAGGCCAGATAAAGCGTTGCCGGCACGGCATAATCGACATAGCAGGCCGGGGAATAATGCATACCTATGACGGTGTTGTCGGGGAAGTCCCGCAGAGTTTCCAGCGTGGCGATGTCGAGGTTGACCGCACTGTTTTCCGCAGCTGCCCGAGCGGCGGTGTTTATTGGTACTCCCTTGCATAAATCAACAAGCAGCAACCCCAGGAGCCGACCCCAGCGATGCATGTCGGCCCCTCCATGGGTAAGAGCAAGATGGCGGAGGGCGAGGTCTACGACGTCGCCAGGCCGGCGGGCATAGGTAATAAGCAACGGCAGCATGAGGCTGAAACCGCCGATATGCTTTTCATCTTTCCGGCCGCACTCGCTCAGCGGCAGCCCTTTGCTCCGATTGAGGAAAAATTCTCTGAGGTATTCCTCTACATAGGTGTCGTTGTGTGTTCCGGGAGTGGTTAAAAAAACAATCAGGCGCTCCAGCCATTTCTCGGCGGAGTATTCCTCCTCTTCGTCCAGGTAGAGGAGCAGCTCTCTTGCCAGTTTGAGGTTAAGGGTGTTTTCGCCTGGTTGGAGAAATTGGTGATAGTGGATATTCTTTTTCCCCCAGTATTTGGCCTGGCCATGAAGAATGTCAGCGGAACGATTTGGAGGGGTATAGGAGGAGCGGTGGAGAATCGAGTCCGGATGGGGATTTTTAGGCGGAAGATAATCGGTAACCTGGCCATAGTCCCTCACCAGGGCGAGGGTATCGTAGTACCAGTGTACGGGCATTGCCAGGGCATCAGCGATGAATATCCCGGTAAGTGCGCCTTCCAGCCGTTCGGTGGGTGAGAGTATGTTTGTCATGGTATGCTCCTGCATGATGAAACAACCGCTGTATGCACGTTGTGGATATGATCTGATCGATAAACTCCGTTATACAGTTACCATCAACTTCAGGCAAAACAAGGAAAAGATCGGGCAAGTCATAGTTGTTCAACCACTCTGACGGGGGGCTTGTCCACTGCCGTGGACTGGTTATAGTTGCTGTTGTAATCCTGTCTCCCATGGAGAGGAGCAATGTCCTGCTTGCCCTGCTTTTCTGCCTTCCCAGGATGATCTCCCCTATCGGCCTTTATATCGGACCTTATATCGACCCTCAGGTCTGGTGAAAAAAACGTTGGGCAGCATGTGAGGTGAAGTATGCCAAAGATGGAATCGACTAACAACTCTACAAATGGATGGAGCATGATATACTCAACTGATTGGCTGGTTGCCGCCGGAGTGTCTCTCAAGGTTTGTGCCTTCCGGGGTATTATACTTTTCTTTTTTGTTGTAATAGCGGCTGCAGCGACATGTCATGCAGCCGAAAAGAGAAGTGTAGTCATATCCACTGTGGTCATATCTACTTTTGGCCAAAAGGATCTCAGCCAGTGGCAGCAAAAGGAGTTCGAGGGTACGACCAGCTACACTTTCACTAGAGACGATGCGAAAAAATGGGTGCTCAAGGCGCACAGTGATGGTAGTGCTTCCGGCCTGGCCCGGGAAATAGAGGTGGATCTCTCTACAACACCCTATCTTACCTGGACCTGGAAGGTTGAAAAGCTCCCCGAAGTGGAGGATGAACGGACCAAGGAGGGAGATGATTATCCGGCTCGCATTTATGTCATCTTCAGTACAGGACCGTGGTTCTGGGATACCAGGGCGTTGAATTACGTCTGGAGTACGGCCATGCCCGTGGGTGCGTCCTGGCCCAACGCCTTTACTTCAAAGGCCAGGATGATGGCTGTACAGTCCGGTGATGACCAGCTCGGCGGCTGGGTCACGGAGAAGCGCAATGTGCGTGAGGATATAGCGACGCTGTTTGGCATCCAGGTTGATACCATTGAGGGGATTGCCCTGATGACCGACGCCGATAATTCTTCCACTGAAGCTGTGGCCTACTATGGTGAAATCTATTTCAGCGCCGATTGATTCCCAGTTCCGGGGGGCATTCCATGGCAAACACGATGCAATTTTTTTGCAAAATACCGTGCTCATCGCATTTATGTCGAACTATTCCGTTTCGGCTGATTTTCCAGTGAATTCTTCCAGAGTCGGGGGTAGTTGTGGTCTTGGCGCAAAAACTGCTATGCGGTTCTCATTTGTCCTGGCACCATTTCATAAAATATAAGGTATACTTGAGATTGTCAGGCTTCCCTTTCTTCCTTTTGAAAAAGCGGCAACAGAATACAACCGGCCAAGGGTGCTGCGGGGAAGTCTTTAGTCAGGTGTTCAGCTCAGGGAATGGAAAAAAAACCTAAAGATAGCGGGTTACTCCCTGCAAAAATATACTATGAAAATATTTTCTGGAGTCAGGGTGCGGGGGGAAACGCTCTGGAATGTTTGCCGTTTATGCCTGTTCGCAGATGTGATGGTAATATCATCTTTTGAATGCTATTAAAAATTATTGATATATAGAGATTTTGCGGATAAGTTAAACAATTGATGTCTAACCGCAATATTTCTGAGTGCAACCTTAGATAGGCATTATTTTTTGGCAATCCGGTACAGTGATGTATCGCTGCTTGTATATAATTGTACGAATGTATCGACAAAAGAGGAGGGGAATAGAGGCTGTCTGCGAAATGGTATGAATTTTCCAGCAGGCCCTGATAATAGCAATAGAATAGCACTAGAATAGCAATAGCAGAAAATGTTGTAGAGGTACGCACTGTTAACCATCAGCACTTAAGGAGTCATCATGGGATTTGAGGCGCATAAGAAAAGTGGATCGGTTATGGTTGTGGGCGCCGGTATTGCAGGCATGCAGGCATCACTTGACCTGGCTGAATCCGGCTACTACGTCTACCTTGTTGAAAAATCACCCGCCATCGGCGGAGTCATGGCACAGCTGGATAAAACCTTTCCGACCAACGACTGTGCAATGTGAGTTATCTCACCAAAACTGGTCGAGGTCGGCCGGCATCTCAATATTGAGCTATTGACGAACACTGAGCTTCTGGGCGTCGAAGGTGATCCCGGAAACTTCACCGCACAAATTCATCAGACACCGAGATTTGTAGACCCGGCAAAGTGTACAAGCTGTGGCGAGTGCGAAAAGGTCTGCCCCGTCTCCCGTCCGAACGAGTATAACGAAAAGCTCGATTTCCGCAAAGCTATCTATAAGCTCTATCCACAGGCTATTCCTGGAGCTTATGGCATCAACAAGGAGGGAACCGCCCCTTGTAAGGCAACCTGTCCCGCCCATGTCAGTATCCAGGGGTTTGTCGCCCTGATTAACGACGGCAGATATGACGAGGCATTGAAGCTTTTCAAGGATGCGCATCCGTTTCCGGGAATCTGCGGCCGGGTCTGTCACCATCCCTGTGAACATGAGTGCACGCGTGCCCAGGTGGACCAGCCCCTGGCCGTCCGTGAACTGCATCGCTTTTTGGGCGACTACGAGCTGGAAAAGGGCGAGTTTTATATGCCTGAGATCGAGGCTGAAAAACGCAGCGAAAAGGTTGCGGTGATCGGCTCCGGTCCGGCGGGGCTTACTGCCGCTTACGAGCTGCTCAGGCAGGGATACCAGGTCACCATTTTCGAAAAGCAGGATGAGCCGGGCGGTATGATGCGTTACGGTATTCCCGAGTATCGTCTGCCGCGTGATATTCTTGCAGGCGAGATCAAGGTTGTTGAAGATATGGGAGCTGAGCTCAAATGCGGGATCATCTTCGGTAAAGACATCACCTTGGAGAGTCTCAAGAAAGACGGATATTCGGCCCTGTTCCTGGCAATTGGCCTGCACAACGGCAGAAAGCTCGGTGTTGAAAACGAAGATATCGAAGGTGTTCTGCAGGGCGTGGAATTTCTGCGCGATGCTGCAAAGGGCGAAAATATCGATTTAGGACGCGAAGTCGTCGTTGTGGGCGGCGGAAACGTTGCCGTTGATGTGGCCCAGACGGCCAAACGGCTTGGTGCCGAGAAGGTAACGCTGATCTGCCTGGAGCGCCGTGAGGAGATGCCTGCCTGGGAATACGAGGTCACAGAGGCCCTGGAAGATGATATCGAGATCGTCAACAGTTTCGGGCCCAGGAATTTCTTCTTTGATAATGATCAAAAGCGGGTTTCCGGCATAGAGTTCAAGAGCTGCAAGCAGGTTTTTGACGAGGAAGGCCGGTTCAACCCATCATTTGATGAAAGTGTCTGTCAGAGCTTTCAATGCGATACGATCATTGTGGCCATTGGCCAGAGTGCCGATATAGAGGGGCTGACGGAGCAGGGGGTTGCCATCTCCAGACCGGGTGGCCTCGAGGCCGATGCTGTTACTCTGCAGACTCCCATAGAGTGGGTTTTTGCCGGCGGCGATGCTTTTTATGGGCCCAAGTCGGTGGTGGACGCGGTTGCCTGTGGCAAGGAGGCGGCAATTTCCATCCATCGATATATCAATAATATGGATCTGAAGAGAGACCGCCAAAAGGTCTGGGAGTATGTCCGCCCCGCCATTGAAGGCGAAGGGGTCATTGAACGGGTAAAGACCGACCGTCTGGCACCCGAAGTGCGCGCCGGCAATTTCCTCGAGGTGTATGCAGGATATGATGAGGAAAAGGCTCGACGTGAAGCCGTCAGATGCATGAGCTGTGGTATCTGTTCTGAGTGTTACCAGTGTCTCGACGCCTGTCTTGCAGGAGCTATCGACCATTACCAGGAGCCGGTTGATAAGGGTCTCACCGTTGGCTCGGTGGTACTTGCCACCGGTGCCAAGCCGTATGATCCCACTCCGCTCTCCGATATTTACCTGTACAAGCAGAACCCCAATGTCCTGACCAGCCTGGAGTTTGAACGACTGCTCAGTTCCGGCGGGCCCACCCAGGGCCACCTGGTCCGGCCATCGGATCATGAGGAACCTAAAAAAGTCGCATGGCTCCAGTGTGTCGGCTCACGGGATACCAACACGTGCGGCAATACCTATTGCTCCTCGGTCTGTTGTATGTATGCCATAAAGGATGCAATGATGGCCAAGGAGCATGCCGGCGGTGATCTCGATGCGGCTATTTTCTATATGGATATCCGCTCCTTTGGCAAGGACTATGAGATGTATTATGATCGCGCCAGGAACCGTGATGGAATCCGTTTCGTCAACTCCAGGATCCACTCGGTGATCGAGAACGCGGAGAATAGAAACCTCATTCTCCGCTTTGCCGATGAGAACGGCGCCGTCCTTGAAGAAGAGTTCGATATGCTCGTTCTCTCCGTCGGTCTTGAGGTTCCTACCGAGACCCTTGAAATGGCGCAAAGGCTCGGCGTTGATATCAATGAAAATAAGTTTGTCAAAAGCGAACCGTTCAATCCCCTTGCTTCCTCGAGACCGGGTATCTACACCTGCGGTACCCTGCAGGGACCAAAGGATATCCCTTTCTCGGTAACCGAAGCAAGTGCCGCCGCAGGCCTTGCCGGCTGCGACATAGCTGAGGCCCGGGGAACCGATACAAAAACCCTGGAGATTCCCGAAGAGATCGACATATCGGGTCAGGATCCGCGTGTCGGGGTCTTTGTATGCAACTGCGGTACCAATATTGCCGGGGTTGTTGACGTTCCTGCTGTACAGGAGTATGCAGAGAGCCTGCCGGGAGTTGTTTTTACCGACAGCAATCTCTTTACCTGCAGCCAGGATACCCAGGCCAAGATCAAGGAAAAGATTGTCGAGGAGAAACTTAATCGAGTGGTTGTCGCCTCCTGCAGTCCCAAAACCCATGCGCCAATGTTCATGGAGACCCTGGAAGCCTGCGGACTGAACAGATATCTCTTTGAGATGGCCAATATCAGGAATCAGGATTCCTGGGTTCACGCCAACAATCCCAGGCTTGCAACGGAAAAAGCAAGGGATCTGGTGCGTATGGCCGTTGCCCGGGCGGTCGAACTGCAGCCGCTGCACGGCAAGGTTATCCCGGTGAATAAACATGCTCTGGTGGTGGGAGGCGGAGTTGCCGGCATGAACGCGGCTCTTGATCTTTCTCGGCAGGGATTTGAATCCACCCTGATCGAGAAACAGGAGCACCTTGGCGGCATGGGGCGGACGCTGCACCACACCATCGAAGGTGCCGATATCAGAAGCTATGTCGATCAGCTGGCAGCCCAGGTGAACTCGGATAGCAGGATCTCTGTTCTCACCCAATCCG
>JBHEOR010000145.1:0-6980 GCA_046260685.1 Desulfopila sp.
TGAGAAAAACCGCAGGCTTAGCAGCGCTACGTTGAGGATTTTACGATTGCGGATCGTTCAAAGATAGCCTAAAGCAGAGATGCATAAGTGGTATTTATTATATGACAGACCCTAAGCTCTAAATACCCTGAAGGCTACCTTGAAAATAAAAAGGAGGGAGTATGGACGCTCAATCGATTATCGACGGCGCACCATTGATCTTGACGGAAGGGGCCGTCTCCGGAAGATTACAGCATGCCCCCGGGGTGAAACTGCACCCCACGCTGTTCAATACGCCTCTTATCTACCACGACAAAGAGGCCCGGCACATGAAAGCCATATACAAACAATACCGGGATATTGCCATGAGTGCGCATCTCCCCTTCCTGTTCTGTGCCCCGACCTGGCGAGTAGACCGCGACCGCCTCAGCAACGCAGGTTTCGACGCCTCCCTGCTCAGAGACGCCATATCTTTTGCCCGCTCCATGCAGGACGAATGGCAGCACCCCGACTCACCCGTCATCGCCGGTGGGCTGATTGGCCCCCAAAATGACTGTTACCGGGCCGATCAGGCCCTCTCCTCCGACGACAGCGCCGCCTATCATGCCTGGCAGATAAATGAGCTTGTCACGACGGGACTGGACTGTATCGTTGCCCAGACCATACCAGCCGTCTCCGAGGCAATGGGAATGGCCCTTCTGCTTGGCCGGACAGAAACCCCGTATATCATCAGCTTCGTCATTGACAAAAAAGGAGTTATTCTCGACGGCACACCTCTCATGGACGGTATTGCCGCCATTGACAGCCAGATAGAAAGGCCGCCGCTTGGCTATATGGTCAATTGCGTCTATCCGTCCTTTATCAACGCGGAGAAACAACAGAGCGCTCTTTTTCGCAGACTCATCGGAATCCAGGCAAACAGCTCTTCCAGGGACCACACCGAACTTGACGGGGCAACCATCATCCATCAGGACGACCTGCATCATTGGGGCACAACCATGCTTGAGCTGCATCATCGATACGGCATCAAAATCCTTGGCGGCTGTTGTGGAACGGATGATACCTATCTCCGCTATCTGGTCGAGCACATGGCCCAATGATTTTCACCACAACTTCACCACAACCTATACCCTCACTTGTAACTGCTTACAGGGTGCCTTATAACCTCGCCAGTAGTGATGAGGCATACTGGTCATACCTGAACCAGGCTGATCACGGGGCCTGTGATCGACGGACCCGGCCTTTATTCTAAAAGTAACGTAGCTCGAAGCACTCAAGGTTGTTACTTAGGAGCCGGCGGTGCTGAAGAGTTACCTTTTTTTTTGCATTCCAAGGAAAGAGGGTGTAGTGTTGCAGTTTTTTGCAATTGTGATTGCAGAGATGACAAAAGCACGATCACCCCCAACACGTTAAGAGCTACTCATGGCCCTGATATACTGGATGCCCGAGTATACTACCGGAATAGAGATCATTGACCAACAGCATCGCCTGCTGGTCGACCTTATCAACGAACTGCACGATGCGCACAACAACGCCGGCGACCGTCAGACGCTGCTGAAGATTCTTAATAAAATCGGAATGCTTTCGGCATCGCATTTTGCAAGAGAAGAACATCTCTTTGAGACCCATGGCTATCCGGACACGGAAGACCATCTTGAAGAGCACGCCTATTTCGAGGATATGCTTTTCCAGTTCGAGGATGAATTCAAGGCGGGAAACCAGGAAATAACGACATCCGTCCTCTCCTTTTTCAGTGAATGGCTGGTCGACCATATCAACGGCAGTGACAAGCGCTATGTTCCCTTCCTCAAAAAGCGTGGTGTCTAGATGTCTAGATATGGCAGAGAGTGTTCTTTCTCCTTGCCCCTTCATGGCCCCCGCATTATTTTCTCAGGGCAGTTTCAACCGAAAAAACAGCCCTGTTGCTCTTTATAAACCACTGTGATTTTGTCAGGGCATCGTGGTTCTCAAATAATCGGAGGCAAATCTTGCAGCAGAAAAATACCAATATAACCGGGCGGGCAAGACATCTTTGCCAAGGAAACCGGGGCGACGGACCAGTTATCTACTGGATGGAGCGTGATCAGCGCATTGATGACAACTGGGCCCTGCTCTATGCGCAGCAGGAAGCATTGATACGGAGCAAACCCCTCCACATTGTCACCTTCCCGCCTTCCGGGCAAGCTCCCTGTTCTTCACGACAGTTGGACTTCCTGATGTCCGGTCTGCTGGAAACCAACGACAGGGCCTGCAAAAAGAATATAGGTTTTACCGTCCTTCACGGGCAAAGCGATTCCGTCCTGTTGCACGTCATGAAGCAGCTTGACTGTCATCTCCTGGTGACCGATTTTTCTCCCCTGCGCCATAAGCTCCACGCTCTGCATCGTATTTGTCAATTCTCTACCACTCCGGTCGTTGAAGTTGACAGCCACAATATTATCCCCGCCTGGGTTGTTTCACCGAAAAAAGAATATGCCGCCTACACCCTACGGCCCAAGGTACACCGCCTTCTCCATGATTATCTCACTGATTTCCCCAAGGTACAGGACCATCCCCACCAATCTTCGTCCATTGCCGCTGTATTGCTCCCCCATGCCATACATCTCTGCCAAACAAAAGAGAGTATTGCTCCGGGAGCCTACACCCCAGGGACCTCGGCGGCAATACAATGCTTGCACGACTTCATCGGACAAAAGCTGCAGCTCTACGATGGGCAGCGTAATGACCCCAATGTTGCAGCTCAGTCAGGACTCTCCCCCTATCTCCATTTCGGTCAGCTGGCCCCCCAGAGAGCAGCGCTGGAGGTATCATCGGCCGCAGCGGAACAGTCCGCCAGGGATGCTTTCCTTGAAGAGATAATTGTCCGCCGGGAGCTGAGTGACAATTTCTGTCTCTATGAGCCATACTATGATGCCTTTGCAGGTTTTCCCGCCTGGGCCAGAAAGACCCTCGACCAGCACCGTGCAGACCCTCGCCCCTATACCTACTCCCTGGCTCAGCTCGAAGAAGGGGAAAGCCATGAACCACTGTGGAACAAATGCCAGTTCGACCTTGTCAAAAGCGGCAAGCTCCATGGCTTCCTGCGAATGTATTGGGCAAAAAAAATTCTGGAATGGACGGCTTCACCGGAGGATGCCCTTACCACGGCCATTCATCTCAACGATACCTATTCCCTGGACGGTGGAGACCCTAACGGCTATGCTGGAATAGCATGGTCCATCGGAGGGGTCCACGACAGGGCATGGCAGGAACGAGAGATCTTCGGTAAAATCCGTTTTATGAACGAACGCGGCTGCCGGCGCAAATTTAAAGTCGATGAATATGTCACCGGCATCACAAAGAGCAGGCAAGCCTGAAGAGCTTTAATCACACAAGCACAACCATAAAGCCGCCGGCAATAGAATCAGGGACAGAACATAAGAATACAGCATAAGAATACAGCATAGGAATACAGCACAAGGAAAGCTGGAGCGGGAAACGAGATTCGAACTCGCGACTTCAACCTTGGCAAGGTTGCACTCTACCACTGAGTTATTCCCGCTCGACGACAAGATCGGTTGTGGTATTTACCAGAGCCAATCGCCAAAGTCAACACCTTGCAACCAATCTCTATATTATATCTGCTCAGCATTTACTCGACATCAGCAACCATTGCCTTGTCCTTTTGTGTTCTTGTACTGTACACTTGTAATATATATGCTAAAATATTATAAGGCAACAATACTACACATCTTCTGCGTTGTTTTTTCACGGGTGCAGCGGATCGAAAGACCTCTCGCATTTTTCTTGAGTATATGATCAATTCAAGCCAAATAATGCAACAGCATAGACTTCAAGACATCTCTACTGCCTTTTTTGATGATATAATCAACATCTCAGGCAGCAAAACAACTGCTTTTCTTTCATTTCTCAGCTTTTACTCTTTCAAAGCCACTTATTGCAATGTATTGTCAGCATGTTGCATTTTTGTCTACAATTATTGTATACAAATACCACGTAGCACAAACTACATGGCACAAACTACATGGCACAAGCTTTGCTTATTCCGCCACAACAGCAACAGGAGCGAGCATATGCCACCAGCACCAGCTGAAGCATTGTACCATTGTATTAATACCTGTTGGATAATGTCAGGTACATCGGGACATTTTCCGACACAAACACATAACTTCCAAAGTAAGCGATTACAAGGAGAACACCGATGAGCATTTATATGGACGCTGTAACTGCAAAAGACCCGCATGAGCACGAATTTCATCAAGCAGTTGGAGAAGTTCTCGAGTCCATCGAGCCGGTACTGGAGAAAAATCCACAATTCCGTTATTCTAAAATTGTCGAGAGGATAGTTGAACCTGAACGAGTCATATTGTTTCGCGTGCCCTGGGTCGACGATCAGGGCAAAACACAGGTCAACCGGGGGTTCCGTATTGAAATGAACAGCGCACTTGGGCCCTACAAGGGGGGATTACGGTTTCACCCTTCGGTGAATCTCTCCATCCTCAAGTTTCTGGCCTTCGAGCAAACCTTTAAAAACGCCCTGACAACGCTGCCGCTGGGAGCCGGCAAAGGTGGCTCGGATTTTGACCCCAAAGGCAAAACCGACAATGAGGTCATGCGCTTCTGTCAGAGTTTCATGGCCGAATTATTTCGGCATATTGGCCCCAACACCGACGTTCCAGCCGGTGACATAGGTGTGGGCGGCCGCGAAATCGGCTTTCTCTTCGGCATGTACAAAAAGCTCAAGAATGAATTCACAGGAGTTCTCACCGGCAAAAGTCTGAACTGGGGGGGCAGCCTTATTCGGCCCGAGGCAACCGGCTATGGCGCTGTCTATTTTGCCAATGAAATGCTCAAAACCTGTGATGAATCCATTGAAGGCAAGAGCTGCCTGGTTTCCGGGTCCGGCAATGTCGCCCAGTTCGCCACGGAGAAAATTCTTGAATTGGGCGGCAAGGTAGTCACACTCTCTGATTCCGGCGGATATATTTATGATGAAGCCGGTATCGACCAGGAAAAGCTCAAGTTTATCATGACCTTGAAAAACCTCAAAAGAGGGCGTATTTCAGAATACATCGACAAATACCCCGACGCGGTATACACCGCTGCCGATGTCGGCCTGGACCACAATCCACTGTGGAACCACAAGGCGGACTGCGCCTTCCCATGTGCCACCGAAAATGAGATCAATGGAACTGATGCTCAGAATCTTTTAAACAATGGTGTCCACCTGGTCAGTGAAGGGGCCAATATGCCGACTACCCAGAGCGGGGTCGACATTTTTCTGGAAAACAAACTGCTCTATGGCCCCGGCAAGGCAGCCAATGCCGGAGGTGTGGCGGTTTCCGGACTGGAGATGTCGCAAAACAGCATGCGGGTCAAATGGACGCGCAACGAAGTGGACGAGCACCTCAAACGCATCATGACCAATATCCATTCCACCGCTCTGGCGTTTTCCAAAGAGTACAATGCCCCCGGCAACTATGTGGCCGGCGCAAATATCGCCGGATTTGTCAAAGTAGCCGAGGCCATGATGGACCAGGGAGTGGTTTGATAGTACCGCGTTACTTTCCTGTACCAAAACAGTAGCGAAAACGGGGCCGGGATCATATATACCGGCCTCTTTCGTCTGGGCCGCCGTCAATTGGCCTCAAAATACGCGGTGGCCACGACATGGCCCTGCAAAGGAACTTCTCTCACGACTACACCCTTGACTACACCACTGACTACACCACTGACTACACCATTAACTGCGCGCTTGACTACGCGGCTACGATCACCCCCCGGCAAATATCCTCCGGCTTGGCATTCAAGACCACTATCTCCCGCAAAAGGATGGACATGAATAAGCTCACGGACCAGGAAAACAACAACGCCACGTTCAAATTCAAATCCTTTCATGAACTGATGACCAGGAGAGTTGGAGAAATACTTCTGGTATCAAGTACATATGACGCCTATATCATGCAGGAGGATGGCCCGTTGGCGGAGAGGATCATCCATGAATACAGAGGGCTCAACCTCAGCAGGCCGCCGCGTCTCTCCTGGATTTCCAACGGCGCCGAGGCCCTTGAGGCAATCCGTCAGGGGAACTTCGACCTCGTCCTGGTCATGCCCCATATCGGCGACATAGATCCCTTTGATCTGTGCAGCCAGGTAAAAGAGATTAACGCCAACCTTCCCATTTACTTCCTGGCCTACGATGCCGGTCGAGTTCTGGAAGAACAGGAATTCTTCGACAGATCCATCATAGACCGGACCCTGCTGTGGTCCGGCAATACCGATCTCCTTCTGGCCATTGTCAAAAACCAGGAGGACAAAATGAACGTCGAGCTCGACACAGCACTGGCCAATATTCGCGTTATCATTTTTGTTGAAGACTCGCCCTTCTACCTCTCTTCGCTATTGCCTGTTCTCTATCGCGAACTGGTGATGCAGACCCAGGCGGTTATGGATGATTCCCTCAATGAAAAAGATCGACTGCTGCGCATGCGGACCCGCCCCAAAATTCTGGTGGCTGAAAACTACGAAGAGGCCTGGCAACTCTATGAAAAATATAAAAAATATCTCTATTGCGTCATCTCCGATGTCAGATTCGAAAAAAACGGCGAGGAGGACGCCCAGGCAGGTATCAAGCTGCTGAGCGAAATCAAACAACAGCAGCAGGATTTACCCCTGTTGGCTCTCAGCTCGGAACTGGAAAATCAGGAGCGGGCTGCAAATATCCCGGCGTTATTCTTTGACAAGAATTCCCCCAGGCTGCACAGAAATCTGGAAATTTTTTTCAACCATGCCCTGGGATTCGGTGATTTTCTTTTTCGCCTGGAAAACCGGGAAATAATTGCCCGCGCCGAGAATCTTCGAAGTATGGCCAATGTCCTCAAAACCATCCCTGGTGAATCCCTGCGCTATCATGCCCGCAGAAACGACTTTTCCCGCTGGCTCATGGCCAGGTTCGAGATGGATATTGCCCAGCGCATTCGCTCCACTATGTTCGAAGATTT
>JBHEOR010000146.1:0-362 GCA_046260685.1 Desulfopila sp.
AGGAAGAGCAATCCGTCCAGATGATCGATTTCGTGCTGGATGGCGATGGCTTCAAACCCCTCGGCACGGATCACCTGACGCTGATTGTTCTGATCCTGATACTGTACAACAATGGACTCAAAACGGGTGACGTTACCGGTATAGTCGGGCACCGACATACAGCCTTCACGCGCTTCGCAAGCCCCTTCATGTTCGATGATTTCCGGGTTGACCATCTGCATCAAGCCATGATTTTCCTGCTTTTTACCAGGTTTGCTGTTCGACACATCAACAACCACCGCCCGGCGCAGATCGCCGATCTGGGGTGCGGCGATGCCGACGGAGTGACCGGCAGCCACCATGGTGTCCACCAGGTCCTGCAA
>JBHEOR010000146.1:610-6807 GCA_046260685.1 Desulfopila sp.
CCGCCTCCGGCAGCACCGCCTCAATCATCATGACATAGACAGGTTTGTCCGCAGTCCCGATCAGCTTGGTGTTGAGGTCGGTAATGTTGATCTGGTGTTCCCCCAGGATTTTCGCTACCTGATAGACAATTCCCGGTTTGTCCGCGCCGTAAACGGAGATCATGCAGCGCTCACCTTCCAGGTCGGGGCTGACCTCGCCGCCGGGTTTCATGGTGCGGATGAACACCGACAAATTGGTTTCTTCAAGGGGGGAGAAGTCTGCTTCAAATTCACTTTTGTCGGATATCTGCGGATTGGAAATAATCAGGATCATGGAAAACTGGCCGCCGAGGATGGAACAGCTTGAGTCCGCAATGTTAAAGCCGCGCTGGAACAGGATCTTTGTTACCTGGGCGACGATGCCGGGTCGATCACGACCAATGATTGTCAGGGCGAAATATTGCATGGTTCCTCCTTTAGGCAGAATGACAAGAGAGAGGGGAAATAATGCCTGATTTGTAGCGGATAGGCAAGCGACACTCCAGCCTGTTAGGAATACAACCCGGATCCTGGTTGGAGCGAAGGGGGCGAGGTGGATTTCTGTGATTTTTACACTTGATTCCTGTATCCTTTTCCAATGCTATCTGCAGAATCGGAGGCGGCATGACTGTGGGTTCGAGAATCAACCTGATCATCAGGCTTTACGGTGTGTTCCGTATCGACCGTTTCAAGGAGCAGCGGCTGGAGTTTGCTGCCGGGGTTCGTGTTGCTGATATTGTTGAGCATTTACAGTTGAACCGTCAGTTGTTGGGTATTATTCTGATCAATGAAAAGCATGCCAATATGAATAGCACGCCGGCCGATGGCGATACCCTGGCATTATTGCCGATCCTTGAAGGAGGGTAGTTTTTGAATTGTCATTGTATTAAAGAGGAGGAAAAGTCGCATGCAGATTCTGACCACCGATCCGGTTAAAGAGCCGTCCAGGATCCTCTACCGTCGTTGTGTCATTGACCTGGAAACCGGACAGCAGTCTTTTGATGATGTCCCCTGCAACAATCTGGAAGAGGTTCTGGGAGGTTTCGGCCGCTCCTTTCGGCAGCTGGCAAAGCGTCCGGTTCATCAGGCCTACTGCGACGAAAACCCCCTGATCATCAATACCGGTCTGCTGACCGGTAGTACCGCCATGACCGGGATGCGGACCTATTTCTCCGGGTACAGCCCGCTCAAACAATCCCTCAAGGGTTTGCCGGCAGCGATCTGGTCGGCGGGGAGCGGCAAATTCGGGGCTAAATTCAAGTGGACCGGTCTGGATGAGCTGATTCTGGAAAATCGTTCGGCAGAACCGGTTTATCTGGTGATTCACGCTACGGAAGATGGTCCGCAGATTGATGTGAAACCGGCGCATCACCTGTGCGGTTTGACCACTCATGAGAAGATCATGACTCTGCAGCAGCAATATGAGGATGCCCACTTTGCCGCTATCGGACCCGCCGGCGAAAACTGGCAGCAGGTGCTGATGGGTTCGATTGCTCTGTCGACGGAAAATCAGTTGAAAAGCGGTGAGGACAAGCAGCGTTTTGCCGGGCGCGGCGGTATGGGCAGCCTCATGGGTTATAAAAATATTCTGGCGCTGGTGGCCCAGGCTCCCGATCAGAAAAAGCCCCTGACCGAGGCGGTTAAAAAGGTCAATATCAATGTGGTCAGGGGGGGTGGCTCTGCCCGTCTGCAGCCGATCAAGCGTGGCGGTGGCGGTGGTACCTGGGCCGCTTATGATGTGATGCAGCCATTTCATGCGGTGCCGATCAATAACTTTCGCCCCCAGGGGAATGATCTGCCGGAGCGGATGCTGCGTGAGAATGTGGAAAAAGAGTACGATCTGGAATCCTCCGCCTGCTGGCGTTGCGGCATCACCTGTCACAATTATGTCTACGAAAAAAAGGCAAACGGTTCCCGCGGCGAATTTCTGGCCAAGTTCGACTACGAGCCCCTCAATCTCCTCAGCACTAATATCGGGATTCATGATCCCGGCCAGGGAGCCCGGTTGATCCAGGCCTGTGATCTGATGGGGATGGACGCGATCAGCCTTGGTGTGACCCTCTCTTACCTGCTGTCGTGGAACGAACGTCATCCCGATAAGCCTCTGTGTGACGGTGTTCGTTTCGGCGATTTTGAGAAAATCCGTGAGCTGATTGTCGAAACCGGCAAAGGGAATTGTCCCGACATCGGTATCGGTTCCATGCGCTTGTCGCAGAAAACCGGCGAAACCGACTACGCCTATCACGTCAAAGGGCTGGAGATTGCTGCCTATCAGCCGGAAACCAACCCGGGGTATATCTGGGCGATCGCCGGCGGGCATATGTCCATGGGCACTTACGGTATGCTGATCCGGGAAGGCAAGACCGATTTTGATTCCTGGGTCGACGCCATCACCCGTGACAAGCTGCAGATCGTCGGTTTCGATATGATCGGCTTATGCAAGTTCTTCGATATCACCAAAGGGATCGGTACGCAGATGGTGGTTGATTGTCTGAACAGCGATTTCAATCTTGAGGTCACCGAGGACGACTTGCGCGCGGCGGTACACCGAGCGTTTATTCTCGGACTGGTGCTGGAAAAACAGCAGGGATACTCAGATGCTGAATATGCCTTGCCTGCCGAAGTAGCAAAATTACCCAACCCCAACATCAAGGTGCCTGATATCACGAATCCTGCTTACATTGAACAACTGAGCCGGCGGGTCTGGGAGGTTTTCAGACCGGAGATGGACATGGTTGAAAATGAAATGCTCCGGGACGGGTGAGTTCCGGCATGGAAATCCGGAACTCACAGGGGTTGAACAGGGCCTATTATGGTGATCCGTGGGAGGTTCTGATGAAGGGGAAGTTCAAGGTCAGGGTCGCTCAGGGCATCGCCCGCACGCCGCCATACTTTTTTAGCAAACACTCCAAAAAGTCAGGATCGGGCTTCTGTCGCGAGTTGCTGGTGGGTTATTAGTCCGGCAGATGAACTGACAGGTTGAAACGCATTTTTCAACGAAGAATCAACAGCACCCTGCTCGCTGGCGCTCACAATGGGCTTAGATTGACATGACGGAGGTCAAGGCCCGTATCGGCGGGAAGAGACAGATGTTGTTTTGCTACCGTCATTCCCGCGGAGGCGGGACTCCAGAAGGTCAACAAGCCTCCGGAAAATTTGACACCTGCTCGCTGATAAGGTATCAAAGACGAATGACATTTTCAGGGGGCTGAACATGAGGGGAACATCACAGTGACTATCAAACGCCACCGTATCGGCATCAAGCCGGTCGGTGGCGTTTTTCGTTCAACGGTAGAATTTGTGAGGGGGTATGACAAACCGGGGGGAAACATCAGCTCAGGCTGATAACGACGAAAGACCTGAGCGAAGGCTGGGGCAAGGGATGAACGATGGAGTGGAAGTGTCGCCGTCGGTCACCGAGTTTTTGTGGATAGAGGATAGAGTTAAGGCCTCCCTGGAAATCGATGGTCAAGCGTCGCGAATCCTCGAAGATGAGAAGACATGCTTCCTGAGGGAAGAAGTTGTAGCTTACCATTCCCTTTTCGAATTCAAAAAGAGACCTCTAAAAGCGGATTCGGCCTAAGAGAGTTTAAAAAACTACTAAAAAACGGCTGGTTATATTTACGATGTCAGGTCCGACCCGCATATATTTATATTCAGTAAATATTTCCCCTTAGTCCCTCTGGATTTCGGACTTTCACTCACATGTGGCTTCTTGTTGCGCCGCCACTCGCGCTCTCTTCCATATAGAAGCCGTAACTGTTTTTACTCACCTCCTTGACCCGGTACATGGCGGTGTCGGCCTGTTTGACCAGGGAGTCGGCGTCGTCCCCGTTTGCCGGACAGAGGCTGATGCCGATACTGACACCGAGGGTGAACCGGCGCTCGCCCAGACTAAAGGGAGCGGCCAGGGCTTCGACAATATGGGCTGCGACCATTTCCGCCTCGGCTGCACCGGCCACCTGCGTCAGGATAACGGTGAACTCGTCGCCGCCGACGCGGGCCACCGTGTCGCTGCGCCGTACACATGTTTCCAGCCGCCGCGCCACTGCGGCCAGCAACTGGTCGCCGGCATCGTGGCCGGCGCAGTCGTTGACCTGTTTGAAGTCGTCCAGGTCGAGGTAGAGCAAACCCAGAATATGGCCGTAACGGACAGCCGCAGCCATTCCCTGCTCCAGTCGATCGAAGAAAAGGGTACGGTTGGGCAGATTAGTCACAGTATCGAAATGGGCCATCTGCTCCAGCCGCTTTTCCGCCTCCTTACGCTCGGTGAGGTCTTCCAGGGTCTCGATGGCGGCAACGATTTCTCCCTGTTTGTTGCGGATGGGAGCCGCATTGAAACTCAGGTAGTGTCGGCGACCGTTGGCCATAAGCAGCCATCCCTCGGCCCGCAATCCTTCCTGAACCAGGGTCGAGCGCTCATGCTGTTCATAACCGGCCGTCAACCCCTCCGTCTGGGCACCCACCGCAAAATCGGCCAGGCAGTGACGAGGCTGCTCGTAAAAGGCCCGCCAGTGCCCATCCGTCCCCTTGATCTCCGCCGCTCGAATGCCGGTGAGTTCTTCGCAGGCCCGGTTCCAGATGACCACCCGGTGTTCCGCATCGATGACGAAGATCGGAGCGGCAGCATGCTCCAGCAGATTTTCGGCAAACTCCTTCTGCTCACGAATGGCCTCCTGCTGCTGTTCGATTACTGCCATCATGCGATTGAAGGCGCTGGCCAGAACGCCGATTTCGTCGCCGGCCACCACCGGCAGCGGTTCGAACTCTTCCTCCCCTTCGCCGATTGCTCGCGCACTCGCGGTGATTTGCAACAGCGGGCGGGTCAGCCGCCCCATGAACAGCCAGACGCTCAGAATCGACAGGGCGAGCAACCCCGCCAGACCGGCCAGAAAATACCGCCGGGCCTGGGTGATCGGAGCGTATGCCTCTGCCAGGGGGTAGTTCACGGCGAGAATCCAGTCGGTGCTCTGCAACTGCTTGAAGGAAGCAAATGCGTGCAGGCCGCGGGAGTTGACCGTCTCACCGGAGCCGTCGAAACCCTCGATAGCCAGATCGAACAGCCGGTTGGCCCCCACCGGCACGTCGTTGGCCAGAATGCGGCTGGGGTCTGGATGCAGGATCATGGTGCGATCGCTGTTGAACAGGTAAAGATATCCTTTTTCCCCGACCTTTAGTTCAATGAGCCTGGACAGAAAGTTTTTCCCGAGCAGGTCGAGACTTCCTACCAGCAGTGCCACCATTTTTCCGTCCGCGCCCACGATGGGAGCCGTCAACATGATGATCGGATGGCCGTGCGCCTGGCTGGAGAGGAAGGGTTTGGAGATATAAGGCTTACCGGTGTGTATAGCCTCCTGATAATACTCCCGGTTGGAATAGTCTCTGCCCCACATGTGGGGTTCCATCCCGGTACCGGTCAACATCCTTCCCGTCGCGGAGAAAAGGAAGATGCCGTTGTCGAAGGTCTGCAGGACGGCCGCCTGACTGGTCAGGTATTTTTCCATCAGGCTCAGGTTGGCCAACATTTCCCGGGTGACTCCCCCGGCAACAGCCACGATCTGATCCTGTGCGGCAAGAATCTTGCTGTCAATCTCCGCCGCCATAGCCGAAACCAGAGAAAACTGGTGATTAGCAATCGATTCCCGGAAATTTTTTTCAAAATAGCCGTCAACCAGAAATGCGGTCACCAAAAGGATTCCGGCCACCAGCAGGGAGACGAGACCGGCCATCTTGGTTTTCAGGCTCAGGTGCCGCATGTGTACTTCCTCTAACTCAATGCAGAAATGCTAATCTCCATCCCGAAGATCAGCACTCGATGGTATTGATCCGGGTTCATGGCAGATCCTGTCTCTTCGGCAGACAGGTCGTCCGACCAGCCCAGGAGAGGGAAGCGCCAGCCCGAGGATCCATCGCATTGCGCCCCCGGATTTCTCCGGGGCTGCTATTGTCGGAAACTTCCTGCAGGCGGCATACAGCGGATAATCACTTGAACGGTCATCGTTGTCAAGAATGTTTATTTGTCGCCGAAGCTTTTAATATTTAAGGGTATTTGTTCCACAAGCCACCGCACCCGCGCCTGAGCAGGGTGATGCATTATCTCAACAGCTCGTATACGACCTACATCAATGCCAAACGCAAGCGAAGCGGCCACTTACTGCAAGGGCGGTTTAAATCAATTG
>JBHEOR010000147.1:0-6504 GCA_046260685.1 Desulfopila sp.
GTATTATTGTCCAGCAGTCGGCGATCAATTCTATCCGTTCCATCAATGATATGCAGCCGGCCCGGGCAACATGGAAAGGCCGGGAGTATACCTGCCGGCGTCAGCCGAATACCAGGGAAATAGATGATATGATTTTCGGCTGGGCAATTGAACATGGGGTCACCTCTAACTCGGTGCTCTATATCAAGGACGGCGCCACCGTAGGCATCGGCACCGGCGAGCAGGACCGGGTCGGGGTCGCCGAGATTGCGGTCCACAAAGCATATATCAAATACGCCGATATGCTTTGTTTTGACCGTTTCACGCTCTCCTATGCCGACCTCGAACTGGCCATACTCCAGGGGCAGCGATCAGCAACGGAAAAAGAGGAAATCGATGCCCAGGTCAAAAGAGACCGCGCCAACCTCAACGATGCGGTGATGATATCCGATGCCTTCTTTCCCTTCCGCGACGGAGCCGATGTCGGCATTCGCCAGGGTATTTCGGCTATCCTCCAGGCCGGCGGCTCCATGCGTGATTTCGAAACCATCGAGGCCTGCAACCAGGCCGATCCCCAGGTTGCCATGATGTTTACCGGACAGCGTTCCTTCAAGCATTAGGCTCCCTTGAAAAATGAGATTTTTTCTCCAAGGTCGAGGCGCGTGAGGGAATTTTACCGGAGACATATAATTAATATTTCGAGGATAAAATTTTCTCGCGCAACGAAGAGATTGGAGAGAAGGGCCATTTTTCAACGTGGCCATTAATGAATCATCAAACAACAGGAACCCTGTTTAAGAAGACAACATAGACAAGAACCCCCAGGGAAAAAAACAAAAATGCCGTGAGCGCCATGGTGGAGAGCAGCGCTTTAACATTGAGCCGGGAAAGCAGGGGCTTCTTTTTCCTGGTGGTTTTACGTTTTTTGGTGGTTCGTCTATTTGTTACCATATTATTTACCTAACCATCCCTGATCATCCACATATTATAATTTGATTACCCACAAAGCTCAGCTCGAAGCACCTGAAGGGAAGGAGCCTTCGCATGTTGTTTTTCATGGGTATCTGCAGCCTGGACGGCTGCAGCTAAGCCCCCAGGGACGGGTTTACGGCGTCCCATGAAAGACAACATGCGAAGGCTCCTGGATCACAGCCGGCAATCTACTAGTATATAAAAAAACACCATTTATCATATCGGAAGCGCCTACTTTTTCCTGTGCAGAGCATATTGCGCCAACCCCTTCAGTGCCTCGACATCTTTATTGTTGTCATCAAAGATCTTCAACTGGGCCAGGGCATCACCAATACAATTCTCCGCCTGCTTCCTTGCATCGTTAAATCCATCATATTTGGTAATAAGCTCAAATACCGTGGCAAAAGAATGACGGCGTACATCACCATCTTGTAAAATTTTCCGCAGCTTCTGCTGCTCTTGCTGTTCGGCGCTGTTGAGACTCAGAATCAACGGCAATGTCATTTTCCCTTCCGCCAGATCATTGCCCACCGTTTTACCTGTTTCATACTCATCTCCAAGATAATCCAGCAGATCATCGACGATCTGGAAAGCAAATCCGAGATTACGGCCATATCCCACCATGGCCTTGCGCCGACTCTTGCCGGCACCACTGTGGATTGCACCTATCTCGGTGGCCGCGGAGATCAACTGTGCGGTTTTTCCCTCAATTGTTGTATAATACTCCCGTTCCGACTGGTTGTAGTTGCGGGCATTGCGCAACTGAAGAAACTCCCCGTCAACCAACGCCGCAGTGGCTTGACAAAAAACCTCAAGACATGCAGTCCCTCCCAGTGTACCGATAATTTCCATGGAACGGGCATGGAGAAAATCGCCCGCCAGAATGGCCGCCTCCAGGCCATAGGCTGCATGTACGGAAGCCTTGCCACGGCGGTTTTGGGCTTGATCAATGACATCATCATGAAACAGGGTGGCAACATGAAGGTATTCAAAGGCAATGGCCAGCTGATAGATTTGCGGCGTTGAGCAGCCACCGCAAAGCCGCGAAGCAAGAACCGCCAGCAGCGGTCGGAATCTCTTGCCACCCTCCAGCAGGCCATACCGTAAAATCTCGATCAGACGGCTTTCAAAGCGCTGCTCCAGCATGCTGATATCCTTGACCATAGTGGCATTTATGTGCTGGATATCGTCTTCGACAAGATATAATAAGGTGTTGATGTTATACATATAGTTCCCCTGAGTCCGGCTCACTCCAAAGATTGCAGAAACGCACCGACCTCTTCCAGATTTCGTACAACCGGGGAGGGCGGCAGCGAGGCAATAAATGTTCTGCCGTATCCTTTGGCGTACAACCGGCCATCCATGACGGCAATGATACCGTGGTCCTCACCGGCACGCATCAACCGGCCAACCCCCTGCTTCAATGTCAAAATGGCCCGCGGGACCTGGAAATCGAAAAATGGGTTGCCACCCGATTCCCGGATAGTGGCGATACGTGCCTGCAACACAGGGTCGCTGGGAACCTCAAAGGGCAGCTTGTCGATGACCACACAGCTCAGAGACTGCCCCGGCACATCGACGCCTTCCCAGAAGCTTGCCACGGCAACCAGTACCGACTCCCTCACCTGACGGAACTGCTGCAGCAGTGCATGCCGCGAGGCCCGCCCCTGCACCAGAACGGGATGACAAAGATTTGCCTCGAGATACTCGGCCACCTCCGCCATGGCCTTGAAACTTGTGCACAGCACCAGCGCCCTTCCCCTGGTGATGGTGACAAGATCATTGATCCTGCGGCACAACTGTGTACTGTATACCGCATCGGAAGGCAGAGGAAAACCATTTTCCGGAATATAAAGCCGGGTTCTCCCGCCATAATCAAAAGGAGAAGGCAGCCGCAGGGTA
Source organism: Desulfopila sp. (assembly GCA_046260685.1). Lineage (GTDB taxonomy): Bacteria > Desulfobacterota > Desulfobulbia > Desulfobulbales > Desulfocapsaceae > Desulfopila_A. Next base: position 2,854 of record JBHEOR010000147.1, read on the forward strand.
CGCACCTCATTCGACAACCCCAAGCGCTCGCAGACGTAGGCGAAATTTCCGCCCGTCGTCAACGTTGCCGAGGTCAGTATACAGATATCGACATTGGGATAGAGTACCTCCCTGAGATTATCGGCCACATGTACCGGCGTTGCCGAAAGTGAAACGGAACGTTCCCTTCTTTCATACCAGTGCACATGCCTGCCCTGTTCCATAACCACATCCGGAAGGGCTATCTCGATGAGATTGGCATGCAGCTCCTCTGCTCGTTTGATAAGCGTCCGCCATCCTTCACCGTAGTTTTCGAACGCTTCAAGCTCGGCAATAATGCGCTCAATGCCGGAAGAAACATGTTTGATTTCATCGTACCATTCTTTTTTGTGCTCGATCAGCTCAAGGAGCGGATAGCGGCCGCGCGCCACGGGAAAAATATCGCCGAATCGATCAACCCGTTGTCGTAATCCCCTGACCGAGGTTATGATTTTATCGGCCATGGAGGGCGGCAGATCAACCTCCGCCTGACGTTCCACATCCCCGACCAGGTCAATCATCTGATACTGGCTGAAACTCTTGCCGAAAAACGTCGACGCCACATTTTCAAGATGATGGGCCTCATCAAAAATCACTCCTTCATAGCGCGGCAGTATCTCGCCGTAGCCTGCCTTTTTCAAGGCAAGATCGGAAAAAAAGAGGTGGTGGTTGACAATCAGCAGTCGGGCGGCTCCGGCTTTTCTACGCAGTTCATTGATAAAGCAGGATGCCGACTCGGGACAATCAGCGCCAAGGCATTGATGCGACTGTGCCGATATTTTGGGCCACAGGGGAGAACGATCGGGCAGCCACCCCAGCTCCGCCCTGTCACCGGTTTCGGTGGTTCGCAGCCATTCATCGATTGTATCGCACCACTGGTCGTCGATCAAGGACAGGCCGGCAGAGCTTCGATACTGGTACCACCTGTAATAACACAGATAATTCTGACGGCCCTTGATGCAGACCGTAGCAATTTGCCGGTCGACCAGACATTCGATAAGCGGAATTTCCTTTTTCAGTATCTGGTCCTGCAGGGTAATGGTGGCCGTTGACACCACCAGGCGCCTGTTCGACAGTACAGCCGGGAGCAGATAGGCCAGCGACTTGCCAATGCCGGTTTCGGCTTCCACCAGTAATACGTCGGCACCTTCCCCTTGACGGTCACTGTTCTTGAGCATACCCTCTATTGCCCGTGCCATTTCCAGCTGCCCGGCCCGTACCTGAAAATTTTCAAGCATGTCGGCAAGGCGCCCCTTTTCCCCAAAATAGCGATCCATCTATTTTACCACCAACATATTACACCTCTTTTCGTGGTATGCGCTGCACTTTCGCCTCCAATATCAAGCCGGCGCTTTCAGCCGCACCCGAACTGTACCAGCTTATACGGCTCTGCCGTAATTTTCAAGCAAGCGCGTGTGCATTGAAAAAAATATTTTTTTTATGCTATAATGGCGTTTAGTTCCGATGTGGCTTCAGAAGTATGGTAGAAGCACATCAGTACTTTTCAATCCACTGCCTAAAATCCTTGGCCTCCTTTGAAAAATGGCCCTTTACATGCCCCTGTCATGGTTCAAGGACAAGGACAATGCAATTTCTCATAGAAGGCGAACATGGTCGATATACAGCAGCAGTTCACGAGCAGGCAGCATGATTCATTCAAAGATCTTCTTTCTCCTCAAGAAATAATTGTCATCGTCGACGATTCTCCCGAGATCCTGCTGTTGCTCAAAACCTACCTTGCCGGGGAGGAGATCCACCTTGCTGCGGCGGCAAACGCTGAAGAGTTCTGGGATATTTTCCATCGCCATAACGTCGCACTGGTTCTTTTGGATATCGGTCTGCCGGGAAAGAGCGGACGTGAGATTCTCACCGAAATCGCCCCACACAACCCCGATCTCGGCATCATCATGGTCACCGGAACCATCGATGTCGAAATGGCCATGGACTGTCTGCGAGCCGGTGCCGATGACTATCTCACCAAGCCCCTCATGGCTGAAACGTTCAAACACACCCTCCACCAGACCCTGAAAAAGCGTCGCCTGGCCATGGACAACAGGCAGTTTCAAAAGCAGCTCCAGCAAACCAATTTCCGCATGCAGTTCCTTCATAATCTCAATTTCAAGATGAACAACGCCTATCTCAACGCCCTTGAGCTTGACTCGGTCCTGCAAACTATTCTGGCCGGAATCACCTCGGAGGAGGGGCTCAAATTCAACAGGGCCTTTCTGGCACTCTATAACGAAGATCAAACCGCTCTTCTGGGGAAGTACGGCGTCGGCCCGTCAAGCAGAGAGGAAGCAGGCGATGTATGGAGCAATATCCGCAAGAACAATCTCGACCTGCAGACCATTTTTGCCACCATTGCCGAGCAGGGTATCCACACAGACACCGACATCAACCGCACTGCCCAGACCCTGCATGTCGAGGCCGACAACAGCAGCCATATCCTTATTCATGCAAGCCTGCATCGAAAATCCATCCACGTCTGTCACGGCCAAGCAGATAACGTTGACATTCCAGGAGATCTCAGCGATATGCTCAACCACGACGACTTTGTTGTGGTACCGCTTTTTTCGCCAAGTCAATCACTGGGCGTCATACTGGCCGATAATTTCGTCATTGGGACCGAGATCACCGGCGATGATATCGAAGCCCTGGAAATTTTTGCCAGCCAGGCCAGTCTGGCAATCGAGCACAGTCACTTATACCGCGACATGAGCAATAAAATCGAAGAGCTTGAACTTGTTACCAGGGAACTTGAGGAAAACAAGGACATGCTCATGGAAACAGAGCGCTACTCCACCATCGGCTATATCTCGGCACGGCTGTTCCATGAAATCCGCAACCCCCTCACCTCCATCGGGGGAACGGCCAGACTTTTACTCAGGCGTCCCCAGGAAGATTCGACCAAGCGTTACCTGGAAATCATGGCGGAGGAGAGCGCCAAAATAGAGAAGACACTCACCAATATTTTTCAATTTGCAGAAGATATTGTGCTGCAGCCCGAACCCACCTACTTTACCGCGCTGATCAAGGAGAGCCTGGCACTCTTTTACACGGAATTTCGAAAAAACGGTATTACCGTCGAACTCGATTTCAAGCAGGAAGATATCGTTATCAATATCGATGCCAAAAAAATAAAAACGGCCCTGAATCAGCTCATTCGAACCTCCATTGAATCCATGCACGGCGGCGGCACGCTGAGTGTCTCACTCTATCGCGGTGCGCAAGACACTACCCTTACCATTACCGATACAGGGGATATTTCCATGGAAAGCTTTACCCGGCGTGCAACCGACTCTGCAGATACCACAAGGACCTACGGTTCCGGTCTTGGTCTTACATTTGTCGAGCAGGTTCTCGATCTGCATGATGCCGTTTTTACGGTTCGGGAAATCAGCGGCAAGGGACTGGAGATTGCCCTTCATTTCCCCGGACAGGCCTATTGATGGTTTGGCCACAGCGGAGGACACAGCGGAAGCCCACAGGGGGGCGATATCAGCGGGAGCCTTTTCGCGCCAACAATTATTTTCGTGCCAACAATCATTTTCGCGCCAACGATAGGGCCGCGGAAACAAATGCTATTGCGGCGCCAATCAACAACGTTACCCGAAAGGCATCAACAAAATGGAC
>JBHEOR010000147.1:6514-6785 GCA_046260685.1 Desulfopila sp.
GCTCGGGTGAATAGCTCTGCAGGGTTGCCCCGCCGGATATTCGGCTAAAAAAGAAACTAAACAGCAGGCTGACCAGGGCAACACCGCTGAGCATGCCGAGGTTGCGGCAGGTGGCAAGCATGCCCGCGGTAACGCCCGTATCCTCGACATTGACCCGGGAGAGTACCGAGGCACTGTTGGGCGAGAGAAAGATAGATTGGCCGCATCCCAGCAGCGCAAGACGCCAGGCAATATCAAGCAGTGAAGAGCCTGGATGTATAAAGGCCAGCAG
>JBHEOR010000148.1:0-6773 GCA_046260685.1 Desulfopila sp.
CTTCAGGTGTTTGCAGCCTACAACACAGGTCTTTTCCAGGCGGACGGCAACCACCGAGGCATGCGATGTCTGACCGCCGCGCGAGGTGATAAGGCCATCCGCCATATTGATCACCTTGACATCTTCGGGCACAGTATCCTGGCGGAAAAGAATCAGCCTGCTGTGCGGCTCCCTGTGCCGCAACTCGCGGATATTCTCTTCGGAAAACACCGCCTTTCCCGAAAGCGCCGAGCCCGAAACCCCGACACCCTTGCCCAGTAACGAAGCGTTGATATCGGTGGAATCGGCAAAGACATCAAGCCTTTCTTTTTTCTTGATCGTAATCATGTCGCGCGTCTGCAGAAGGTAGAGATCATCGGGCGAGGGCCCCTCGAAGGTAAACTCAATTTCCTGGGGATTCCAGCGCTTTTCGTAGACAAGATCACGGGAGATGAGCAGCAGTTGATGATAAATTTCGGGAAAGCGCTTTTCCAGGGTCTCTTCCATGGCCCGGCCGTCAAGCTCCGCCTGTTCCACCGATATGGCACGGCTGGTGACCAGACCGGAGACAATGTCCTCTCCCTGATCGCCATAGGCGTAATCCCCCCACAGCGCCACGCGCTGCACCTTGCGATAGGGATGGGAGGTGAAGAGCACGCCGGATCCGGCATTGCCGGAGCGGTTACCGAAAACCATCTCCTGTACAATAACCGCAGTCCCCCATGAATTGGAAACATCCATGACCTTGCGATACTCATTGGCCTTGCGCGTCTCCCAGGAATCGAGCACCCTCTCTATGGCGCCGACCAACTGGAGCCAGGGGTCTTCCGGAATACCATAGCCCCGCTGGCGCACCAGTCTCTGATAGGCCAGTGCCAGCTCCCGCATCTGCTCCGGAGAAAACTCCCGCTTGAGCTTAACCTGGTACCTGAGCTTGGCATCATCCATCAGACTCTGAAAATCTTCACGCTTCATGCCGGAGATCATGGCCCAGGACTGGACGAAACGGCGATAGTTATCCCAGCACAGGTATTCATTGCCATGCTCTTTTATATGCTCCTCAATGAGATCCTCGTTAAAGCCGACATTATGAATTGTCGCCATCATGCCGGGCATGGATATGGCACCGCCGCTGCGCACGGAGAGCAGCAACGGTTTGTCGGGACTGCCGTAGACCTTGCCGGTGCGCTGCTCGATTTCGGTGAGCGAGCCCCGGACCCGTGCCATGAACTCCTCTCTGGCCTTGGAAAAACCAAAGACCACATCACGGCAGCGAAACACTTCGGTGGTTATAACAAAGGCAGTGGGGACAGGCTTATTGTCGTTGATGAGGTTGAGCAGGTTAAAGCCCTTGTTGCCCAGGTGGATAAGGTTGTTGGTATAGGGATTGACCTTGTAGAGCGAAGAAATGGCTTTTTCCGGATTGTAGGTCATGAGCAGGTCGATTCCTTCCTTGTCGAGAATATTCTTTTGGCTCTCCAGGGTCTGCAAGATGCGGATAATAAAATTATCTAGATGCTGCAAACCAAAGGTAGAAGCGATCAAATCGCGGAAAAAGGCCTCGGACAGCCTGTGCAGGGTGGAGACCTTATCGTTTTTATCAAACTTTGATTTATAGGGGGTCAGCAGGTCATCTTCACTGATCTGTGGAATGATGATGGAGAGGTTGTTCTGATGGATATTGGTATAAAAGCTGTAAATAATATCCTTGACGCCTTCGGCCATGCCGCGGAAGATATCGAGGTACTGGGTATAGGAAAAGCGCCGCACCTTCAAGGAATTCTTGAGCAAGGTAAGATAGATATCGAGCCTCCTCGAGCTGATGCCGTCGATACGCAGGGCGCGCAGATAGAGATCGATACAGGTCACAACCCGATAGAGCGTCGCCTGGGTGATAAAGCTGAGATGCACCGTCTCGGCCAGGTTTTCAAGGTAGATATTGGCGAGGTTCTCCAGCCGGAACGTCAGGCTGAGACTGTCGAACTTACGCTCCCGATACCTGCCGTACACCGAGGGAATATCAACGGCAATATGGCGCTTGTAATAAATGTCTTCCTGGGCCTCGAACCGCTCTTTGGATACAATTATCTCTTTAAGCGTTTCCAGACGACCGAGCAATGCTTTCAGACCGGAGACCGTATCATGGTTCTCCAGCTCATCAATCAGGGTATCCATGCCATTGATGCCGTCACGCGCGGCCTGTTCGAGCTCGGAGCGCAATTCCTGAAAGCCGAGATTATATTTTTTATCAAGCAGCTTATACATATGGAGAAGGAGTTCAAAGCGCCGCCTTTCCCGCTCTTCCACATCACTTTGCCGGTCTAAATACCGCCGGCAACTGTCGCTTTCCCAGTCAAGCATGGAGTCGATGCTGTCGTATTCGGACTCATGTATTATCCGCGTCACCAAACGGTGCTGCTCACCGACATATTTCCCCGACTCCGTCACCTGGTCGTAAACCTCTTCGGGAAGATACGATTTGAGCGGCTCTTTGTCTTTTGTCTTCCAGAAATTGAAAATGGCCTTGATAAAATTGACAATAAGATTGGAGCTTTCCACATGGCTCTGTTTGCGGAGAAAATGGATAAGCACATCGCCGCGCTTATGCAGCTCGTCCAGTTCTGTGGAGACATCGCGCAATTCACCCTCTGCTCCGATCTCATTAAAAAAAACGGGCATCAGTTTGGTGAACTGCTTGGCAAGGTTATAGATGGGCTCGATGGGATGGTTGAGCAGCTCGGAAATATCACGCTGGAATAAATCGGTATCCTTGATACACGTGCCGGTCAGCTTGAGATTGATTATCAGAGCCGAAAAGAGTGTTGCACACCACTTGGGCTCCTGTTCAATCAGTTTGAGCCAGACCCGGATATTACTCAGATGCGCCGGATTGGTGAGCGGCTGCCAGTCCTCGTCCACACCGATGACATTGGCATACTGGAAACCAAAACGCACCACGGAAAACAAGAAGGCCTCGACCATACGGCTGTTACCCCGGTTAAAAACCTCACCGCCGAGTACCTGAATGCACTGCAGCGACGTGTGGGGGTATTTGCTGACATTGGCCTTGAGCAGCTGGAAGGTGGTGAGCAGAAACTCCTCGATTTCTTCGAAGCTCTGTTGCCGCACAAGCTGCACCAGGGAACGGTTGATCTCCCGCAGTGACTCCTCATGGATCAGATAAAGCCCCTCGGTGTCCATTATTTTAAAGAGGAAAAGAAGCTTCCAGTTTTCCGCCAGAGGCCCGGCTGTCTCATCTGTTTTGCCATGGCCTTCGATATCCGCCGATTGCGCCAGTTTGACGGGGATGTGCTTATAAAAACGGACAATATCGACATGCGCCGGCAGCTCGAGGATCCTGGACAATCCGGCACAGCTGTCCTCTTCGATATCTATTGCCAGCAGAGCTTCTCTATATTCTGCAATGGCTCTATGGCTGATGGCATCGAACAGCTCCTCCGACTGAAAATCAGCCGCGGCAACACCGCTGCGCTCAAGGAACCACTCCATGGGATCATTTTCACTGAGCCAGTAGGCATAATTTTTCTTCAGCACCGTGCGCATCAAGGAGGCCAGGGGATAACAGTCAAAACCGTCATCTTTTGCGCCGCAGGTGGCATACAAGGCCGTGGCCAGCCGTTTGATGGGATGCTGTCCCTGGACAATATGGAGCATGACCGGGCTTTCCCCGTCTTCGAGATTGTGCAGCCACTCAAAGAGCTCATTGAGCACATCCTCATAGCGCGCCAGGGTTTCGCCATCGAGAAGCTGGATGATTTTTTCGATCCAAGCCAGCTTGGCCTCAATTATCTGCACCAGCAGCGCACTGTTTTTGCCCGAATCCTTAATCGCCTCGAAAAATATCTGGGCCACCAGGTGTATAGCCCGCGGGCCATCTTCATGGCGCACAAAATGGTTGCAGTTGCGCAAAACGAAACTGCGCAGATGGGGGATAATCAGGCTCCAGTTGCGAAACGGATGGCAGACCTCATAGAGCAGGCTCTCCAGGCTGGAATGGATCCCCTTGAACCTCTGGAAGATATCAAGCAGCGGCCGAAGTTCAGCCGCAATAACCACCTCGCCCGCCGTTTCCTGCAAATTGACCCTCAGGGCATCCGAATCGATACCACTGGCACCGTGCTGGTTGTTCACAACACTGTTGCTTATGTCGGAGCCGCTCCTGGAAATACCATTGGAGTTACTGCCAGAACTACTAGAAGATTTACTGCTATCACTCATACCCACGCTCACCCTCATACGCTTGGATTTTCCCGCTTTCCTGCAGAATTCAAGTACTGGAACGATACTCTGCCAAGAAAGCAGGGAGATGTCTACCCTGGCTTTAAAAATCAATGTTATCCATCTGTACCATTCCTCACAACAATAATGGTGAATAAATCCATAATAGGCAAACAAAAAATCCACCGCAAGATAGGTAAGAAACTTCTTCACATCCCTGGTCGTTAGCGATCGCGGCTCCCTGCCTCTGGTAAAAGACTGAAATTTACTGACATAATGACCCTTCCACCTTGCCCCCATTCCTGCAACTGTAATACTCCGTTATCTACTGCCGGGGCCGCATAAACCGATACTACAGAACCATATCCCGACGACAATGGATCATCTCCGTCTCTGTCGGTATTCTCTTGCGGACGAATTACGGCTCTCTCTGCATTGTCGCCTCTTTCTGTTGAACACAACATTCCATTCCATTCATGAAAGAATCTGGTGCTGGAAGCATTATCAATATGTCTTCTATTTATGGACTTGTAGGAGCAGCGGACTTGCCGCCATATCATGCAACCAAAGGAGCCGTTCGGCTGATGAGCAAGAATGATGCTCTAATTTATGCAAAGGACAATATTAGAGTTAATTCCATCCACCCGGGATTTATATGGACACCTCTGGTAGAAGGACTGGCAAAGGATTCACCCGAGGGAGCTGAGGCATTCAGAGATCAGCTTGATAGCCGTCATCCCATTGGACATGTCGGCGAGCCTGATGATATTGCCGACGGTGTTCTATATCTCGCGTCAGCTGAGTCTAAATTTGTTAGCGGCAGTGATCTGAGCCGGTAGTCAGGGTCTGCACAATCACTTGCAGGCGGCCTCAGAGGAAATGTTTGCTGAGTATTTTATCTACAAATTTCCCATAGACAATTATCATTGGAAGTTGAGCAAGAACACCGGCCAGAGCAATTGCTGTCACAGACAAGGGGTTTAGCGCAACAATTGCGATAGCCAAGGCCATAGAACGGTTTTTGGTTAAGGAGCTGTAGTTTAGAGCAATTATATCTTGCTTGGAAAATCCTGCTTTTATTCCAACCCATGTCATCAAGGCGAATCCCAATGCGTAAAACAGTATCATGGGTAAGACAGTTTCTACGGCCAGTAATGGTTTTGAAAGAAGAGTCTGTCCTTCCTTTCCAAAGGCAATGGAAACTATGGTTAAAAGTCCAAAAATAGAAATCGTTTTTATATATGGCTTTGCTTCGGTAAACTTCTCTTTACCCTTGAATTTAATGATGGTGATCCTTGTCAAATAACCAAGGGTGACTGGTAAAATCAAGAGTATCAAAATAGACTTGATAAAAATGTCTATAGGGATTTCGACGAGATTTCCCACAATGAAGTAAGCTCCAAGAGGGACAACCACTATTGCCAAAATAGTAGAAACCGCAAGGACGACAATTGCAAGCTGGGTTGTGCCTTCTTTGAGGGTAGTCCAGACGACTGCCATCCCGGAGGCAGGCATAATAGCAATAAACAATAATCCAGCAGAGATCGAGGGGTCATTGACCATTAATGTCAAAATCAAAAACAAGAGCAATGGTGAGATAACAAAATGGAATACCAAAGAAAGTGATATGAATTTTTTACTATGAATACTTTCTTTGACGCTTCTTAGGTCTGTGTTGATCATTATTGGGTAGATCATGATGAATGCAGCTATTATTGCGTATTTTCCAAGATGAGCAAAGATATCCGGATAAAATATGCCCAATACAAAAGCAATAGCAATGTCGATTAGTATCAGTATGGTTGTATTGTCATTTATCCAATTTATGACTTTCATTTTGTGACCTTTTTTGTGTTTGATGTCGCGTAACCGTTTAGCAGCACCGGTGATAGGAAATCGCTTTTTAAGAAAGCCCTAACTTTTCGGCAAATTCATCTCCAGCTGCCACAAGCAGCAAACAACCTATCCTTTTCCAACCGTATTTTCAAGAAATTTTGTATTCCCCAGGGAATTGCTCAGCGAATTCGAGGGAAAAGCTATCTTTTTACCACTCTTCCATCCAATTCTGGACAAACGCATCCATTCGCGGTCCTAGAGATTTTTAAAAATTAAAAACCGGCTCATCATAACCTGGCCAGCCGTCATCATACGGTACAATTTCGGCATACTCCATATATTCGGGAGCGGCTCCAGGCGGTGCCCGCTGGTTTTCCTTCTCTTCGAAGATATGCAGATGGGTGAGAATCTTTTTTATCATTAGTTCTTTGTAGATTAAACTGATGATGCGCATTTCACCAGTGCACTTGGGGCAAGCAGGGGGATCGACCTCCCATACCTTTTTGATACACTCACGCCACATCAGCTGTGGTATTCGCTTTGACCTGTAGTTACGGACATCGATGCCACAAAAGAGATTTTCTCCTCAAATTGGTGAAAGATCGTGGAACATGGACAAAATGGCGCCGCGAGGCAAAATTACGCTATGATCTTGACGTCTTCGATTGGATAATCACTTCCAATCATATCCATCTCTTGCTTCTGGATGAGGGTGGCCA
>JBHEOR010000149.1:0-512 GCA_046260685.1 Desulfopila sp.
GTCTGCAGGTCACTGCCAGGACGGAGCAGGGCGAATTAATGGGACTGCGTCATAAACGTTTGCCTGTCGAAGGGGTGCAGTTCCATCCGGAATCCATTATGACGCCGGCAGGAATTCAACTCCTGGAGAATTTCACCTCCGAGGACTATCCGCGGATGATAACCAAGGCGCAGAGCACCATCAGGGAATAAATATTTTCAGGGTACCGCAAGAACCGCTTCACCTTGATGGTATAGGACGGCACGGGGTATCGGGAAGGAGTAGCGAGATGCATATGGATACAAAGCAGGCCATCGCTCATGTTATCGAGGGCAAGAGTTTAGATGAAGAGCAGATGGTGGCGGTGATGAATGAGATCATGACCGGGGCGGCGACGCCGGCCCAGATCGGCGCATTCATTACCGCACTGCGTATAAAGGGAGAGACCGTTGAGGAAATAACCGGAGCCGTCCGAGTTATGCGGCAGAAGGCCACCCGCATAGATTCCGGAGTAGATACCGGCAGTGGCGGGA
>JBHEOR010000149.1:522-6675 GCA_046260685.1 Desulfopila sp.
GTGGTGGACACCTGCGGCACCGGAGGGGACAGCTCCGGAACATTTAATGTTTCAACCACCTCGGCTTTTGTCGTTGCCGGGGCTGGAATAACGGTGGCCAAGCACGGTAATCGATCCATTTCCAGCAAATGCGGCAGTGCCGATGTGCTTGAGGCCGCCGGTGTTGTTCTCAGCCTGCCCCCCGATGAAATTTCTCGTTGTGTGCAAGAGCTTGGTATAGGCTTTCTCTTCGCTCCGGCACTGCACGGCGCCATGAAGTACGCCATAGGCGCTCGAAAGGAGATAGGGGTGCGAACCATTTTTAATATACTCGGTCCGCTGACCAACCCTGCCGGGGCAAATGTACAGGTGCTGGGTGTTTTTTCCAGGGATCTGACCGAACCTCTGGCTGAAGTTCTTGGCCGTCTGGGGACAAAAAGAGCCCTGGTTGTCCACGGTGAGGGTAACCTCGATGAGTTGACGGTGACCGGCGCAACCCGTGTTTCTGAATGGCACAACGGCAGTGTTGTAAACTATAGCCTTACACCGGAAGATGTCGGCTTGCCCCGTACCACCCTTGATCAGCTTAAGGGCGGTGAGACAGCGGATGAGTCGGCGGCACAGTTGCATGCAATACTCAAAGGAGAGACGGGGGCGAAAAGAGATATGGTCCTTATCAACAGTGGCGCGGCGTTGATGGCCGCCGGTCAGTGCGACACTTTGAAGCAAAGCGTCGAGCTTGCTGCCCGGGTGATAGATTCCGGCAGAGCATATGAAAAACTGGAGGCGCTGGTGGCCCTTTCTAGTAGGCTGCAAAAAAAGACAAAAGAATGATACTTGATACCATTGTAGCACGCAAAAAGGAAGAAGTTGCTCTGTTGAAGAGCAAAGGAATCCCTTCACCTGAGCAATTTCTCGAGGCGGAAATCCATTCCCCCCGCGGTTTTCGTCAGGCACTGCTTGACTATCCGGGGGTTTCGGTGATAGCCGAGGCCAAGAAGGCATCACCCTCCAAAGGTGTAATCCGTGCCGATTTTGATGTTGAAAAAATTGTAAACCACTATCAGGCCGGCGGGGCACAGGCATTGTCGGTGCTGACGGATGTCGATTTTTTTCAGGGCGGCCTTGTTTATCTGCTCCAGGCCAGGCAGGCTTCAACCCTGCCGGTGTTGCGCAAGGATTTTATAATAGATGCGCTGCAGATTGAAGAGGCCTCGAGGTACGGTGCCGATGCTGTTCTGTTGATTGCCGCCATTCTTGACAGATATCAAATTGCCGATTATTTCCGCTGCGCCAAAGAACTTGGCATGGATGTGCTGGTGGAAGTGCATGATGAGCAAGAGCTCACCAAATGCCTGCGAACGGATTGTGATCTTATCGGCATTAACAATCGTAATCTCAATGATTTTACCGTGAATATTGAGACAACCCTGCGGCTCAAAAAGAGTATTCCGGATTCATTGCCCGTTGTCAGTGAATCCGGCTTACAAAGCCGTGCTGATATTCAGAGACTTCATGACAATGGCGTTGCTGCGGCACTTATCGGAGAATCCCTCATGCGATCAGGAACCCGGGGTTCGCTTCTTGCCGATATTTGTTCTCCTCTGTAGTTGACGCGAGATTGATTTTTTTTATCATTTTCGGAGTACAATAAAACACCATTATGTTGCATCGAACTCGTATAAAAATGTGTGGCATCACCCATGGTGAGGATGCCTTAAAGGCCGTCGAGCTGGGAGTTGATGCGGTTGGTTTTATTTTTGCGGTAAAGAGTCCCCGTTATATTGCACCTGAAACCGCGCGAACTATTACCAAGGCATTACCGCCGTTTATTTCCCCAACAGGGGTATTTGTCAATGAAAAGCTTCGGGATATAGTGGAAATTGCGCACTATTTGGGACTGAAGACACTTCAACTGCACGGCGCGGAATCCCCGTCTTTTTGTGAAAAGCTCGCTCGAGCGCTCCCTTCTGTCACCGTGGTAAAGGCATTCAGGGTAGGACCACACTGCTCAGCATCTGATTTTATGCCATACAATGACGCTGTCGGCGGATTTTTGCTCGATACCTATGTCCCGGATCAGGAAGGTGGCACAGGTATTGCGTTTGACTGGCATATCCTGTCCTCTCTACAACTGCACAAACCGTGCATCCTGGCTGGTGGACTCTCTCCGAAGAATATACGGGCAGCCCTTGAGGTAGCCCGGCCCTATGGTGTAGATGTGAACTCAGGTGTCGAGTACAGACCTGGGGTGAAGGACCATGAAAGCTTAGTACGTTTTGTCATCCATGTACGCGAATATGATGCTATCGGGCCACGATAAAAGCGCCGCCATATCCTTTGGCAAGCAGTGCTTTTTCCGCTCGCCTGGCCATGTGAAGACGGGTGCCTGTGTAGACCTGGACGCGATAAAAAATCCTATTGGGTCTTGTCAGTTTTTGAATGACAGCATTATGGCCTGTTGCCGTGAATCGTCTTTGTAGCCTGAGCGCATTTTCATGATGGAGGAAGGCGCCCACCTGGACATAAAATTGTCCTGTGTTGAAATGTGATTTTTGCGCTTTTGGGGAGTTGCGTGCTGCCGCTAATGCTGTAATTCGAACCCGTCCCGTGCCTTTTCTGATAATCCCAAGTTTTTTTGCAGAGGAGTAGCTCAAGTCAAGTATTCGTCCTCTGACAAATGGCCCCCTGTCGTTAATACGAACCACTGTCTGTCTGCCGTTGTCGAGATTTTTGACCAGCAGCATGGTATTTATGGGTAAAATTTTATGGGCGGCTGTCTGGGCATACATGTTATAGCGTTCGCCGTTTGATGTTGTACGCCCATGGAAATCACGCCCATACCAGGAGGCGATTCCGGTATCAACGTATCCGGTGGAAGAAGGAATTGGATAATATTTGACATTTTTTATAACATAGGGACGTTGCGTTGGAGTAGCGTCGGCAGGCCCCTGTGAACCGCAGGCTGGGTATAGGAAGAGAAGCACCAGCGCAAGGATGAGCTGAAGAATCTTGCTGGAAAAGGTATGATAAAAAGATGTCATATTGTATTCGTGCTGGTGAGTGTATTGGTCGCCGGTTGCCGCCATGTATACAATTGGATTGATCACTGCGCGTTATGGCTGGTGATCTGGAGCAGCTGGGCGAGAATGTGCAGGACATCTTGCACCTTCGACGTTATACTGTATAGCATATTTTTAACTGATTACCAACAAGGCAAAACTAATCTTGATTACCACCGAAACTCAGCTGATCGACCCAGGAGTCTTGGCCTATTGTTTTTCATGGGACGCCGTAAACCCATCCCTGGGGGCTTAGCTGCAGCCGTCCAGGCTGCAGATACCCATGAAAAACAATAGGCCAAGACTCCTTACTTTCAGTGTTTCGAGCTGAAACTGGTGTTAGTTACATTACGTGGCTTCTCCATAGTTACGTTATTGGTTTTTTCAGAAAAATACGAAGAACATAAACGCCAATCCCCAAAATTTGGGTTCAAAGGTGTTGTTTTTTGTCCAATAACCTGATATAAGAGGCTCTCCATTTTGTAAAGAACTGAAGGGAAACCTTTATTCCCATTGGCATCACCAGTTCGCCACTTTAGCTCAGCTGGTAGAGCGGCGCTCTCGTAAAGCGTAGGTCAGCGGTTCGATTCCGCTAAGTGGCTCCAAATAAATCAAGCGGTTATGACACATAGTCATAGCCGCTTTTTTTTATAAAAGAGTCATACAACGGCAAAAGAGAGACATGGAACTGAGGCGATAGTGCAGGGAGCCAACACCGGCAGCTGCCCCATGGCAGTTACCGGCGTCTGCTGTACTATAAAGGTGGCTGCTAATTTTTTACAAATCCCATTTCGGTGAGTATATCGGTGATTTCTCCGAGAATGGCAGGGTCGTCGATGGTTGAGGGGACGTTATAATCCTTATTGCTGGCGATGGAGCGCATGGTGCTACGCAGTATTTTGCCGGAGCGTGTCTTGGGAAGGCGGTCAACCTGGCAGGCGTCTTTGAAGCATGCTATGGCCCCAATGGACTCCCGCACCATTTTGACCAGCTCTTGCTTGATAGTGTTGCCGTCACGTGTCACTCCTGCTTTAAGAACGAAAAAACCCACGGGGAGCTGGCCTTTCATGGAATCCTCGACACCAAAAACGGCGCATTCAGCCACATCCGGATGGTTGGAGATGATCTCTTCCATGGCCCCTGTGGAGAGCCTGTGGCCGGCGATATTAATAACATCGTCCATTCTTCCCATGACATAGATGTAGCCATCCTCGTCTATGTATCCGCCGTCGCTTGTTTCGTAGTAGCCGGGAAACTTGCTCATATATGATGACAGGAAGCGGTCATCGTTTTTCCACAGGGTCATCAGATTCCCTGGGGGGAGGGGCAGCTTGACCACAATGTTCCCCTCTTTGCCGGCGGGAACTTCTTCGCAATTATCATCGACAATACGGACATCATAGCCGGGCATTGCCTTGGTCGGGGAGCCTTCCTTGACGGGCAGGGGCTCTATGCCGCGGCAATTCCCGGCAATGGCCCATCCGGTTTCGGTCTGCCACCAGTGATCTATGACGGGCACGTCGAGAAGGTCTTCCGCCCAGTGCAGGGTATCCGGGTCTGTGCGCTCACCGGCAAGATACAAACATTCAAAGCAGGAGGTGTCGTATTTGGCAAAAAACTCCCCCTTTGGATCTTCCTTCTTGATCGCCCGAAAGGCGGTGGGGGCGGTGAAAAGTGTTTTGACACCGTGTTCGGAGATTACCCGCCAGAAGGCGCCTGCGTCGGGAGTGCCTATGGGTTTGCCTTCATAGAAAATCGTGGTTGAGCCCTGAAGGAGCGGGGCATATACAATATAGGAGTGGCCGACAACCCAGCCGACGTCCGAGGCTGACCACCAGACTTCGCCGGGATTGATGTCATAGAGATTTTTCATGCTCCAGTAGAGCGCAACGGCGTGGCCGCCATTATCCCGCAGAACACCCTTGGGAACACCGGTGGTGCCGGAGGTGTAGAGTATATAGAGCGGATCGGTGGCATCCACCGCAACACAGTCAACCGGCTTGCTTTTGGCAACGAGATCGTTCCAGTCAAGGTCGCGGCCCTCAATGCATTCGGCTTTGATTATATCACGTTGGAAAAGTATGACTTTATTGATTTCAAAGACTGATTGTTCGATGGCACTGTCAATCAACGGCTTGTATTCGATGGTTTTCTTGCCTTCAATGGCGCCGGAAGCGGTGATCAATAGTTTTGGCTGGGCGTGGTCGATGCGTATGGCCAGCTCATGGGGGGCAAAGCCACCGAAAACCACGGAATGAATGGCGCCGAGCCTGGCACAGGCCAGCATGGCCACAGCGGCTTCAGGGATCATCGGCATGTAGATTACCACGGTGTCGCCCTTGACAACTCCCTGATCTGCCAGAGCTCCAGCAAAAGTAGCAACTCTTTGCTGCAAGTCCCTGTAGGTGATTTTTTCTATGGTATTGGTGACGGGGCTATCATAGATGATAGCATTCTGTTCTGCTCTGCCGTTTTCCACATGGCGGTCAACAGCGTTATAGCAGGTGTTCATCTTGCCGCCGGAAAACCATTTGTAAAAAGGCGCGTTGGATGAATCCAGAACGGTATCGTACTCTTTGAACCATGTGATGTCTTTTGCAGCTTCTCTCCAGAATTCTTCGGGATTCTCAATACTTTGTTGAAACACAGCATCAAACGTGCCCATAATAACTCCTTTTGTGTGAATGTTAGTCCATTCACCAGACTCCACCACTTTCTATACTGTATTGGGTGGACGAGTTCAAGCATAAATTTAATTTTGTTACACCTCATTAGAGGCCCTATAAAGCTGGACAGGTCAAAAAAACAATTCAAAAACAACATGATATTTTAATTATTGGTAAGATCTCACTGTTTATTACGCAATGGCGTAGGTTTTCAAAAGAGAAAATATATCTTTTAACATATTGATATTAATGCTGATATAGCTGAAATTTGGGTATTGTATATAACGAGAACAACGTTACACCATATCTTTTTATCTCAATTGACTTTCTCTCAACCCTCAATTACTCTTCTTTGAACGGCAAGTTGTCGCAAAAATATTCAAGAGAAAGAACATAAATTGTAACTCTACAGGTGGGAGCACTAAATTGGCATAACCACCAAGTTG
>JBHEOR010000015.1:0-531 GCA_046260685.1 Desulfopila sp.
ATTCTGGGCCATATAGCCGACAATGAGAATGGTGTTGTCAGGATTATGGATTTTATGGCGCAGATGGTGAAGAATGCGTCCCGCCTCGCACATCCCCGAGGCCGAGATGACAATATGGGGACGACTCTGCCGGGTCAGTTCGATTGATTCCTCCACCGAGGTGGTAAAATGTACCTGGTCAAAGTAGAAGGGGTTCTTGCCGCATTCCAGAAACGTCTGGTGGGTCTCCTCATCATAGACCTCCGGATGTTCACCGAACACCGTGGTTATATTACCGGCCAGAGGGCTGTCGACCCACACCGGTACCTTGGGGACACGGCCTTCATCATAGAGCTCATGGATGTAATACAGAAGTTCCTGTGTTCTGCCGAAGGCAAAAGACGGAATAATGACCGACCCGCCACGCTCTATGGTTCGGTTTAAAACCGTTTCCAACCGGGGTTTGAGATCGTCAACCGACTCATGGTCGCGATCACCGTAGGTGCTCTCCATAATAAGGAGATCAATATCCCTGTCGGCCTCGTCAAAATC
>JBHEOR010000015.1:541-29414 GCA_046260685.1 Desulfopila sp.
CACCGGATCTCGTACTATCGGTTTGTTGAATCTGCCTAAATCACCGGTGTAGCAGATCGTCGTGGTTCTATCTCGATCCTTTTTCTTGACAATGCTCACCGCCGAACCGAGGATATGGCCGGCCTCATAGAAGATGCAGCTTATATCCCTGCCGATGGTCACTTCCCTGCGGTAGGGCATTCCTTCAAACATGGACAGGGCATTGTCGGCATCCCCCGCGGTATACAGTGGAACAAAATGGTGCAAACCATATTTATGGATGAACTCCCTGATGGCCTCTGCATTGATGCGATGACCGTTATTGTCCTTCAGCAGTGCCTTGATTTTCTTTACATCGACACCGTCGATCTTACCATGGTCCGTCTGCATTTCAGCAATGGCCCGCTTAACTGCTTTATAGTTAAGATAGGCGGCGTCGGATTCTTGTATTTTAGCGGAATCCGGCAGTAAATATTGACATGCATCCACAGTTGCCCTGGTGGCATATATCATGCCCCTGAAATCCTTGCGGGTTAACAGCGGTATTCTGCCGGAATGATCTATGTGCGCATGCGAAAGAATGACATTGGTGACAATGGCAGGGTCAAACGGCAGTACTCTGTTTTTTTCAGCTGCCTCCTTACGGTGTCCCTGGAACATGCCACAATCGAGCAAAACCCTGTCTTCTCCAGAGCTGAGCATATGCATTGCGCCCGTTACTTCTCTGACGGCACCAAAAAATGTTACCAGCATTGCGTCTCCTTGTACAATAGTTACCACGACATCATAAGAATTCCTGATTGCTTGCCAGCGGCAGGATGCAAGTGGAAAGCAGTTAAAATCATGCGGCTTCCCGCATTGGCGCAGCCCGTTGCCCCTGGAGGTTTCTCGGGTTGAACGACGATGTTTTTTTCAGTTCTTCAAAGAGTTGCTCTTCCTCGCTGCTCAGTTGAGGAGGTACCTGGACCTCGATGACCACGAAAAGATCGCCTGCACCTCCATTCTTGTCAGGCAATCCTTTGCCCTTAACCCGCAGACGGCGTCCACTGCCGCATCCTTTTGGAACGGTGACATGTATCCTTCCATCAAGGGTATCAACAGCTATCTTGGCGCCGAGCGCGGCTTCCCAGGGAGCTACCGGAATGCTGCTGATGAGGTTATACCCATCAAGCGTAAACCTCGGATCCGGTTGTACCCGTATTGTCAGCATCAGATCCCCATCGGGGCCGTTACCTCTGGTTTTTTCTCCTTTTCCGGCAAGACGTATAACCGAACCATCCGTAAGGCCTCCGGGGACTTTGAGCTGCACCTTTTGCTGCGTAGGCCGCACTGCTCCCGCGGATTGTTCCATGGAACTCCAGCTCAGGGTTTTGGTCGCCCCTGATGCCAGTTCCTCTAACGTCACATAAAGCTCTGCTTCAACAGTTCTTCCAACCCTGTTTTCAAAGGAATGCCACGAACCGTCATTTTCTGCATTGCCGCCAAAGAGATTTGCAAACAAATCACTGTACATATCATTATCAAAAGAGCCGCCGTTTCCACCAAAGTCGAAACCGCTGCCATGCCGTTGCCGCTGATTGCCTCCGGCCTGTCGCTCTTGCGTAGTATCGGACTGAGACTGCGCCTCCTGCCAGTTTTCACCATAGCGGTCATACAACGTCCGATTTTCCGGGTTGGTCAATACACTGTGGGCTTCATTGATCCGCTTAAAGGTCTCCTCGGCCTCCGAGGAGGTATTGATGTCAGGATGATATTTACGTGCCAGCTTCCGATATGCTTTCTGTATTTCTTCCTTGGTGGCATCCCTGGCCACTCCCAGCAAACTATAGAAATCCTTTGGTGTTGTCATCTTCGCTCCCACACATGATGTCTCATGATGCCTGATGATGCCTGTTACACTCTTCTTATTTACTCTGTTATAGTATAAGAACTTATATTACTTTGTCAAAATATTGCTTTTAGTAACTTTAACAAATATACATCAGCACCACTACAGGAGAGAATATTGAAATTACCTCGTTAACGGGCAAGCCGCACCGGCGAATTCCCGGTCATTTCTGCAAACCTTGTGCTATGCAATCGCAGACATAATCGACATTGGAACTGGTCAGGCCGGCGAGATTTATACGCCCTCCACCAACAACATAAATAGCCTTCTCCCGGCGCAGCCAGTTCACCATACTGTCGTCAAGGCCGCTAAAGGAAAACATACCGCACTGCTCTTTTATACAAGAAAAATCAGCTCCATCGTAGCGGCTTGCCAAGCCATCAACAAAGGCTGCGCGCATGGCGATTATCCTGCTGCGCATTTCACCAAGCGATTCGACCCATTGCTGATAGAGCTCACTATCGCTGAGCACAGTGGCCACGATCAAGCCTCCGTGGGCTGGCGGATTGGAATACAAGACCCGTACGGTCTTCTTCAGATGGCTCAGGGCCACTTCCGCTTCCTGTTTCGTTGGAGCAACAATGGTCAACGCTCCGGTGCGCTCGTTATAGAGGCCGAAGTTTTTAGAAAAGGAACTTGCAACCACAAAATCAATACCGGCCTCCACCATTACCTCAACGGCGTGCCGATCCTCCTCAACACCCTTGCTGAATCCCTGATAGGCAAAATCGAGAAATGGTATCCATCCTTTCTGTTTGGCAATTTCACCGACACGCTGCCACTGCTTTTTGGTAAGATCCACACCACTGGGATTATGGCAGCAGGCGTGCAGCACAACGATATCCCCGTTGGCCACATTTTCCAGGCATTTCTCCAACGCTGCAAAATCAAGTTTTTTTGTGATGGCGTCATAATACGGATACTGCTCCACATCAAAACCAACATCACCGAAAATACCCTTATGGTTCGCCCATGTCGGCAGACTCACCCAGACATTGGCCCGGGGCATGAATTTTTTAAGAAGCTCCGCCCCTACACGCAACGCACCCGTACCACCGGGAGCATGAATCGACGTTGCCCTGTTTGACCGGATAACCTCGCTTTTCTCTCCAAAGATGAGTTTCTGCACACACTCGGCATAGAGCGGGTCTCCTCCAATGGGCAGATAGTTCTTGCTTGTCTGTCGTTTTAGCAGCAATTTTTCAGCAGCTTTTACACAGTGCAACACCGGAGTTTGTCCCTGATCATCCTTATACACGCCAACGCCCAGGTTAACCTTATGCGGGTTGCTTTCCCGGCGAAAGGCCTCCGTTAATCCAAAAATTGCATCCACCGGTGCAGCTTCAATATGTTCCCACATTCGCATAATCCTCCTTAAGAAAAATGTATATAATTATTCAGGTGTATAAAAACCATGATATGTGGTGCAAGTCAATAGGGCCACATCATGCATTTAAAAAAACAGCACATATTCTTCCCCCGGTCCTCAACACGCCTCCTCTTTCAGCAATCATAGCGCACATCAGCTACGGGCATAAATTCTAATGTTTTAATAATTATTTACGTGCTTATTTAGACCGTGCCTTGCTCAATAATGTGGCATAGCGGTATTTTATGATTAGCATCTTCTGCTACACAGTCGTATACAATCCACAAAAAGTGGCCTTTACGTATTGATTTTTCATTATCAT
Source organism: Desulfopila sp. (assembly GCA_046260685.1). Lineage (GTDB taxonomy): Bacteria > Desulfobacterota > Desulfobulbia > Desulfobulbales > Desulfocapsaceae > Desulfopila_A. Next base: position 4,100 of record JBHEOR010000015.1, read on the forward strand.
GTGAGAATATGATGCATATGGTAATAGTTACTATAAAGACTTTAAAATTTTATAAAAAGCGCCATGGTTTGGCGAAACCAGGTATTTGAAATTTATCACAGGATTCCGGATAGTTATAGAGATGGCAACCTGTGAACAGTTCAAAACATACAACAAAGAGACCACAAAGATGGACGAAAGCCTAATTTTACACAAACTTGAAGAACTTGCCAGAGAGGTAAAAACCTTACAAGCGGAGGTCCAGGAAGTAAAGCAGCAGGTCGCTCCTGGAGCGCCGCCTTCTTCCCTCTTTGAAAAATGTCTGGCAAAGGCCGACGATGGCCATACACGAGAAGATCTCAGCTCTCTGGTGACCAACCTTCTGGCCAATGTCGAAATGTTGCATTCATTGCTTGCCACTGTGAGGGGAGGAATGGAACTCAAAGATGAAATTGAGCCCATTGCCAAACTTGCCTACCCCATGGCCATGGAGACGGCTGGCGAGGTAGCAGAAGGGCTCGATACGGAGCAGCTGAAACCCCTTATCCGTAATGTTTTGAGTAACCTGGAAAATTTCAACACCGCACTCAATATGCTCAAGGCCGGCATGGAGCTCAAGGACGATGTCGAACCGCTGGCCGAGCTCTCATTACCCATGTTTATAGAATTTTTTGCCCAGATCAGCGGATTGATGAAAGTTTCTGGTACAGCTCTGCATTCGCTTAAGAACATGGAACTCAACGATGAACAGGTAGAAGCAATGAACGAAGTCATCCGCGGCATGAATTTAAGCAAGGCGAACAAGGTCACCATCTTCGGTATGGTCAAGAAACTCAATGATCCTAAAATCCAGCAGGCCATGGGTGCACTATTTGCCTTCCTTGAGGGCTTTGGATCATTGCTGGAAGCACACAGCAGCAATAGCAAAAAATAATTTTAAGCGTATTCTAGATAATTACTGTCGGCCGCAGAGCACGCCGGCGTGGCAGTGACCAACTAATAATGGATAGGAGGCGTGACAGACTATGAAAAAACTCGTCATTTTAGGAGCCGGTTGCGGCGGCACCATGATGGCCAACAAGATGCGCGGACATCTTGATCGAAATCAATGGGATATAACCATTATCGATAAGGACAACAATCATGACTACCAGCCGGGCTATCTCTTTGTTCCTTTTGGCATTAATACCGCCAAGGAAATACGCAAAACTAAGAGAGAGTTCATCAAACCCGGCATCAATTTCGTGATCTCCGAACTGGCCAATGTAGATTGGGATACGCAAGAAATAAATTTCTATTCATAACTTTAAAAAAAACCGCATCGCGATGCGGTTTTTTTTATGGCGAACATTCGGTTCACCGGATTGTGGCATCAACACAAACTCTATAGCGACGCGGCCCGACATGGCCGCACTGAAATACCCCGCTGTCCATCAAGTGCCGCTGCGCCTTGCAGCAGGCTTCCTCCACTCCCCTTCGGGCTTCTCCAAACTCGCCCTTGTATTGGAAGTCATAGTAATGCAACACCCCTCCATGCCGCAGTACCCCCAAAGCAAGATCAAGATACTGTCTACCCTCAAGGGGGAGCGGCATAACGACGCGATCAAATTCCTCAGGAAATGCCAGCACGATATCCTTAACATCTCCTTGAATACACCTGATGCTACCTGAGTAACGATTGACCTCGACATTCATCACGGCCAACCTGTGTGCCGCGCTGTTTTTCTCCACACCGGTTATCGCGTCCGCCTGACTATGATGCGCTATCATCAAGGCCAGCGGCCCCGCTCCGGAAAACATCACCAGGACGTGCTCACCTGGAGCAACCAGCTGGGCAATCCGGTATCTTTCCGCACCACTGCGAGGAGAAAAATAGACATTTTCAGGATCAATATGGAGCTTGACTCCATACTCCTTGTGAAGCGTTATGAAACCGCCGGTTCCACCTATTTTCTCAAGCGAGGCGATACGAAATTCCCCGCGGTGACGACCTGTTCTGCAAGCAACAAGCCTTATCCGTCTGTTGCTCGCCAGTATTGCCTGGGCAATTTCCTGCTTTCTATGAAGGAGCTCATCCGGCAGAGCAATAATGGCCACATCGCCAAGAAGGTCATATCCTTGGACCAGGGCGTCCATCTCTTCATCGGAAAATAAATGGCGCAATTGTTCTTTTATATTGCAAGACATCTCATCTCAATAACAGTAAGACATGTCAGCGTTTTGGTCGGTCAAATATCCAGACGTACCCAGCGAGTGCAAAATCTGTACGCAGCTTCAAGGAGCTTCTTCTTCGGCAAATCCTGATGAATTATGGCATAGAATCCACCCTCGGCATCACGATACAGCAGCAGTCCTGATTCCAGGACCTCCGTGCGCTCTCCGGATACAATATGTATTGCGGCAGAGGTATTATCTACCTCCAGCTCATCGTCTTGAAACTGGAAATACGCCATCTGGGCCATGGCATGGAATTCATGCTTGGCGGATGCATCGTTTTTGTCGGTCAGCGTTTGAATATAGCCGGCCTCTTCTATCGCCTTATGCGGCACAAGGATGGCACTGGCGCAATCCTCGATACAACCTTTCGCAGTATAAATCTTCATTATTCCTCATGTGTTTTTAGAGCAAAGTATTGGCTTCCTGCAATTTACATCACCCTTTCACTCCCTGCACTCCCTGCACTCCCTGCACTCCCTATTGTGGCTGACCAATACAATCCAGCCACGCTGGTCGGTTCAAGGGTCATCAAACCGGGGATAGCCACATCAAGACGTCGCGTGCCCCGCAAGTGGTCTCACTGGCAGTCTCCTTGGCAGTCTTATGAGAATGCACAATATATCATTTTACCGATTTCCGCCTCACCACATCACGCTAACACATTACAGCACATTTATTTTTACAGAACATTTCCAATGACCATGAGAGCAATTCAATAATCAAAAAAAATCGAACAGCTTGATTAGACATTATATCTCTTTTCATAACATTATAATTAGGCGTTTTTAGACATCCAAAGCGCTCGGCAGGGATCTTTTGACCTTCAGGGACAACGTATTGCAATCATTTTATTCTTGAGTATTACTTAATATTTTGTTAATTATTTATGATATGAAAGATATTAAGAAAGATATTAACATAGCAACATATTAACAACAGGTGTTAAAAACAATGCAGCTCAGTTCGACCTCAGTTACATCTCAGGGTGATTGAGTGAATCTCCGGACACCACTTCAACACTCCCGCCGACTGAGTTTCATTGGTAATCTGGTGAAAGAGTGATCGAGCACGGGCTTGCGGCAGTACCGCATTCAAGCCGATCACCACGGACCTGCCTCACAATCACATCGGAGGAGTTTGCATGGAAAGCACTACTGGCGTCACTCCCCAAAATTCCACTCATCTCATCGCGGAAATCGACCCACCCAAGGGCGTTAACCTGGATGCATTTCTCAAAACGGCTCTGCACATTCGAGGAAGAATCGACGCTGTACGGGTCACGGACAGTGAACATGCCATCATGCGCATGTCTCCCATAGCTCCGTGCATGGCTCTCAAGGAAAAAAAGATCGAACCCACCATGATCATCAATGGCAGGGATCGTAACAGAATCTCCTTCCAGGCCGATCTTCTCAGCGCTGGAGCTCTAGGCATTACCAATGTCATCTTAAAAGAAGGGCATGACCCAAGCGAAGGCGACCAGCCCGTTGTCAAGACCAGTGGAGATCTTGATCTTTTGTCCATGGTGAAATGCGTACGGAATCTCAACGACGGACGCGATCTTGCCGGCGAAAAGCTCAATGGGGCAACCAATTTCACCGTAGGCGTCTCCCTGGAGCTTTCCGACGATGTCAACTTTAACCGGCAGCTGGCCGAATCCTTCCTACAGCTGCAAAATTTCGACGTCGACTCGGTCACCCTCGGACCTACCTACGACCTCAATATTATCGAACAGTTTCTTCCCTTTGCCGAGCAGACCGGCATAAAGCTCTACACCTCACTGATGTATTTGAAATCGGTGACAATGGTTCGCTATCTCAACAACCTCTCAGGCGTTCCATCCATTCCCCAGGAATTTCTCAAGAAAATGATGGATGCTCCGGTCAAAAAAGAGGCGGGAATGCAGGTTGCCGCGGACTTTCTCAAAGACCTGGCACCCATGGGCGATGGAGTTGTCCTCCTCGCTCTTGGATGGAGAGACAAACTTCCGGACTTTTTAGATCTCATTGAACGTTAGATACAAACAACCATATCCTGTGAATACTTCGCCCTTCAATAAAGACCTTGCCGCCGTCACCGAGGAACTGGGATCAAATCTTTACCTCTCCCAGATCCTTGAAGAAACACCGAACGGTGTCATGGTCATCAACCTGGAACACCAGGTTTTGTATGCCAATCCAGCGGCAACAAAATTTCTCGGTGCAATCGAACGGAGTCTTGAAGACAACAGCCTGGCATCAGCCCTCGGCCGGCAGTACAGTGAGCTCTACCAGCGTATTCACAATTATTTCGACTCCCCTCACAATCGGGACACATTGAGTATTCGCCATGAAATACACATCGAAACACCCAATGAAGAAATACAGATCCTCGATGCCGTATTCATGTACCCTCCTTCTTCACCAAGCTACTACATACTGTATCTTATTGACATAACGACACGCAAAAAACTGGAAGGAAAACTGCGGCGCCGCAATGCCTTTTTCCACAATCTCATTGAGTCGTCGGTGGACGGCATCATCGCCTCCGATATGCAGGGCAATCTCATTATATTCAACCAGAGTGCACAGGAGCTGCTGGGCTATGATGATGAAGAAAAATTCAAACTCCATGTTTCCGGCCTCTACAACAAGGGCATGGCCAAGACCATTCTGCGCCGCATGCGCAGCGATGATTACGGCGGCAAAGGCAAACTGAAACACATGGAGCTCATCGTCAAGAATAAAAACGGAACGGATATTCCGGTGAATTTTTCCGGGGGCATCATTTACGACAATAATCAGGAAATAGCAACCTTTGGTATTTTCACCGATCTTCGTGCCATGCAGCAGATAGAAGAAGATCTTGAGCAAACCCACAATATGCTGATGCAGTCGGAAAAAATGGCGGGACTTGGCCGACTGGCCGCCGGGGTCGCCCATGAAATCAACAACCCGATGTCGGGCATCATGCTCTACTCCAATCTCATCCAGGAGGAGCTCGAAGAAGGTCATCCCGCCAATGAAGACCTTAAAACAATCATCAATGAAGCGGAGCGCTGCAAGGTCATCGTGGCCGATCTCCTCGAATTCTCCCACCAGACCAGCTATGAGATGGCACTTATAGATCTCAACGAGGTTATCGGCAAAACACTCACGGTGGTGCAGAACCAGCCGCTGTTTCAAAACATCACCGTCAATAAAACGTTGGAAACCCATCTCGCCCCCATCTACGGCAACTCCATCCGGCTCAACCAGGTCATCCTCAATATCATCGTCAACGCAGCCCAGGCCATGGAAGGTCGGGGCACACTGACCATCACCAGCCGCACCAGAGCAAACCATGACATCAACGAAGTCATTATCCATGACGATGGTCCGGGCATTCCTCCGGCATATATTGAGCAGATATTTGAGCCCTTTTTCACCACAAAAAATACCGGCGAAGGCACCGGGCTGGGACTGTCGGTGTCCTATGCCATCGTCAAGGAACACAAAGGCAGTATCCGGGTAGCCTCGACAGCTGAACAAGGCACCACCTTCACCCTTCGGTTTCCAGCGGTTATGGAGAATTTATCCGATGAGAGTACAGACGAATTTATAGGAGAAGACCATGGACACTGACTGTATTTCCCCCACCGAGGGCAACAGAAAGTTTCTGCAGAAACTGGAAGCCATGGAGATTGATGTGCAGAGCTGCTACCAGTGCGGCCGCTGTTCCGCCGGCTGCCCTATCTCCGATTTTTTCGATCTCAATGTCATGGAGGTGGTCCGGTTGGCAGCCTACGGTGCTGAAGAGCGGTTGCTCACCAGCACAACCATCTGGCTGTGCGCCGCATGTGAAACCTGTGCCAGCAGATGTCCCAACGATATCGAGATCGCCGCCCTGATGGATGTCCTCCGCGAGCTGGCCCTGCGTAAGGGCATACAGCCGGCGGAGGAGCGAGTTGCCGTCTTTCACGACTGTTTTCTCAACTCAATCAAACACTGGGGCAGAGCCTATGAGGTTGGCATGATCGGCGCCTACAAGCTGCGCTCCAGAGATTTCATGGGGGATATGAAGCTCGGCATGGATATGTTTCTCAAGGGCAAGTTGTCACTGCGCCCCCATGCAGTTACGGAAAAATCCGAAATACGCCGAATATTCTCGGGTAAGGGCAAGGAGTATGAACGATGAAATTATCCTACTACCCCGGCTGCTCACTCCAGGGCACCGCACTTGACTACGACCGCTCGGTTCGCGATGTTTGCCGGGCCCTGGACATCGAACTTGTCGACATTCCCGACTGGAACTGCTGCGGCGCCTCATCGGCCCACATGACCAGTCATGAGGTGGGCGTCCGCCTTCCCATGCGCAACCTGCTCCTCAACCGGGACAGCAATCTCGATATCCTGGTTCCCTGCGCGGCCTGCTATCAACGGCTCAGGGCGGCTGACCTGGAGTTGCGACATAACCCCCAATTCTGGGATCTGAAGAGCTATGATCCATCATTTCGCATACTCCACATATCCTCGTTTCTTGCAGAAGAGGAAATCATAGCAAAGCTTGGTGAGAGCATACAACGACCACTCGATACCATGGCCGTAGCCTGCTACTACGGCTGCCTGTCCCTGCGGCATCCCAGAATAACAGGGGCTGCCGATTTCGAGATGCCGACCACCCTGGAAACCATAGTTTCGGCACTGGGAGCCACCCCGGTAAAATGGTCACACAGAACGGAATGCTGTTCCGGCAGCCTCACCATGGCCCGCCCGGATATTGCTCGCCAGCTGGTGGGCGACATTCACACCGCAGCCAAACGAGGCGGCGCCAATGCCTTTGTCACCGACTGCCCCATGTGCCAGGCCAACGTGGAAAGCCGTCAGCTAGACACCGCCGACTCCGACAGCCTGCCGGTCTTTTTTGCCACCGAACTGATTGCCGCGGCCCTCAGCGACACCTATCCCCAGAAGCAACAAAAGGTCCATCTCATCCAGCCGACCGTTATGAGCAACATATTCAGAAAAAGGGAGAGCGCAGGGGAGGAGACATCATGAATCAGAACATCCAGCCCACCGGCAACCACGCCAAAATGCCGACTGGAGCGGTATTGGTCATTGGCGGTGGTATCAGCGGCATGCAATCCGCCCTGGATCTTGCCAACTCCGGAATCAAGGTCTACCTGGTAGAAAGCTCACCCGCCATCGGCGGTAAAATGGCGCAGCTCGACAAGACCTTTCCCACCAATGACTGTTCCATGTGTATCGTCTCACCCAAACTTGTCGAAGTAGGAAGACACAGAAATATTGAGCTTCTCACCCACTCCGAGGTGGAAGCCCTTGAAGGCGATGCCGGTAATTTCACCGCAACGGTGGTGCAGCATGCCCGCTATGTCGATGTTGCCAAGTGTACCGGCTGCGGACTCTGTGAACTGGTCTGCCCCGTTACCCATATCTCCCATTTTCCCTTCAGGCACGACGACGATGACAAAGCCAAAAAACTCCGGGCAAAAGACAAACGTGTCATTGAAAGCTCAGCCCCCATTGCGCCCACCGACCTGGAAGCATGGACCTTTACGGTGGATGAAGACAAATGCTCACAATGCGGCGCCTGCCACCGCGCCTGCCTCCAGAACGCTATAACCTGGCAGAAAAAAGAGTATGCCGTAATAGACCAGGACAAATGCACCGGCTGCGGCGCCTGTTTTGTCGCCTGTCCGGAGAAGTACCAGGCCATTACCATATCCAATGCCCCCGAGCTCGACAAAAGCATCGGCGTAGCCATTCATGAGCGATCCAGTAAACTGCGCCTGGCTATGCGTTTGCGCGAGACTAACGATTGCATGCGCTGCGGACTGTGCGCTTTGACCTGCTCCAAGGTGATGCGGATCGGTGCCCTGAAAATGGTGGAAAACGGCATCCAGGCCGGCGTCGACATCTGCCAGGTATGCGGTGCCTGCATCTCCAATTGCCCGGTGGATTTTCTCACCATCGATACGCTCACAACCAAAGAGGCGCGCCCACTCTACGACGGTTTTAACGAGAATCTCTGCCTGCGCAAACCGGTGAATATCCACTATCCCCAGGCGGTGCCGCGCGTCCCCGTCATAGACGAAAACAGCTGTGTCCGCCTGAACAGCGGCGCCTGCGGAACCTGCGCCACGGTGTGCGGCGTCGGCGCCATCGAATACAATCATATCGAAAACCGCCGGGAAATCGACATCGGCTCGGTCATCTTTTCTCCCGGCATCGAAGTTTTCGATGCAAAAAAGCGGGGCGAATACGGCTATGGCAGCTACAAAAATGTTGTTACCTCCATAGAGTTTGAACGGCTGCTGTCCGCCTCCGGGCCGACCTCGGGAACGGTGGCCCGTCCCGGCGACGGTGCCCATCCGAAAAAAATCGCCTGGATACAGTGCGTCGGCTCACGCGACAGCTCCTGCAACCGGGACTATTGCTCCTCGGTGTGCTGCATGTACGCCGCCAAAGAGGCCTTTATCGCCAGGGAGCATGACTCCTCCATCGAGCCCACCATCTTTTTCATCGACATGCGCTCCTTTGGCAAAAATTTCGATGACTATATCAGCCGGGCGGAGGACAACAAGGTGCGCTTCATTCGTGCAATGGTCAGCCGGGTCTACGAAGATCCGGTAAGCGGCGATCTCGAACTGCGCTACGTCGATGAATCCGGCCGGAAAGTAACGGAGAACTTCGACATGGTGGTGCTGTCCGTCGGTATCCAGGTCCCGGAAACCACCAAAACACTTGCCCAGAACGTGGGCATAGATCTCGACAGATTCGGCTTTTCCATCACCCAGCCCTACACTCCGCTGGCCGCATCACGGCCCGGTGTTTTTGTGAGCGGTGCCGTCAACGGCCCCAAAGACATCCCGGAAACCGTCAGCGAGGCCTCCGGCGCCGCTCAGGCAGCGGCCGCCAACCTCGCAAGCGCGAGAAACACTCTGATAACCGAGGAAGTCCTGCCGGAGGAACGTATCCAGGCGCCGGAGGAAGAGCTGCGGCTCGGCGTTTTTATCTGCCATTGCGGTACCAATATCGCCTCGGTCGTTGATGTGGATGCCGTTACCGAATACGCCAAAAGCCTTCCGGGGGTGGTATATGCCGAACATCCGCTCTACACCTGCTCTCAGGATACTCAGGAACGCATTCGCGATATTATCAAGGAGCACAGGCTCAATCGGTTGGTCACTTCGGCATGCTCCCCCTCCACCCACGAACCACTGTTTATGTCGACCCTGCGCCAGGCCGGTATTAATAAATACTTCTTCGATATGGCCAACATCCGCGACCAGTGCTCCTGGGTCCATCCCACCGAACCGGAACTGGCCACGGAAAAAGCCAAACGGCTGACCCGCATGGCGGTGGCCAATGCCGGCAACAGCGAGGCGCTGGAAGAGCTCGAATTTGACGTCAACTCCAGCCTGCTCATCATTGGCGGCGGTCTGGCCGGCATGACGGCGGCGGAGGAGGCGGCCAAACAGGGCTTTTCCGTCTTTCTGGTGGAGCAGCACAAACAGCTCGGCGGCCACCTGCGCAATCTCAGGCGCAATACTGACGGCAGCCTTTTTGCCGACCATCTACTGCAGCTCGAAGAACGGCTCAGAAACACTGAAGCCGTCAAGATTTTCACCAGCTCCATGGTGGTTGACCAGTCCGGCTTTGTCGGCTCCTTTGCAACCGACGTCATGACGCCCTCCGGAGCAACGCGGACATTGCAGCATGGCGCCACATTGGTGGCTACAGGCGCCCAAGAATACAGGCCCGACATTCACGGCCTCGAGGAACGCGAATCGGTGATGACCCAGAGCGATTTTGAAAACATGCTCGAATCACCCAGCGGCGAAGAGCTGGCCCATAGCCGCATCGTCATGCTGCAGTGCGCCGGCTCGCGCGACGACGACCACCTGCCCTACTGTTCCAGGGTATGCTGCAACCAGGCGGTCAAAAACGGTTTGACTCTCAAGAAAAAATACCCCGACGCCCGGCTTGATATTCTGTATCGCGATATGCGCTGTTACGGCCTGGGCGAACTCAACTACCGCAAAGCGCGGATGGCCGGTATCAACTTTATCCGCTATAATCCGCAGGACAACCCCGTCGATATCTCCTGGGAAAACGGAGGGCTTTCCATCTCGCTGAGCGATCCCTCCATCCGGCTGCCCGTCAAGCTTCATCCCGACCTTCTGGTACTGTCAACCGGCATCCAGGCCCGGGACAGCGAAGAGCTCGCCTCCATGCTCAGGGTACCGCGCAACAGTGCCGGATTCTTTATCGAAGCCCATGCCAAGCTTCGTCCTGTTGATCTGCCCAGCGAAGGGCTCTTTATGGCGGGAACGGCCCATGCTCCCAAGGATTCCAGCGAAACCATCTCCCAGGCCCAGGCGGCCGTGGCACGGGCCACAACCATTCTGGCAAAACAGAAGCTGCAGATGTCGGGCGTGGTTTCCACGGTTGATCCCACCAACTGTGCCGTCTGCCTCACCTGTGTCAGGGCATGCCCCTACGGCGTCCCCTTTATCAACGATCAGCATTCAGCGGAAATAAACCCCGCACTGTGCCAGGGATGTGGTATCTGCGTCGCCGAATGCCCGGCAAAAACCATTTCCCTGGGCCGCTTTGAAGATAGAAACATCTCGGCAAAACTCAGTGCCTATCGCGAGTATCAAACTGCAGAAGCCAAAGGAGTCGGATGATGAGTACTTTCAACGCCAGCGTCATCGTCTTTGCCTGCCGCCACTGAGCATACACTGCTGCGGACCTGGCAGGTTCGGAACGACGCTCCTACCCACCATCAATCAGTATCGTGATGTTGCCCTGCACCGGAAGGATAGAGGAGTCTCTCATGCTGGAGGCCTTTGAAAACGGTGCCGACGGCGTCATGGTCATCGGCTGCCTGGAAGGTGACTGCCATTATGTTTCCGGCAACATCAGAGCCAAGGCGCGCGTCAAGCGGGTCTATTCGATCCTTGAAAAAATAGGCATCGGTGCCGAGCGCATACGCATGTACAACCTCAGCGCCGGAGAAGGGGCAAAGTTTGCCGCCTTTGCCAACGAATTCGTCGACAATATAATCGAACTCGGCCCGAGTCCCGTGAATACCATGCGTGCCAGGAAAACAGCAAAGGCTCCACAGGAGGAGACAACATGATCACAGGTACCCCGAAACCCATTGAGGAAATTTTGGAGATGCTCGAGCCCTATGACAATATCGTTGTAGCCGGCTGCCATGGCTGTGTCACCGTCTGCCGTGTCGGTGGACAGAAAGAGGTCGAAGTGCTCTCCTCCACTTTGCGCCTTGCACGACAAACCGTCGGCAGGGATATAGAGATAAAGGAAGTCAGCCTGGAACGCCAGTGCGACCCGGAATATGTGGAGACCATGCGCCCCTACGTCGAAGATTACCAGGCGGTACTCTCCATCGCCTGCGGCGCGGGGATCCAGTTTCTCGCCGAAAAATTTTCTAAAACACCGCTCCTGCCGGGTATCAACACCGGTTTTCTCGGTGTTACCGAACGTCAGGGCGAGTGGTCCGAGCGATGTCAGGGCTGCGGCGACTGTGTCCTCCACCTGACAGGCGGCATCTGCCCCATTACCCGCTGTGCCAAGCAGCTGCTCCACGGCCCCTGTGGTGGTTCAACCGCCGGCGTATGCGAAGTTGATAAGGATGTGCCATGCGGCTGGCAGCTCATCATCGACCGGCTCAAATCGCTGGATCAGATGGACAACTACGCCAAACTGAAACCGTATAAAGGTTGGAACGTTTCAAGAGACGGCGGACCACGCCGTATTATCAGGGAGGACATGGTATAATGAAATCAGGAAGCAACCTCGAAAATGTTCTCGAAGCCGGACATTTTTCCGTGACAGCCGAATGCGGGCCGCCCCGTGGAGCGGACGCCGACCATGTCCGTAAAAAGGCCGGTTTTGTTAAAGACAATGTCGACGCCTGCAATGTCACCGATAACCAGACATCGGTGGTGCGCATGAGTTCTTTGGCCGGATGCCTGCTGGTCAAAGAAGTGGGAGTGGAGCCCCTCATTCAGATGGTTGTAAGGGATCGCAACCGCATCGCCCTGCAATCCGATCTGCTTGGTGCTTCCGCCATGGGCGTGCGTAACCTGCTCTGCCTCTCCGGTGATCATCAAAAATTCGGCGATGATCCCCAGGCCAAAAATGTATTTGATATCGACTCCATGCAGCTTATCCATATGGCCAAAACCATGCGGGATGACGGTGTATTCCCTTCAGGCGAAGAGCTCAAAGGGATACCACGTTTCTATATCGGCTGTGCCGTCAACCCATTTGCCGACCCTTATGAAATCAGAGTTGCGAGGCTCAAACTCAAAATGGAAGCCGGTGCCGATTTCGTCCAGACCCAGTGTATTTACAACATGGACATTTTTAAAAGGTATATGGAGGATGCCAAAAAGCAGGGGCTGCATGAAAAAATCAAGATCCTTGCCGGTGTCACGCCGCTCAAATCCGCCGGCATGGCAAAATTCATGAACAAATTCGTTGCCGGTATCGATATCCCCGATGACATCATCAAACGCATTGCTGATGAGCCAAAGGAAAAACAGGCGGCCAAGGGCATCGAAATATGCATTGAGCAGATAGGAGAACTTAAGGAAATGGAAGGTATTGCCGGCGTCCATGTTATGGCTATTGAGTGGGAGGAGAAGCTCAACGAGATAATCGGAGGAGCGGGGTTGCTGCCTCGCCCCACGGTTGACCGATGAGGCAAATACAGATGTACTGCCACTGGTGTTCCACAGTACAGCATCATTTAATGGAGGAATTATGTCAGAGAAGAAAGATATTCTAATCGTCGACGACGATCCGGATTTTGTTGAAGCCGTCAAACTCATTGTGGAGAAGGGAGGCTATGACGTGCGCGTTGCCTACGACGGTCAGGAAGGCATCGAAATGGCTAATGAAAAGACCCCGGACCTCATTGTCCTTGATGTCATGATGCCGGTGATGAATGGCCATGAGGCCTGTACCAAGATCAAGAGCGAGGAAAAAACAGCGGAGGTCCCCATAATTCTGCTCACCGCCGTGGCCGACCGCGTCACCACCAGTACCTACACTCACAGGGACATGCTGGAAAGTGAAGCGGATGACTACATGCCCAAACCGGTGGAACCCAGGGAACTGCTTGAGCTTATTCAAAGCTGGTTAAAAAAATAGCGCCCAGGAAACGCTGCGAATCGTTGCACGCCGGTGGACTGTGCCGTATTGGATAAAAGATACAACGACCCGGGCATAGTCCACCACATGCTGCCGGCCAGGCTATGCTGCTAATAGGCCCCTCGACAACACTGCCGTCGAAACCTGCCGGAGTTTCCCGTTGAAGACCTGTTACAGATTCAATTTCACCGTTTTCTACAAGCACAAAAGGATACCATGGATACAATCCGAATTCTGGTCATAGACGATGAAAAAGTTATCCGTGAAGGTGTGGAACGTGCTCTTGCCGACAGAGGATACACGCTTGCCAAAGCAGAAAACGGCGAACGGGGCATCGAGATGCTCAAGGAGGATACCTTCCATATCGTCCTGCTCGATTTGATGATGCCCGGCATCGACGGATTCGGTGTCCTGGAATGGATCAATGAAAACACTCCTGACACCCAGGTTATAGTCATCACCGGATTTGCCACGGTTTCCAAGGCCGTTTCGGCAATGAAACAGGGGGCCTTTGATTTTGTAGGCAAGCCATTTACTCCGGATTATATCCGCATCGTGGTTGGCCGTGCAGTGGAAAAAATTTCGCTCCAGACCGAAACCGAAAAGCTTCGCGAGGAAAGAACACTCAGCCTGGAGGAAATACAAAAAGAACAAAGCCGTCTCAAAACAGTGTTCAGCTGTATGGTGGAAGCGGTGATAATTACCAACAGCGAAAGCGTGGTTGTACACCACAACCCTGCCGCTATCAAGCTCCTGGAAATACAGACCGACCCGGTTATCGGCAAGCCGTTTTCCGCTTCAATCCAGGACAGCCATGCAGTGTGGATGGTGGAAGAATCCCTGGCAAAATCCATCGTCGTTACCCGCGAATTTCCCGCGGGAACCATTTCGCGTAAATTCCTGCGAGCCTATTGCTCACCGGTACAATCGCAGGGCGGCAATACCCTCGGGGCCGTCATCACATTCGAGGACATTTCCACCCACAAGGAAATTGATCGTATGAAATCGGACTTTGTCGCCATGGTGGCCCATGAGCTCAAATCCCCGCTGGCCTCCATCGAGCAGATGATCTATGCCCTTCAGACCGACTGCGAATACGAAGCGGAAAAATCGTGTAACGCCCTTCATGGCCGCATGACCACCCGCACCAAAGATCTATTGCGCCTCATCGACAACCTGCTCAACCTTTCCAAACTGGAAAACGGCACCATCGTTTTCAATCTCGAACCCACCAAAGGCCATGATATCATCAAAGATATCTTGGAAATAACCACACCGCAGGCGGAAAGCAAAAATATCACCATCAACTATCATCCCTGTGATGAGGAATGGTGGTTCAACGTCGATTACGACTATATTCGCACCGCATTCATGAACATAATTTCCAATGCTGTGAAGTACACACCGGAAGGCGGCTCCCTCGATATCAAAACGTCGGTCAACGGCGGCCTGGCCAACCTGGTTGTCCAGGACTCAGGTATCGGTATCAACGAAAACGACCTTGCCCATATCTTTGATCGATTCTTCAGGGTCAAGGGCAAGGCAACACGCCATATCACCGGATCCGGGCTTGGCCTTTCCCTGGTCAAAGAGGTGGTGGATGCCCACCAAGGCTATATCGACGTTCATTCAACACCCGATGTCGGCACCACCTTCACACTCAGTTTTCCCTTGGCAGGCAGTGCCTGATAGTGCCCTCCTTTTTCCTTGACGACCTCAATCCTGCACTTAAAATATGACAAAAAAGTGTAACAATTCAGCGATACAACCGGGGCCCCGGCCTTTATTCTAAAAGTAACGTAGCTCGAAGCACTCAAGGGCAAGGAGCCCGCCGTGTTGGATAGAGGCATCCCGGCTCCAGCATCCTGAACAGTTACAAAAAAATTATTGATAATTAGTATTGTTACAGGTAGGTATACTGCTCATATAACACAGCAACACCAGTCGCGCTCAGCCGGTCCGGATACCCGGTTTTCAGCATTTCACCGGCTACGGCAAAAACCGGCAACATCTTCATTTACTACGATCACCTATACGATCACCTTTACAATCACTTTTAAGGCGCCTTGAAAACCAACGCCTCAACTTCAGGAAGGATTCCATTATGAACAGGAAGGATTATCGCCAAAAGCTCACGATCAGCGGCAAGGATTACGGCTACTATGACATCACGCTCCTGCAAAAAAACAATATCGCCAATATCGACAGGCTCCCCTTTTCCATACGTATCCTTGTGGAAAATCTGCTGCGCAAGCTCGACGGGTCCATCGTCAAGGAAGAAGATCTGACTATGGTTGCCACCTGGCAGAAACACTACGACACCCCTCCGGAAATCCCCTATCATCCAGCCCGGGTGCTGATGCAGGACTTCACCGGGGTACCGGCAGTGGTGGACCTTGCCGCCATGCGCGATGCCGTCCGCGACCTGGGCGGTGACGCGGCCAAAGTCAACCCAATGGTACCGGTGGAACTGGTGGTGGATCATTCCATACAGATCGATTATTACGGAACGACCAACTCCATCGTCCAGAACGTGGAAAAAGAATATTCACGAAACAAAGAGCGCTACACCCTGCTTAAGTGGGCACAGCTGAGCTTTGACAATTTCAATGTGGTGCCGCCCAACTCCGGGATCTGCCATCAGGTTAATCTGGAACACCTGAGCCGGGTCGTCATCGCCGAAGACGACAATACGGCATACCCCGACACCGTGGTCGGGCTCGACTCCCATACCCCTATGATCAACGGAATCGGCGTCATGGGATGGGGAGTGGGCGGTATAGAAGCCGAAGCGGTGATGCTGGGCCAGCCCTATTATATGTCCATTCCGGAGGTGATCGGTGTCAAGCTCAGCGGTGCTCTCAAGGAAGGAGTCACGGCTACCGATCTGGTGCTCACCGTCACCGAACTTCTGCGACGCAACAATGTCGTGGAAAAATTTGTTGAGTATTTCGGTCCGGGGGTCACCAACCTCTCCATCCCCGACCGTGCCACAATCTCGAACATGACCCCGGAACACGGGGCCACTCTGGGATTTTTCCCCATCGACGACAAAACCCTGGAGTATCTTCGCCTAACCGACAGAGCCGATAAGGCAGAACTCACCGAAAGCTACGCCAAGGCCAATAAGCTCTTTCTCAGTGACAACGAAAAGGCCGAATATTCCCAGATAATAGAACTCGATCTTACCACCATCGAAGCCTCACTGGCCGGACCCGCGCGCCCACAGGACCGCATAAGACTCTGTGATATCAAGAACAGTTTCGACGAGATTCTCGGCTGCCGATACGCCAGCGACACCGACCACAAAGAGATTGCCGAGTTTCAACAGGAATCAGGCTGCCAGACGGACCAGCCACGCCAATGCACTCCGGCCCAAAAAAAAACATTCTCTCTGGAACTTGCAGGAAAAAAAGTCGATATCGGCGATGGCAGCGTAGTCGTAGCCGCCATCACCTCCTGCACCAACACCTCCAACCCCCACGTCCTCATGGGGGCCGGGCTGATGGCTAAAAAAGCCGTGGAATACGGCCTGCAGGTACCCGCCCATGTCAAAACCTCCTTTGCCCCGGGCTCCAAGGTGGTTCGCAACTATCTCATAGAAGCCGGCCTAACGCCCTATTACGAAGCACTCGGCTTCCACCTGGCGGCCTTCGGCTGCACCACCTGTATCGGCAACAGTGGACCGCTCCATGCCGACATTGAAGAGCTGATACAGCAACAGGATCTCAATGTTGCCGCCGTCCTCTCCGGCAACCGCAATTTTGAAGCGCGCATCCATCAGCGCATTCAATCAAACTTCCTGGCCTCCCCCATGCTGGTCATGGCCTTTGCTCTTGCCGGTAAAATCGATATCGACCTCACCTCGGAACCTCTGGGCGCCACTCCAAACGGTGAGCCGATCTATCTCAAGGATCTCTGGCCTGCCACTGCCGAAATCGATAATCTGGTCAGCCGCCATGTGCACCAGGATGGATATAACAGAGTCTACTCCACCATTTTTGAAGGAGATGATTTCTGGAAGGCTCTCAAGGTCTCGGAAAGCACCACCTTTACCTGGGATCTACAGTCCACCTATATCAAAAAGCCGCCCTACTTCGATGATTTCAAGCAGGAAACCAGCGAACCGGTCAATATCGACAATGCCAGGCCATTTCTATTGCTGGGCGATTCGGTGACCACCGACCACATCTCACCGGCAGGTTCGATCCCGAAAGAGTATCCCGCCGGGCAGTATCTGCAAAAGCAGAATGTCAAACCGGAAGACTTCAACTCCTACGGTTCGCGGCGCGGCAATCACGAAGTAATGATGCGCGGTACCTTCGGCAATATTCGAATTAAAAACTCCATGGTGGCCCCGAAAGAAGGGGGCTTCACCATCAAAAAACCGGAAAACACAGAGATGTTCAACTACGATGCCGCCGTGGCCTACCAGGACGAAAAGACGCCGCTCATTGTCCTGGGCGGCAGCGAATACGGCACCGGCTCCTCACGCGACTGGGCCGCCAAGGGAACCACCCTGCTCGGCGTCAAGGCCGTGCTGGCCAAATCCTATGAGCGCATCCACCGCAACAATCTGGTGGGTATGGGTGTGTTACCGCTGGCCTTTCAAGAGGGGGAAGGCTACCAGGAATTGAACATCGAGGGCGATGAGCTTTTTCGGATAGAAGGTCTGCAGAATATGGCACCCCGCCAGGAGGTTACGGTTCATGTAACAAAGGGGGACGGATCAACCTTTACATTCACCGCCAATTCACGCCTTGATACTGAAATAGATGTGGCCTACTTTGAGCATGGCGGCATCCTTCCCTATGTTCTGCGCAATATCATGAAGGCGTAGCAGCAACCAACTACACCAAGGGGTGTTCTGCTTTATAGCGGAGCCCCCTTTCCTCCCTACGAATCATCAGAAATAATGCACCGTACAATTGCCGCCGTGGGGGACAGCCACTCCCTGCGCTGTTTTGAAAACCATCCGGTTATCGCCGACTCCACGGCCGCAACCGGCGTCAACAAGCTGGACGGTAAGACAGCCTACAAGCTACGAGACCACGACCGCCGGGTTCGCAAGGTCATCGCCCCACTGCGCGGCAAGCACATAATCTTTTGTTTCGGCGAGGTGGATGTCCGCATTCACCTCAAACGCCAGCACGGCAAAACCGGCACTGCTATAGCGACACTCATCGAAAACACAGCCAAACGTTATACCGGCTATGTCGCCGAACTGCGGCAGCAGGGTTTTGATATCCATATTTTCAATGTGGTTCCAACGGGTGATTTCCATGGTGACGCCTTTGAAAAATGGAGGGCCAATCTGGCCTACCCACCTACCACAAGCTTTACCGAGCGCCGGGACTACACACTGCAGCTCAATGAGCAATACAGGAAATACTGTGCCGCGGCCGACCTGCCGTTTATCGACATCTACAAACACCTCATCGATGCGCACGGTCTACGGCGCCGGGAACTCGTCTACGATTTTTCTCACCTCAATTCCACCACGGCGAACATTGTTCTACGACACTACAGCTTTTCTCCGTCATAAATAAGGAATTTGTCTTCAGGATGAAAGTGATTTGGTTGGTGGACTTGCCCAGATAGCTGGAATGTCCATTGATATGGCAAAATATACCAAAAAATTAATGGCAAGTATCGAACGCATACACCTTTTGCCGGTCTTAAAAATCTGCAGGGCAAGCAAGGGGATGACGACGAGAAGAGGTTATGCTTCAAGAGGCAAAGAGACTGTTGAATTTCTCCGGTATTGGTGTTTCAAAATGGCATTGCTCCGCCGTGGTCGGGTGAATAAAAGCAAGGACGCGGGCATGCAGGCCGAGACGGCGCAGAGGATTGATGGTGGAGCCATATTTCTTGTCGCCGATGATGGGATGGTTAATGTCCTGCATATGTACCCTGATCTGGTGCTTTCGTCCCGTTTCCAGGTTGATCTGCAGTAAAGAAAAATTGGTATTTGCCTGCAAAACCTTGTAATGCGTGATGGCCTTTTTGCCGCGCTGGGGGTCTTGGCCGGAATATACTATAAAGGCTTTGCTCTCGCTCAGCCAGGAGGTGATGGTCCCTTCCTGCCGTGTAACGCGGCCTTCCACCACACCGACATAGGTGCGTTGACTGATGGTGGAATTCCAGCTTTCCTGAATGCGCTTTTGCACCATTTCGCTTTTGGCGAACATCAACAGGCCGGAAGTTTCCCGGTCGAGTCTGTGGATTACGAATATTTTATTATCCGGAGTTTCCTTCTTGATGTAGCTGCTCAGCATCGAATAGGCGGTTTTACGCTTTTCTTTGGCGGTGGCAACGGTGAGAAGGCCTGCCGGCTTGTTGATGACAATGATATCCTGGTCTTCAAAAACAAGATGTAGTTCTTTGGGCTGTTGCGGAGCTATGGCCTTTTCCCAGCTTACTTCGACATGTTGGCCTGGCTTGAGTGGGTGGTCAAACTGGGTGACGGGACTGCCGTCTATGGTAACCTGGCTGTCTTTCAGCACCGCCTTGATGACATTGCGGCTTTTGTGGGGCAGATGGTTCAACAGACTGGTCAGGAGCGGCTCTGTTGTTGCAGCTGTATAGGAATCGATCTTCTTTTTCGCTTGCTTTTTCTTTTTGGAAAAGCGGCCCTGGGGCCTGGCGTTTTTCATTGTCTTACCTGGGGAAAAGTGGCGGGTTTTCGGCGTGTTCCTGAATACCGGCAGGATATGGTTTCCGACTCGCGCTATTCTACCTTTTTTCTTTCTGGCTGTCGCCCCCCTTTCATGCAGATCTATTTCACTAAAGGCTACCTTGAAAAGCGCAAAATCGCTTGAAAGGACGGCTGAAAAAAGATAGGTTGCGGAAACTGATGGCAGACTGGAGGTAATTTGCGGAAAAAATCAGGGCAGGCTTACAAAACGATGACCTATCACGTATCACCTCAGGCCACCTCCCTGCCGGCCATCATCTGGGATCGGGTCCCCCCGGCTGTATCGACATGAACACCCGGGCCTTTGAGACGGGCATGGATATGGCTGCCGAACATTCGATGCGGCATTGATGGCTGTTCAGGAATACGTTTCCGGACAGCCATTACAATCACAATCATTTTCATTGGTCCGTATAGTCGAAATCTAACCAATAATCAGGAAACACAATGGAAATACACCTTGGTTCTTCTCCCTCAACGGGGAATTACATCATTGAAAAAGCACAGAGCGTTGGCCTTGACCCAAAGGTACTGTATGAGGCCGTTATCGACCTTTCGGCGGAGGGCTTGATAACTGCCGGCTGCATCAATCTTGCCGCAGGTATTCTGCTGGAAGATCTCGGTCTGCCCAATTATTTTTTTGAGAATATCAGAAAGGAGTCTCTGGGGCATCTACTCTTTTCCATTGCCACCAGCATCAAGATTGTCGACGGCAGGGTGGTCCTGTATGGGCGGGTTGCCCATGTTGACTTCGATCTCGAGGAAACCAACACCATGCAGCGTGTGCGCATTGCCACAGCCGAGACACGCGACAGCATGGAAAGCGTGCTTGAAGATCAGATCTCCGGGCACCGGCGTGAATATTACTACAGCCCGGCGAGCAAGTATTATACCTATATTATTCGCCCCGAAACTATCAAGGATTTCCCTTCCGAAGATTATACCAATTCCCGTTTCCTCTTTAATCTTGCAGGTGATTATGCGGTCACTCCGGAACCGACGCGGAGGCGCTACGAAAAATTTCTGACGGCCCTGGATAACTCGGTCATTCCGTTGATCCAGGTATTCAATCTGCCCGAAACCGGAGAAAGCAGGTTGATGTTCAACTCGGATTTCGAAACGCCGCAGCTTCCCATACTCAGGAAAATGATGGCCGATCACGACCTCACCCTGCTTCGCGGTTACTGGGAACCTTACCTGGCCAAGGGAGATGTTCAGTCATCGATCTGTACTCTCTATGTCCAGGGCGAGCTGTCCCGCAAACAGGAAGCCGCTATCACCGAAGATCTGGTAGCCTTTCTTTCGTTTTCCATCAGCTCCATCAACAGCCATTACGTAGAAGGAAAGCTCAACTTTCATGAAATGCTCTTTGCCGGGAATGCCATTGACTTCACGCATCTCTTTATCTTTAAGGAGAGCGAGAATATCACCGACCGCGATATCCTCGACAGCCTCACCGGCAAGGACCAGCAGGATGCTTTTTCCAAACGGCTGCAAAGCTCAAACAAGTCCATCTATGGCGCAACCCTGATAGAAGATACCGCCAGAAGGAATATCGATCTGATCAAATATCTCTATGCTCTCTTCGAAAAGAGGTTTAAGCCCCGCCTTACCGCTCGGATAACGGACAACGAGCTTAAGGTCAAGTGGCAGGAATTTGAAAAAATCATTGCCAATCGCTTTATGGATTTCAGCCTCGGTTATGATATTTTTAAATTCATGTTCAAGATTATCAGCTGCACGCTGAAAACGAATTTTTACAAACCGGAAAAACGTTCCTACGCCTTCCGCTTTACCAACGACATTCTTGACCCCCTGGTATTCAATCAATTTGTTTACGGAATTTTTTATGTTAACGGCCACTATTCCAACGGCACTCATCTGAGGGCAACCGATATTGCGCGAGGCGGGCTTCGCCTCATTCGCGTTTCCAAGGCCAACTATGAGACAGAGCTCGATAATGCCGTACTCCTCAACTATGCCCTGGGGCCGAAGGCCCAGCGCCTAAAACACAAAGATATCTGCGAGAGCGGTTCCAAGGGAGTTGTCGTCCCCTACCCCCTTTATGCTAAATATTCCGAGGAAGCACTCTACGATTATACCGAAGGGATCATGGATTTGATGCTGCTCGATGACTCTATCACCGATTATCACGGCAAACAGGAGATGGTGTTTTTTGGCCCCGATGAGGGCACCGCCCCATTGATGGACGGGGTTGCCGGTCGTGCCCGGGAACGCGGCTACAGCTATTGGCGTACCATCACTACCGGAAAGAGTATCGGAATACCGCATGATACTTATGGCTTGCTTGAATCCGGTGAACTTTTCGGACTCTTTGACCGTGACAAACAGGGTGTCGATTTGCAGATCGATGGTCGCTCGGTGCTGCTCACCAACGACATGGAAGAGATCTATGACAGAATCGGGGGAAAGATCAGTACAAGCGGTATGACCACCGGTTGCGTGATGAGCTCTTTCAGAACACTTATACAGCATTACAAGGCCGAGGAAGAACAGCTCAACCTGATGATGACCGGTGGTCCCGATGGTGATCTGGGTGCTAACGAAATCCAGTGTTACAAGGGAAAAATCTGTTTGATCATAGATGGGGGATCAGTTCTCTATGACCCTGACGGTCTCGACAAAAAAGAACTGATGAAAATCGCCTTTCAGCGCAATTCCAGACCACGGCGCAACTCCCTGGCCTTTGACGATGCCCGGCTGGGCCCCAACGGCTTCAAGGTAATTCTTTCGGCCAAAAACATAACTCTACCGGATGGTAGCTTGATCGAGGACGGCGCCATGTTCCACCGCCATTTTCTCTCCAACCGCGAAAACCGCAGATTTATCGAGCAGGCCAACATCGAAGCCTTCATTCCCTGCGGCGGCTTCAAAGACACCATAAACAACAGTAACATCACAAACTTTCTTGAAGTCTTTCAGGAAATAAAATTTATCGCCGAGGGGGCCAACGTTTTTTTTGACGATGCCTCAAGGAGATATATCGCCAATCATACCGACATCAAGCAGATCAAGGATTCCACCGCCAATAAGGGCGGCGTTTACTCAAGCTCCATCGCCGAAGTCCTCAGCGCATTTCTCCTGCAGGACGACTATGAAAAAGCTCTTCTCAATGACACGGCAACCCGCTGGGCGCTTATTCGCGATATCATTGAGGGTGTTGACAGATACTCACGTCTGGAAACCAACATGCTTCTGCAACTCCATGATCTTCAACCTGAAATCCCTCTTTTTGATTTTTCCGAGAAGAGCAGTGAACAAATTTTCGCCTTCCAGGATCAACTCAATGAACACCTCGAAGAGATCCTCTCCGACGAGGACCTGGTCTGGTCGGTGATGCTGAGCTATATTCCACCGACCCTTGTCAAAAAGCAGGGTAGAAAGACCATAATGGCCATACTCAATTCTCCCGAACTCCAGAATTACCGTAACGCTATCCTCGGCAAAAAAATTGCTTCCATGGCTTTTTACCGCTTTGGCCTGCAGTGGCAGAATTTTCTGGAAAAAGTCTCCACCGATTTCTCCGCTTCTCTGCACGAAGTATTTTCGTAACTGCTCACAGGGCACCAGTGCTCCCCGCGAACCACCTGGCTTACGTATGACCAATACGCTTCATCAGTAAGGGCACGGCGCGCCGTGCCCCTACAAGAATCTCCGGCACCCTGCAAGCAGTTACAAATACCGGGCCTAGTTACATTACGTCGCTTCCCCCATAAGTAGCTACAATAAGAGATTTCTTGTCCCAAAAATGTGCGGCTTTTCAAGAGCAAATCTTTCCCTGTAAAGAAAAAGTATCAGCACGACGATAGGAAACATACTATGCTTTGGTCTATTTTTATAACCTTTGTGTTAGAATTTCATCAGACTTTTGCGTTTGGATACGCAATATTCACCACTGACGGATAAAGTACATTTAATGTACGATCCACATTTTTTTGCCGTATGAAGAAAAGGATGTTCAGTGAACCAGACATGTATATACTGATACCAGTTTTGCGACGTGCCCAATAAACCGGTGTTTGCAGACGGCGCGAGACAAACACACTATCCCGCAGGAGATTTTTATGGCCTCACCATTCAAAAAAATTGTCCCAAGCAGAGTTAAAACCAGGCTTCTCACCACACTTGGCATATTGCTTACCTTGATGGTTGCAGTGCCGACATTTATGTCATACAAATCAACACTTACCACCACCGAGGCGCAGCTGCGGGAGGAACTGCGGTCCACCATCACCCAGGTGTACAACAGTATTACTTCGGAAAAAGCGGAACAACTCAAGCTTCTGGCCCATACCGTTGCCGGGATGCCGGCGGTGCAGGACTCGGTTCAATACAACGATCGCGATACACTTTTGACCATCGGTACGCCACTGTTCAAAGGTCTCAAAAAAATTACCGACCTCAATGTCTTTCACTTTCACAAGCCTCCCGCCACCTCTCTTGTGCGCCTCCACAAGACGGAAAAGCACGGCGATGACCTCTCCGGCTTTCGTCATACCGTGGTCCAGGTCAACCAGAACCAACAGGATGCAGTGGGCATAGAGGCGGGAGTTGCCGGAATATCGGTGCGAGCCGTGGTACCGGTATTGTACCTCAACCGACGGCATGCCGGATCAGTGGAATTCGGGGCTCCGCTGAACGACGAAGTCCTGCTCGACATCAAAAAGCGCATCGGCAACGATGTTTCTCTGCTGGTTCCGGATGGCGGCGGTTTCAGATACCAGGCCAAAACGCATAATCTCACCGCTCCCCACAAGAAGTTTCCCTTTCTAAAAAAGGTGCTGAACTCCGAGGATATCACAGTTCAACGGATACATAAAAACGACAAGCAACTGCTTACCGCCTATATGCCGATCACCGATTACTCGGGCAAAGGTGTCGGTGTCCTGGCAATTCCCAAAGATATCGGTGCCAAAATTGGCGCAGCCAGGAAACGCGCCCTGACCTCGGTTGGTATCGGCCTGGCGGCTCTTATCGTCATCCAGCTACTGGTCTTCTTTCTTTTTACCCGACTGGTTGACAAACCGATCAAAAGCTTCAACAGATTGCTTGAATCGGCCAGCCGCGGCGATCTTTCTCAGGATGTCGATATGGGTAATGTCCTGTCTCTCAACTGCTCGGAGAAGATGCAGTGCAATAAACCGGAATGCTCCATGTACGGCAAAGAGGGCTACTGCTGGGAAGAAGCCGGGTCGGCGGCCAGCCAGATCGAGTGCCCCAAAATACTCAATGG
>JBHEOR010000015.1:29424-40976 GCA_046260685.1 Desulfopila sp.
GAATATACCTCCTGCAGCGAATGCAAGGGTGTCTTCCAAGCGGCGGTACAGGACGAATTTTCCGAGCTCAGCGCCTATCTCCACTCCTTTATTGCCAACGTCCGTACCCTTGTCAGGGATATGGGAGAGAGCAGCAGACAGCTTCATGATTCCTCGGAAAGTCTGGCGGAAATATCTGAAAAGATCGATAGCGGTTCCACCGAATCCTCGAATCTTACGGCAAATGTCGCTACGGCCAGCGAGGAGATGAGCACCAACATGTCTTCCGTGGCGGCGGCAACGGAGGAGGCAGCGGCAAATGTCAATGTCATGACCTCGGCAACCGAGGAGATCAGCTCCACGGTCGGCGAAATTCAACAATCGACCGTCAATGCCCAAAAGATAACCGGAGAGGCCGTTAACCAGGCATCCGATATTTCAGTCAAGGTCGATGAGCTCGGTGCATCGGCAACGGATATAGGCAAGGTGACTGAAACGATTGCCGAGATATCCGATCAGACCAATCTCCTGGCTCTCAACGCCACCATAGAGGCGGCACGGGCCGGTGAAGCAGGCAAGGGTTTTGCCGTGGTTGCCAACGAAATCAAGGATCTCGCCAAGCAGACCGCCGAGGCAACGGGAGAAATCAAACAGCGCATCGACGGCATACAATCCTCCACCAATACCACGGTGGACGGCATCAGGAAAATTTCGGAAATCATATCGGAAATCGATACCATTGTCTCCAATATCGCCAACTCTTTGGATGAACAGAGCGCCACCATGTCGGAGTTGACAACCAATATCACCCAGGCGGGTGAGGGCATCGGCGAAGTTTCCGAGAATGTAGCACAAAGCTCCTCCGTCTCCCGGCAGATAGCCGAAGATATAGCCGAGGTCAGCAGGGCCGTGAGTGCCATTTCCGATGATACCGGCAATGTCACCAAAAATGCCGATGAATTGAAGCAATACTCCCAGGCCCTGCGGGATCTTATAGCGAAATTCAAACTGTAGATCACCCTGTACAATTCGCAGCCGGGTGACTTCTTTCATCGGTCTCGAGCAAAAGCCGGCACCCTCTGGTGCCGGCTTTTTTCATGCCATTAATCTCAGGGCGATGCTTCTTGAAAAAGTATAGAATCCTGGGGGACTAGCCCAGGGCGACATCCAGCATCATCATAACCGAAAAACCTGTCATGGTCGCCATGGTAACGGTATCAATATGAGCTGTTGTGCGCTGTGATTCCGGAATAAGTTCTTCAACAACGACAAAAATCATGGCGCCTGCGGCAAAACAGAGGGCATACGGCAGTATATTCTGCATATAAAGAACAAACAACGCCCCGAGAACACCGGCAACGGGCTCCACCATTCCGGAGAATTGTCCAAGCAGAAAACTCTTGCCCTTGGACAAGCCTTCTCGGCGCAACGGCATGGAAACAGCCGTACCCTCTGGAAAGTTCTGGATACCAATGCCAATGGCCAAGGCGATTGCCGCACCAATAGTTGCTGAAGGCAGTCCCGCGGCAACCGCTCCAAAGGCAACACCAACGGCAAGCCCTTCCGGTATATTATGCAGGGTTATGGCCAGCACCAGAAGAGTGGAGCGCTGCCAGGAGGTTTTGATACCCTCTGTTTTGTCATTGTTCAAACTGGGATGAACATGGGGAAGCAATCTGTCGGCGAGCCTCATGAAAATACCACCTCCCAGAAAACCAATGACGGCGGTAAGCCACGGGATATGGCCCAGGTTTTCGGCCATTTCTATGCCGGGGGCGAGCAGCGACCAGAAGCTTGCCGCAATCATGACGCCTGCGGCAAAACCGAGCATGGAATCCATCAATTTTGGATTGACCGATTTTGTAAAAAAGACCAGTGATGCGCCGGCCGCGGTAAGGCCCCAGGTAAAGAGCGTCGCTAAAAAGGCCTGGCCCACCGGATGAAGCTGTAAAAATCCTTCTACCATGTTCTCTTCTCCTCATAGGCAATTTCTTTGAGGGTCTGTCCTCTTGTTTTTTCAGTTATTGTTTTAACCGGTAAGCAATCGGTATATCTCCGTCAAACGAGCGGGCAGTTGATCTATGTTCTTAATATAGGTATAGTTGCCTTTACCAAAAAGGTACTCAAGATACTCATGGGACTCCCGGTCTATGGTTATGCAGTAGGTGTGGATACCTCTTCCTCTCACCTCGGCCAGGGCTTTCCTGGTATCCTCGATGGCATACTGTCCTTTATAGTCATCGTAATCCTCCGGTTTGCCATCGGATAGAATGAGGAGCAGTCTGCTCCGTGCTTCAACATTACCAAATTTTTCTATCATATGACGTATTGGAGGTCCCATGCGGGTATACTCCTTGGGTACGATGGCGGCAAGCCGTTGTCGTACCTCGCCGTCATAACGATGTGCGGCGTCTTTGATGGTATAGACTTCGGAGCGCATGCGTCGCATACCGGAAAAACCATAGATGCCGTAAGCGTCCCCGACAATTTCCATGGCGGCGCACAGCAAAACCAGCGCCTCCTTGATGCACTCGCCGACCCAGCCTTCGGTTGAATTGGACATATCGACGAGGAAGTTGGTAAAAATAGATCGCTGATCACGGATGAGTCGAATAAAAAGCCTTTCCGAAGGCGCCAAACCAGCACGCCTGTCCCCCATTGAATCGACCATGGCATCGAGATCGAGATCATCACCATAGCGCCGGCGACGGGCAAAATGTTCACTGGTGCGCATCATTTCAAACCGGCGCCGTATCTTGAGGTACGGCCCGCGGTGTTTCTCCAGTGTACGCTCCACAAAATCCGATTTCACGCCGTTGAGAACACGCTCCCGCAGACTGCACCAGTCTTTGCGATAACCATGACGACGATAGTCCCACTCATCATAGGCAATAAATTCTCCAACCGTCTCGGCGAGTTTTTCATCCTCATGTTGTTCCACTGAGCGCCCTCCACCCGCCAGACCAAAAGCCGTGGAAATCAGTCCTTCGGGTACACCCCCCATGTCGGCCTCAAAACGTCTCACCAGCTCCAGCATTTCCTGGGGCAGCTCAATGGCACTGTTGTTTATAATTATGGCTTCGTGGGACTTGAGGTCGTTGTTTTCTTCAGAACTATTGCCTGCCTGAATTTTGACGCCGTCAGCCATATCCATGGCGCTGTTGCCTTCCTGCAGTTGATCATCGGCCAGCCCCTGTTTCTCAAAAAAATCGGCCAAGGATGTTGCCAACCCATCGTTATTTTTAGCAATTCTTTTCTCACGCAGCCGCTCTGCCTCGACAAAACGAAAGGGCGCCATATATGGCGAGAAATCAAAGGGTGCGTATCCATCATCCGCGCATAATTCTCTAGAGAGGCTGTGGCACACGTTCTGCAATGCTTGCATTTGTCCTTGCATTTTTCCGCTGTTTTCGTTTAATGCATGGAGTATTTGAATATCTCGACTGCCGGGCGCCCCCTTTTCTTCCGGTATCACCGCCTTTTCAAACAACCTCTCAAGCGTCCCCGTTCTGTAAGTACCTTTCGCCCGGCGCTGCCTATGGATTCTGTGGCGCAAATGTCGTGTTTCACGAACAAGACCCGGATAGTGTCGTTGTAAAAATCGAAACGCACGATAAAGCTCAGCCAGCTGGTAGACATCGCGCGCCAGCTGCGGTTCTTCAAATTGTTCAAAGTAGCTGCTGACATCTGCAACCATTGCGCCGGCATCATCCTTAAGGCCTCCGGTTTTCGGTACCATAAAACGATGCCTGCCAAAACTCCCCTGCAGAATGCAGCAGCACTGCAGGGCAATCACCAACTTGAAAAACATGATATTTTCTTTGAAATCCCGAAAAAATGCAACTTCTGCCGGCAGAAAAATTGTTTCCGTGTCGGTAGAGACCATATCACCTGCCTGAAGCTGGAGCTTTAAACCGGCAAGCCCCCGGGCAAAAGCCTGCAATCGGCCGAGCTGAGAGGCCAACACGGCACTCTCCTGCCGGGAGTCGCCGTGAAGATGGTGATCGGGCTCGGCCATATACGCCCGAGCCTGCTTCAGCCCTCCCTGCTCATAATTGTGGAGAATTCTGCGCAGCCATTCGGCGAGAGCGATTTCATCCAGTTCATGCACATGCAAAGCCGCCTCTTTGAGAAAAGAAAAAGAGAGACTGTGACTGACAGGCCAGATCTTTGGAACGGCCTCAAGCAGGGCCCTCTGCTCGGCTTCGGCGAGATCCTGAAGACGCTCAAGAGCATCTTCAATGTCCCACTCATTGGGCTCCGAAGGTGCTATCCGGCTATATAATTCACTACGAAGTGCGGTATAGTCCATAGGTTTACAAACACATTACAGGTCACCCTAAAAAACAGCGCGAGCCATGTCCTCCATGGAGTCAAGGAGTTCTTGTTCATCCGTCAAACTTTCGATGATCCCCGCTCTACAGGCCTCGCGTTCATCTATCCCTGATTTAATAAGAAATGCCGCCTGGATAAGCAGCCGTGTGGAAGCCCCCTCTGCAAGACCGGAATCTTTAAGGTTGCGCGTCATACCACCAAGTTTTACCAGCTTCCGTGCCACATCGTCGCCAACGGCGGCCTCTTTTTCAACGATATAGCTCTCCTGCTCACTGGAAGGATACCCAAAGGACAACGAGACAAAACGCTGTCGGGTGGAAACCTTAAGGTCCTTGACAACGCTCTGATACCCCGGATTATAGGAGACACAGAGCATAAACTGCGGTGGAGCGGTCAGAATTGTGCCGAGCTTTTCCACGGGCAGCTCCCTTCTGTCATCGCTCAGTGGATGAATGACCACGGTGGTATCTTTTCGCGCCTCAACAATTTCGTCGAGATAGCAGATAGCCCCGTTACGTACCGCCAGTGTCAGCGGGCCATCCACCCAGACGGCCTCATTTTTCTTGATGAGGTATCTGCCGACAAGATCGGAGGTTGAAAGATCGTCATGGCAGGAAACGGTGACAATGGGCAATTCCAGTTTCCAGGCGAGATAATGCATAAACCTGGTCTTGCCGCACCCGGTAGGGCCCTTAAGGAGTAGAGGGAGCTGGTTGTTATAGGCGGCAAGGGCTATATCTATTTCATTGCCCTGCTTGAGATAAAACGGCTGCTTTGTTATGACGTGTTCTTCTATGCGTTGCTGAGAAAATTTGCTCATACGGTTTCCATCAAAGTGTTTTCCAATTACCGGCGCAACTCAACGGGACAGCCGTGGCATGCGACCTTGAACTGAACCAGGACTTGATCAAAACTATATGACACTCGGCGCTGTGAGCAAGAGCGGACCCTTTGGAAATTTTGCCGTCACCAGTTCCGGGTATACTCGCCAAACAACCGCATCACCTCCCGGGTCACCGGGCCTGGCGCATCGCTGATGCGAAGATCATCGACTTGCACGACGGGAGCCACCTCCTTGTTGGAAGAGGTGAGAAACACTTCACTACAGCTGGGCAGCATATCACGGGATATGGCAGCACGTTCGACAACGAATTTTTTTGAGGCCAGCCCAATAACCACCTCCCTGGTAATGCCGGGCAGTATGCCTTGTTCCGGAGTTATGACTTTTTCACCATCCACCACAAAAAAATTGGAGGTTGTACCTTCCAGAAGTTGGTTGTTTTCATTGACATAGACCGACTCTACGGCGCCCTCGTTCCGTCCCCGGCGTAGCGCCATAATCGCCTTGATATAGTTGGTGCTCTTTGACTCCGGCCGATACCGTGTCACCTTGGAGGTTATGATCTTAACACCGTCCGAGTACCACTCGGCAGGAAAGGTCTTCAAAGGTGTTGCCATAATCACCAGACGGGGCGTGTCATCCGGCGTGATTGAATCACGGCTGTCGCCTCCGGTGACTATAAAGCGCACATTGGCTTCGGAAAAACCATTTCGGATCAGTAACTCGTGAACAATATCGGCCAGCTCATTGGTGGACCATGGACAGGCAATATGCAGTACTCCTGCTGAGTTCTGCAGTCGCCGCAGATGATCTTCAAGATGAAAGGGCCTGCCGTTATAGCTTCGAAGAAAATCAAAAACCGCATAGCCGCGCAAAATAGCCATATCGGTCAGAGGCAATGCCGCCTGCGCCTCTTCCACATATTCACCATCAACATAAAATATTGCCATATCTCCACCCTGTACGATATCAGCACCATTCAGCGTGCTGATACGTCCCGTGATTTTCCTTAACGTTTCCCCATGCAATAATATCACTTAACAACGATTACTATTCTTGACAATTGCCGTTAAGAGGTGTATTTTGAGAGCCATAAAAAATTACCCATAGGTGTACAACGCCGTCTTTAGGGTTGCAAACTATTTATGGTGTTGGTGAAAATTGACTCAAACGAAAAACGACGGCTTTTATTAACCGATCGCAGGCGAGCGTATGCAGCCGATTGTATACAGCCGATTGTATTGAGCCGAGTGTATGCACCTCGTTTTTCTATTATACCTCAATTCTGCAATTGGTACATTGGGAGTATGCGCAGGATTGAGTTTATACTCTTCCGATCATGGCATGATACGCTGTAGAGAAACACAAGCGTTCTTCAAATACACTTCAAACTTTTTCAACAAGGAGAAAATCAATGGCATCAGTTAAAGGCACCAAAACAGAGCAGAATCTTCTCAAGGCATTTGCCGGAGAGTCACAGGCCCGTAATCGTTACACCTATGCAGCCTCCGTGGCCAAAAAAGAAGGCTATGTTCAGATCTCCAACATCTTCATAGAAACCGCTGAAAACGAGAAAGAGCACGCAAAACGCTTCTTTAAATTTCTCGAAGGCGGCGATGCCGAGATCACGGCATCATATCCTGCCGGCAAAATCGACTCCACCCTGGAGAATCTCAAAATGGCAGCCGCCGGCGAAAATGAGGAGCACACGCTGCTCTATCCCGGATTCGCCAAGGTAGCTGAGGAAGAAGGATTCCCCGAGATAGCTGCCGCTTTCTCCATGATCGCCAAAGTAGAGGTGGAACATGAAGCGCGCTATAACAAATTGATTGCCAACATCGACAACGGTGAGGTTTTCAAAAAGAGCAGCCCCATTCGCTGGAAATGCGGCAATTGCGGCTACGTTCACGAAGGAGAGGAAGCGCCCCAGCTCTGCCCGGCATGTGTTCATGAAAAGAAGCATTTCGAGATTAAAGAGACCAACTACTAGTCCTGGCTCGAAACCAGCCGCCGGGACAACGTCCCTGCTTGAGAAAATGCAAAAGGGGCTGACAGTTGAAGCTGTCATCCCCTTTTTTTATTGTCTTGCCTCTTCATCGCTCACCGACATACCTGTCAGCTCAACTCATCCCTCAATTCGTTGAATTTGCAGCTCAATAATAGGGCATCATCCTCGATTTTGGTCTTCACCTTATACGGCAGGGTTTTAAACAGGTTGATCATCGCCTTATTGCCCGGCACGGTATAGGCAACAAGCCCGGAGATGCCGTTGCTTCGAGCGGCCTCTGCCAGTTTTTTCATGAAAATCGTCCCCAGCCCTTTGCCCTGAAACTCAGAGCTTATGGAAAAGGCAACTTCCGCCATATTCTCCTCAACCATGAGCAGATACTCCCCAACGGCGATAACCTTGTCAAATCCCACCTCGCCGACAACACCTATGAGCGTCAAGTCCTTGATATAGTCGATATGCGACTTCGTATCCAGATCGGAGTGGTTGAAACTCTTCTTGTCATGGAAAAAGCGGGAGAATACATCCTTTTTCTCTAATGCATAATAGTGTTCCTGAATACGCCGCTCATCGACCGGCTTGGCCGGTCGAATTGTTATCTTCTTTTCACCACGCACAATGCTGTCCTCCAGGCCTACAGGATAGACGGCGCGGACAGCCTCGCCAAGACTGCGTTCTTTGCCGATAAACCCCATCTCCTTGGCCCTGCTGAGCAATTCGTCGCGGAAATCCGGGTGAGCGATGGTTATCATGGCCATCACCCGTTCCTGAATAGATTTACCGAACAGATTGGCAATACCGTATTCGGTGGCCACCCAGTGGACATCCCCCCTGGGAACGACAACCGGCACACCTTCGGTCATGGGAATGATGGTACTCTTTGCTCCATCTGAGGTGGTTGAAGGCAAAAAGATGATGGAACGCCCCCCCTTGGAACGCTTGGCGCCCCTGACAAAATCGGGAATGCCGCTCACTCCGGCATAGAGCGTCTTGGCCGCCGCTTCGGCGGTAACCTGACCGGTAAGGTCTATGGAACGAGCCACATTCATGGACATCATGCGGTTGTGCTGACCGATAATAAAGGGGTCATTGACATAATCCGAGGGGTAGAACTCGATTCCCGGGTTGTCGTGGAGAAATTCATAGAGGTGCTGGGTGCCGACCGCGGCCGAAGCAACCAACTTACCGTCGTTAAAGCCTTTTTTCCTGTTGTTGATGATCCCCTTGGCATAGAGATGCATGACATCGACGGTGAGATACTGTGAGTGAAGGCCGAGATCGTTTTTGTTGATCAGCGCCTGCACCGTAGCCTGAGAGGCGGCATCAAGGCCGACCTGCAGGGTAGAGCCGTCCTCAATGAGCCGGGATATGTTTTTGCCTATCTTCTCGGCGACATCAGAGTGCGTTGGCGGTTCTATGACCAGCAGATCTTCATCGTGCTCGACAACGGCATCGACCTCATTGACATGGATAAAGCTATGCCCCATGACGCGCGGCATATTCGAATTAACCTGGGCTATAACGTAGTCTGCTGACTGAGCGCCGGCCTGGGTGACATCCACGGAGACACCAAGGCTCATCCAACCAAAATCATCGGGGGGAGAGACCTGGATCATGGCAACGTTGATAGGCAGCTTTCTGCTTTTGAACAACACCGGCACATCCGACATATTCATGGGGGTGATAAATCGCTTGTTGCGAGCCAGCGTATCGATGCTGGCCGAGCCCAGATAAATATTACGGATATTGAGGCTGGCATCCCGCGTTTTATCGGCAATCTCGGACAGCGGTACCGATTCCATACTCATCATGCGGACAATCTCCAGTCCTGAAAACTGAACGGCATTTTCGGCAAGACTGCGTACCAGCTCCTGTGGTTCCCCACAGGCCGATCCTATAAAAACGCGCTGTCCCTGGCGTATTTTCTTGATGGCATCCACGGCGCTGCACTGCTTTTCCACATACGAATCCGCCCAGTATATATCTTTGGCCATTTGCTCACTCCTCATTCTGTTGATGGTGTTGTACCATTGTCATTCTTCCCATGAACCGTGTGTATACCCCTCATTCCATCGTCACCCTGTTGCGGCCTGTCTTCTTACTGCTATAGAGCTGCTCATCGGCCCTTTTGACAATCCCCTCAATGGTATCATCAACCATAGCCATGGTTGCACCGATGGAAATGGTTACCCTGAGTTTTTTCTCATGATGAAGAATATACGACCCTTCAACCAGCAAACGTAGGCGCTCGGCAATATTGTACAGCTTGCCTGGTGTAACATTGCGTATGATGGCTATAAATTCCTCTCCGCCCCACCGACCATAAAGATCAAACGGGCGTGAATTACGAGTAAAGGTTTTGGAAACGTACTGCAGGACTTCATCGCCTACATCATGCCCATGGGTGTCATTGAACGTTTTGAAAAAGTCTATATCCATGAAAAGAATGCCGAAAGGAACACCGAACCGATCATACTCCGCCAATCTGCTTTCTATTTCCTGCTCGACATATCGCCTGTTGGCAAGATCGGTGAGCTGATCAAGAAGCGCAAGTTTTTCAAGCTCCTTGACACGCAGGGCATTGGCTTCCTGGGCACTGACATCGGTGAAGATCTCGATGCCGCCCCTGACGTTGCCCCGTTCATCGAGCAACGGACTGGTGCGCACGGATACGGGAATGCGGTGCCCATCTTTGTGGTGCATAAATACCGTGGCTTCCCGCAGCCCTTTATCAGCAATGGTGGCATGGAGAGGACATCCCTGCTCACAGAGATAGTTGCCCTCGGCGTCCATGTGGGTCAGGATGGAATCGGCACACGATCTGCCTACCACCTCCTCTGCGGTAAATCCCGATATCCGCTCAGCACCTTTGTTCCAGAAGGTTATTTTGCAGTTTCTATCGACAAAATAGAGCCCGTCATGGAGGCTTTCAAGTATTGCAAGGTACTCCTCCTGCCTGAGATTCTGTAGTTTCTGCATTTCTTCTTCTTTTAAAAAATTTTACGTGGTTCTCTACTTTTATCAAAATTTTCCTGCCGATTCAAATGGTTTTCTGTTGCTTTCGAGCATGACAGCTCTTCAGTTTGACGTTACCGTACCACAGTAACGAAAGAATGATTGCAGAATTATGCAAGTGCATGCACAATATACCGACAGCACATCACAATAAGGACTTTTCTCATATTCTACCTGCAGGATTCAGGTGGTAATAATAATTGTGATGCACTACAGTAGAGCCACCACACCTCAATAGTACAATGCTTTTTATACGGAGAGTATCATGTCATTATGTTCCATGTGCATAGCACCATCCCGCTATTATTCCACACCAGCCAGACAACGCAGACAATGGTATGGACGCATTGTCTCTCTATGCTGCATGTTGCTGGTCTTCTCAACGGTTGCCGCCGCACAGACCCGCTACATAAAACCCACGGCGGAAATCCCGATGCGCAGCGGTCAGGGCCGCGACTACAAAATTCTGGCCATCGTCACCAATGGAGATGCCGTCACCATGCTTGAAGAGAATGAGGCCTGGGCCAAAATCGTTACCGAGGATGGCATAGAAGGCTGGTTATTGAAGCGCTATCTCTCCAAAGAAGAGCCCCTTGGAAGCCAGGTAGCCACGCTCAGGGATGACAACAAAGAGCTGCTCCAGCAAATTAAGATCCTGCAAGACCGCAATGAAGAGCTGCAAACCAGCAACGCCGCCCTTAAAGAGACCCTTGCCAATAATCGAGAACAACTGGACTCGGCGGCTGCAAAATATGATACGCTGGTCAATGAAACCGCCGATGTACTCAACATTAAAGAGAATTTGACGGAGAGCAGACAGACGGTTTCCCGGCTACAGCGGCAGCTTGGTTCCGTTGTTGCAGAAAACAAACGCCTCAAGGCCAGTCGCAATATCAAGTGGTTCCTTGCGGGGGGCGGGACTCTGATTGTAGGATGCATCATTGGCGCCATGACCAGGAAATCGAAAAAAGGCAGATCTTCTCTTTATTGATCAGCATGGCCGTGCAATGACAGTGATAGCCGGTCGAATCTTTATCATGACTTGGACCGGATCGAAAAGGCCTGGGCGGCAACAAAACAGCTCAAGCGCCTCGGTGTATTCCCTATCAAACATCGGTTCTCCATTTACATGTACTGTACATTTTAGTATAAAGAGATAAGAAAAAAGTAACTGTTCAGGGTACTGGGGCCGAGACGCCTCCATGTCCGGCGATGCTCTCAAATAACAAACTGATTTACTAACTGAGAATACATACTTTATGCTTTTTTTGATTACCAACGAAACGCAGCTGATAGACCCAGGAGACCGCCGTGTTGTTTTCATGGGACGTCATAAACCCATCCCTGGGGGCTTAGCTGCAGCCGTCCGGGCTG
>JBHEOR010000150.1:0-6658 GCA_046260685.1 Desulfopila sp.
CCAATATGATGCGGCGGTGGATTCAACGGTGGCTGCCAAGAAGATGCCGCACAGTAAAGTGGCCGGCAAAGCGACGGTGTTTATATTCCCGGATCTCAATACCGGCAACAATACCTATAAGGCCGTGCAGCGTTCCGCCGGGGCCGTAGCTATCGGTCCGATCATGCAGGGACTCAACAAACCGGTAAACGATCTCAGCCGCGGCTGTCGGATAACGGATATCGTCAATACCATCGCCATCACCGCCATTCAGGCCCAGGCGGAAAAGGGCCTGACGTAAAGTTTGTCCAGATATTACTGCACCTTATGCACAAGTAGTCCGGCATTGGCTATATAGCCGATATGTCCCGCGGGTGCTTCAAGATCATGTATAAAGCGCAGGGCCTCGCTGCTGCTCCACTTTTCAACATCAATTCTGGCGCAGATATCCTCTTCCAGTTCGGTGACCATTGCAATTCGGATTCGTCGGGTTTTGGCCATCATGGCCAGAGCGGTTCCGCCGTTTCCCTCATACTCGCGACAGAGATGGCGGAACGCTTCGTCGAATCCGCCTTTCTCGTACCAGGGCAAAAAGGTTTTTGAGCCTATACTATCCCGGCATTCGGCAAACAGAAGAAGTGTGCCGCCGTCGCGGACGAACATCGAGGCGTTGTGAATGGCTTTATGGCTCTGGATGAAATTGATGTCTTTGGGATAGCCACCGCAGGAAGCAATCACAACGGCAAAGGGGGCGGAGGATGATTCACAGAGCCTGGCATGGATTTCGCTTGCTTCCAGATAGCTTGTCCTGTTTGATCCGAGACGGATATCACAGACCTCGCCTCGGGAATTCATAATGCTGTGGATGGCCAGATCCGCTTCCTTTTTTTCAGCTATCTCGAAAAGATCTTCGGCTAGTGGATTGCCGACGAGAACCCCCGGCCGGCATCCCGGAGAAAGACGATTGTTCTGTTTATCGAGATAGAGACTGTGATTGGCGTAAATAGCCTCACGTTCTCCGCAACCGGGAAAAATCAGTTTTCTGCCTCCGCCGTAACCGGCAAAATAATGATGACATATGGGCCCCATGGTTATGACGCAGCCGGCCTGTACGATGTCACGGCGCAGCCGTATCGGTACTCCTCGCGAGGTTACTCCATAATCGGTAAAGGTATTGCTGTCAGTGCAGTCGTGGTGGATGAAGGGGTATTTGCTGTAGGTTTCGCCATAATTTGCCCGGCACTCGGCATCGCTCTGCCTTGTGTGGGTGCCATAGGCAATGATGAAACGCAGCCGGTCCTCCTGCAAGCCATATTCCTTGAGGACGTCGATAAGCACCGGCAGGTAGGTTGAATAGCCGCATGTCCGTGTTTTGTCGGCAACGATAATGATGGTATCATCGAGCTTGAGAGCATTGTACTGTAGCTGATCCCTGAGAGCTCCGGCAAAATATTTAATCGACATGCGCTGTTCCGGCTCGATAATACTGAGTACGGTGGCAGTATACGGC
Source organism: Desulfopila sp. (assembly GCA_046260685.1). Classification (GTDB taxonomy): domain Bacteria; phylum Desulfobacterota; class Desulfobulbia; order Desulfobulbales; family Desulfocapsaceae; genus Desulfopila_A. The sequence goes on from JBHEOR010000150.1 coordinate 1,490, forward strand.
AGTAGGGCCTCAAACGTCCTGCTGCCGTATGGTATTTGTACATGCTTTGAATGTTTATGAGTCATCAGCGCATCGAATATTCGGCGCCCATATCCATGCCCAGTTCAAAGGCCTGGGTATTCATGTCGATAAAGCCGGGAGGTACCCGATCCTTGATGGTGGCCAGCAGGGATGCCGGCCTGATCAGCCCGGTCAGGCCGATCAGGGCGCCGAGTACGCAGATGTTGAAGACGATCGGCTTGCCGATCTGCTCCATGACCTGCTCGTACATGGGCAGCTCGAGCTGTTTGGCATCGACCTTCTTGGTCTGCTGCACGTAACGGGAATCGGTGAGCAGAGTACCGCCCGGCCTGATGATCGGCGAAAAGGAGTTGTAGGCCTCCTGGGTCAGGCACACCAGAACATTGGGCTGAGTGACGCCGGGGAAATTAATCTCCTCGGAGCTGATGATAATATCGCTCCTGGTGGCGCCGCCGCGGGCCGCGGCGCCATAGCTCTGCGACTGAGTGGCGTTCAACCCTTCATGGATGACGGCGGCCTCGGCCAGGATGATGGCCGCGGTGATCACCCCCTGGCCACCGGAACCGGAAAAAACGAGTCGTGTTCTCTTTCTCATTGTGCACCTCCCATGGCGGTGGCCATCAGCTTGGCGTACTCCTCGCAGTATTCGCCGCGTGTTTCCTCAACAAAGATCCCCCGGGGAATCAGATCCGGATTGTTCTCCAATGCCTTGGAGCCCAGCTTGGCGGTGGTGTCCTTGTAAATCTCCAGCATCTCGGGAGCCTCGCCTTCCTTGTTCTTGCGGCCGTAATGAGTGGGGCACTGGGAGAGGATTTCCACCACGGAAAATCCTTTGTGCATGATCGCCTTTTTCAGGTATTCCGTGGATTCCCGGGCATGATAGGTGGTGGATCGGGCCACAAAGGAAGCGCCCGCGGCCTTGGCCAGCTTGACCACGTCGAACTCCTGGTCGATGGTGAGATACGGTGCCGTAGTGGCCTTCTTGCCGCAGCCGGAGAGCGGTGAAAACTGGCCGCCGGTCATGCCGTAGATGCGGTTGTTCATGACAATGGCGGTGATATCGATGTTGCGCCTGGCCGCATGGATGAAGTGATTGCCGCCGATGGCCAGGGCGTCGCCGTCGCCCATGGGGACAAGCAGGGTCAGGGCGGGCTTGGAGAGCTTGACTCCGGTGGCAAAGGCCAGGGCCCGGCCATGCAGGGTGTGCAGTGAATGGAAATCGACATAGCCGGAGATCCTGGCCGAACAGCCGATCCCCGAGGTCATGACGATATCGTTTTTATCAAGCTCCAGCGCTTCCACGGCACGCAGCAGTGAATTGAGCACGATGCCGTGGCCGCAGCCCGGGCACCACATATGGGGGAAAAACCTCTCCCGTAAGTAATCTTTAACAGCCATGTTATACTCCTCTCCCCTGGATAACCCGCAGGAGTTGTTTAATATCCGTCGGTGTGATCAGTTTGCCGTCGATGCGGTTGGTGAGAAAAACATTCTCCGGTTTATCGACGGCGCTTTTCACCTGGGCCAGTACCTGTCCCATATTCATCTCCACCACAATCACCGCCTTGGCGCCGGCGCATTTTTCCCGAACCAGGGCCGCAGGAAATGGCCAGATGGACTGCAGTTCGAGAACGCCGATCTTCTCTCCCCTGTTTCTGCGGTTCTTGGCGAGATGGATGGCTGATCTGGCCGAGGAGCCGTAGGAAATCATGATATAGTCGGCATCTTCCAGGTAGTGTTCCTTGTAGCGGGTGATGGCGTGTACGTTGTTTTCGATCTTGTCGACCAGGTGGTGGAGCAACTCGTTGACCACCTGGGGATTGTTGGAGGGGAATCCCCACATATCATGGAAAAGCCCGGTAACGTTGTAGCGGTGAACATCGCCGAAATCCGACATCGGCAGGCGGCCGTCCTCGCGGGGCAGATAAGGATGATAATCGACACCCTTGCCCACCGAAGTGCGCAGCCGGTCGACGATGGGCAGCTCCTCTTCTTCGGGGATGATCAGCTTCTCGCGCATATGACCGATGGCTTCATCGAGCAGAAGAATCACCGGGGTGCGGTAGGTCTCCGCCATATTGAAGGCATCGACGGTGATGCTGAAGATGTCCTGATGGTTGGAGGCGGTAAGGGCGATGATGGCGTGGTCGCCGTGGGTACCCCAGCGCGCCTGGTTGACATCTCCCTGGCTCACGTGAGTGGGGTTGCCGGTGGAAGGGCCGCCACGCTGCACGTTGACGATAACGCAGGGGATCTCTGCCATGCAGGCATAGCCGATGGCCTCCTGCTTCAGGGAAAAACCGGGACCGGAGGTGGCCGTCATCACTTTGTGGCCGGTCAGCGAAGCGCCGATGATGGCGCACATCGAGGCGATCTCATCCTCCATCTGGATAAACTTGCCGCCCCGGCGGGGCAGCTGCCCGGAGAGAATCTCGGCAATTTCCGTGGAGGGGGTGATGGGGTAGCCGGCATAAAAGTTCAGCCCCGCATAGAGCGCCCCTTCGACACAGGCTTCATTGCCCTGTACAAATCGTATATTATTTTTCATCGTCCTCTTCCTGTTCCGTGATCACCTCGACTGCAAGATCGGGGCATCGTAGTTCGCACATTTTACAACAGATACAATCCTCGGGTCGGACGGCCGCGGCTTTATCCTTGCTGTCGAGTTCCAGGACCTTGGTGGGACAGAACTTGACGCAAATGCCGCAGCCTTTGCACCAGTCCCGATTGATAACAAGCTCTTTGAGTTTCTGCTTGGCCATTTGTTCCTCTTGGCGTTACAGTTCAAGGCAAACTGCCGGGTCTTAGCTTCTTGCTGAATAGTTACCCCTAATTATTTATTAAATAGAAAAAAAGATGAAAATGCAAATAATGGTTGCGGCAATACTTGCTTACCCTTTTCAATTAGGTGGTTTTCCGTAATTTGTCAACAACTACCGGCCCGCTGCGGCTGATGGCTCGGGCTTATTGCCTCTGAGGTTGAAAAAGAACAGCATGCCAAAGAGCAGAGCAGCAGCCAGATGGACGTAGAGAGATGCCGGCCACAACATGGCAGCGCCCAGTACCAGGGAGAGCAGGCGCAGCGGCAGGCTAAGCCGATTTTCCAGGCAGCCCTGCAGCGCCCCGGAAAAGGCATAGAGGCCGATGAGGGCGAAAATGAAAATTTCCATAACTTCATACCAGCTGCCACCAATCAGCGGAGTATAGGCGAACAGCAGGGGAACAATGTAGATTCCTTTGGCGATTTTCCAGGCTTCCAACCCGGTAGCCATCGGTTGAGTCTTGGCAATGGCGGCCGCGGTAAAGGCCGTCAGGCAGACCGGCGGTGTAACGTTGCTGTCCTGGCTGAGCCAGAAGATAATCATATGGGCGGAGAGCAGCACTGAGGTGGAAACTTCGGGACTGATGCCGATATCCCGTATTGTTCCGGCGAGATTCAATGGTACCTCGGAGAGCAGCCGGCGTGCCTCCTCCAGCGACATCGGCTGATTGAGCATCTCCATCTTGTCCGGCACGGCCAGCATAAATACGGTCTTGGCCTCTTCGGAGAGCATTCCTTTTGAGAGAATTTCGGCGAGTTGAGCATCTGCAATGAGGTTGTAGAGGGCCGGTGCGGACAGAGTACCAAGGACAATATAGGCTGCCGTAACCGGCAGACCCATTCCCAGCACCAGCGAGGCCAGGGCGATAAGGATCATGGCAATGAGCAGGCTGGAACCTGCCCAGTTGGTTATCATCAGGGAAAAAGTATTGCCGATGCCCGCCGTGGCAATAACATTGACGATGAGACCGACACTGCAGAGCAAAATGGCGGTCATCACCATATTGCGGGCACCCAGTGCCAGAGCATCCATGATCGCCCTGATTCCCATACGGTTAGGAGTGATCCAGGAAGAGACGATAACGGCCAAAATGGAGATACCAGCAGCATAGGTTGGGGTAAAACCATAGATAAGCAAACCTATTAGTGTGGCTATTGGCAGCAGGAAGGGGAGGCCGCCTTCCTTGAGAACATCGATTAGTTTCAGCTGTTCATCATCAATCACCGAGATGTTGATGCGCTTGGCCTCCACCCGGACAAAGAAGCCGACCGTGGCAAAATAGAGAATGGCCGGCAGGATGGAGACCGCCACGATGGTTGTATAGGGAATCTGGGTATAGCTGGCCATCACGAAGGCGCCGGCTCCCATAATAGGCGGCATGAGCTGGCCGCCTGTGGATGCGGAGGCTTCTACTCCAGCGGCGAATTTAGCTTTAAATCCTGCCTTCTTCATTAAGGGAATGGTGATAACTCCGGTCGAGGCGGTGTTGGCAACGGCCGATCCGGAGATGGTTCCGGTCAGCCCGGAGGCAAAAACGGCCACAAGTCCCGGGCCGCCTGCAGTTTTACCGGCCACGGCCCGGGCCAGATTGACCACAAAATCGCCTGCGCCGGAACGCAGCAGAAAGGCGCCGAAGAGGATAAACATAAAGACAAAGGAAGACGATATCAGGGCTATGTTGCCGAAAAGTCCATCGTCTCCGTAGATCGAACGGAAAAGAATGGTCTCCGCGGTGAGACCGCTGAATTTAAAGACGCCGCTGAGCAGACTGCCCCACCAGCTTACATAGGTGAGGGAGAGGATGATGAGTATGGGAATGATCCAGCCTGTCGTTCTCCTGGTAAATTCAATGGCGGAGAGGATCAGGAAGATTCCGGCAAACCATTCCGCCGGGCCGAGGTGGACACCGCGGGCATAGATGGCGTCTTCCGTGGCAATCATATAGACGGCGGCAATAGCGGCAAGTATTCCCGGAAGAACATCGAAAAGTATCCGGTGGAAGGGGCCATGACCTCCTTTTTTCAGGAAGAAAGGATAGACCAGGATGCAGAGCAGGGAAAAACCGGAATAATGCAGAGCGTTTTGCCAGAGACTTGGACTATATTGAAGTAGATGTGCATCAGCGAGACGGCTATACCCAGAAAATAGACGGCCTTTTCAGTATAACCGCGAGGGGCGGCGAAGTCGTTTCGTGTGTTCTCCAAAGTAATTCGTGCTCCTGGTGTTAAAAGTATCTCCGGCTATATCCTTGCAGTATCTACACCTCATCTTTCGGCAGATTCCCATGTTGCGGATATCTGCCGAAAGAGCAAGAAGGGAAAATACC
>JBHEOR010000151.1:0-6112 GCA_046260685.1 Desulfopila sp.
CGGCGGACTCCTTGCCCTTGAGTGCTTCGAGCTACGTTTCGTTTAGAATAAAAACCGGGTCCGCCCGGTTGTGTCGCTGTAGAGTTACAGACTGATAAAAGCTCAGGAGGTAGTGCGAAAGATACCATTTTCGTTTAGAGTGCGACAAATTTCGGATGGCTTCCAGGTAATTGCAATACTTCAAAAGATATGGTATCGACATTAGAGGAATGCGGAATGTGGGGTTATGGATTCCGTTACGGCTTTATCGGGGAAAGGTGATCATATGTCGAATATTTGGGATGCGCTCGTTACGTGGGTCTCATCCACCCAGCTGCCGGAACAGTTAAAGGAGGTGGATGCCGCCGGGTTATTCACCAATCCCTGGTTCCTTGTTCCTTTTATACTCCTTGCGTGTTATATGGTTTACAAGCAATCCTGGAGAGATATGGCCCTTGTCGCAATTCTCATGGGTGTCTGGTGGGTGAGTGGAACACCCTATATGCAGACTCTGGTGGTGGGCAACGAGCTCAGCATAGAAAAGATATTGCCGGTCGTCTTTGGCGGCGGGGTGACCCTGGCGGTGGTTATTTATCTTCTCATCGGGCGGTCGTAAAAGCTAAGGCATTTACTGTGCCACCCGGCAGCACTTCTTTTTTTGAGCGAGCAGACATGCAATTTCGTAACGGAGTATTTATTATAACTGAAGAAAATCATTGTCCATTATATAATACAGGCGATGAATTTTCCGTTGACGGTGTCAGTCTTGTCTTTCCCGCGTCAAAACCGACCTGCCTTGTGCTTGCCAATGATGTTATCCACATAACAACCGAAGATGTCGCCTTTGAAAAATTCGAGAAAGGAGGATCGAAGAAAAACAGGTTCGAATGCGGCGGTTTAATTCGTTTTGAATATAAAAAAGACAAGGAATACGCTACAGTACAGATGAAATTGTTGGTCTCGGCAGAACGTAAGAGCAAGGTTTCCGCCATCGGTGAATTCGCCGGTCTGCTGCGCTCCATTGATACATTTTCCGCCCTTGGCGAGGACGACCTGTTTGATCTTGCCGCATTGCTGGAACTCAGGGAATACGACTACAGTTTTCCCATCGTCCAGAAAGGAGAGGCGGGCCAAAGTCTCTTCGTCATTCTTTCAGGTGGTGTTGAGGTTGTCGATGATGAGGGAGTAGGACTCAATGAGATGGGGCCGGGCGATGTTTTCGGAGAGATGAGCCTGCTTACCGGAGAAAATGTTTCCGCCACCGTCGTTGCGGCGGAGCCGTGTAAGATCGCCACGCTCAACAATAAAAATTTCCACCATATCCTTCAGCGTTTTCCCGCCCTGCAGGTCTTTTTTTATAAACTGATGGCGCGCAGGCTCACCGATATAAACGTAAAACGGGCCGAAGAGCTGGGCTCTGGCATGTCCGGTCATATTGCTGATATGCCGCCCATCGATCTCTGCCAGATGATCAACTATGTCCAGAAGTCGGGTATCCTGAGCCTCGAGGGGCAGGAACACAGCGGCACTGTCAAATTTTATGAAGGTGAGCTCATCGAGGTGACATATGGTTCCCTTCACGGCAAAGAGGCCTTCTTTGAAATTCTCAATATGACCAGTGGCAGATTTACCTTTGTCAAAGGTTTGAGTGTCAAGGATTCACGAAAAGAGATAATCGGCGGGTTCATGGCCATAATGATGGAAGGGATGAAGCGGCTCGATGAAGTGAAAAACAGGTAACTGCCCACAGGGCATTATCTCTTTCAGCGATGAGCCCGGCGTTTATAGAGCAAGATGTTCTATCAGGCAGTTACAGATATCGGGGTGGTAAAACAGATATCGGGGTGGTAAACTGGCGTTGCTTGCCCATAAGCAGGTACTCGCAGGTACTCGCAGGTACTCGGATAAGTAATATTGCAGTTGTAAACGTGTATGAATCGCTCTCAAAACAAAAAGAAAATCTTCGCGCTGTTACAGAATCATCAGTGGAATGAGATTGAAGCGGCGCTGCTCAAGTGTGATCCCAAAGACTGTATTTCTCCCTTTTTCGCCGCATTGTGCAACCCCGATGAAATACTCAAATGGCATGCGGTGAGTGGTTTTGGCGTGGTCGTTCATCGAATTGCCCGCAGCGAGATGGAGGAGGCCCGGATTGTCATGCGGCGCCTGTTGTGGAGCCTCAATGACGAATCGGGGGGCATAGGGTGGGGCGCTCCCGAGGCCATGGCGGAAATCATGGCGGGCCACGATGATCTTTTTGAGGAATATTGCCATATGCTGCTCTCCTACATGGGTGAGGATGGTCCGGAATCCTTTCAGGATGGCAACTACCTTGAACTGCCGGCCCTGCAGCAGGGACTTCTCTGGGGGATTGGCAGACTGCTGTGCTGCAGAACAGAGGAAATGCTTTCCAGGGGGGTTAAAGCTGAATTGCCCAAGTATCTCAACTCTTCAGACCGCATAGTCCAGGGACTGGCAGCGTGGTGTCTGGGGATGTGCCGCTCTTTAGACTCCGCCTTGCATATCGATGAGCTGGAAAGGCTGAGCAAGGAATCGTTCACCTTCAAGTTGTACTGGAATCATGCTTTGCAGGAGGTTTGCGTGGCTTCTCTGGCCCGGCAGGCCCTTGATGCCATACAGGCAAACTCCTGACTCTTTAGAGGATGCCCGGCGGCATGTCGTTGGTTTTCTCGCCTCCCAGCAGATAGCCGCCATCCAGGGGGATGGTCGCCCCGGTCATGTAGGTAGCCTGATGGAGCAGGAAGAACACCGCCTCGGCGACTTCTTCGGGCAGCCCTGTACGCTGTATAAGAATATGGTCGAGAATGCCGGTCCTGGCGCTTTCACTCAGACAAGCCCAGCCCCGGGTGTGCTCGCCATGTCTGTTTTTTATCAGGCCGAGCATGAGTTCGTTCACTCGAATGTTTGGCGCCCCCTGCCTGGCCCAGGTTCTTGTAAATGTGGCAACACCGCGGTTGGCGGCACTGTAGCCTTCATTGAAAAGCAGTTCGGCCGGACCGCTCCTGCCGACAAGCGCGGCAATCGAAGATATATTGACCACTGCCGCGCTGTCGACCTTGCGGAGAAGGGGCAGACAGTGCTGAAAGAGCAGCCATTTGGCCTTGAGCGTGGTGTTGACTTCAAGATCCCATTGCTCGTGATTGTGGCGCTTGGAGTATGAGCCGTGAACGACCGGCATACCGCCACGTTCAATATTGTTGACCAGATAATCGAGGCTGCCGAACTCTTCCTGTACCGCGGCCATCATTGTTTCTATGGCTTTTTCGTCGGTCAAATCCGCCGATATGGCAAGAAATCTGGTGCCGCGATGCTGGAATTCGTCGATCATTTCCCGGGATGATTCCGGCCAGTCAAAATAGGGAAGCACCAGCCCGGCGCCATGCCGGGCGAGTTTGGCGGCGATTGCCCTGCCGACCGGACGTGAGGCGCCGGGCACTACAGCGGTTTTTCCCTTGAGTTGATCCATGGGGTTTTAGCGCGCCGAAACTTGAGGAGTGTGCTGCGACCAGTGCTGCAAATTCATTTGAATTGCCTTCAATATTTTTGTATCGGAGGATTCTTTTTGTAAAGAGCAGAGCATGACCGAGCCTCCAAAATGGTGGGAGATGATGTCCTTGCGGCCTTCAAGTGTATCGATGTAATAGTCGAGACCACCGCATCGCATCCAGTGGTTGTAGTTGTGATAATGATTTTTTCCGGCGGCTCTTTCTATCAGTGGTATACACAGTTTTGCTAAAATATATCCCTGTATGCCTGACGGCGCCTGGCAATAGTCGGCAATGATGAGATGCCCCTCTTCCCGTACCAGTTCCCAGCTTTTTTTGAGGATAATGTCACGGTCCGTGCTGTTCTTTTCATGGAGAGCAAAGCCGAGAATAGCGGCATCAAAGCTTTGCGGAGGAAGATCCATGGTTGTAGCGCTCTGCTCTATAAAATTTATGGAATCCGCATATTGCGACTGTCGCAACATCTTTACGGAACTGTCCACTCCCACAAGCTCCATGTCTCTTCCCAGAAGCATCTCCAGTTGTCTGCCGGTGCCACAGCAGATATCGATTACGCGTTTGTGATGGTGATACTGGAGAAAGGTGCGGACATTTTTACGCACCGGGTAGAGGCTTCTGCCCAGAATTTTTTCATAATAGGGGGCGATGCTGCTGTAGTCATCCACTGGTATGTTCCCTGCGCTGTAGAATGTTGACAAAACCAATTGCTGATGTGATTGTAATTATATATTGAGGAATTAATATATCGTAGCACAGGAGAACAGCTACGCAATCAAATTTTTCGGATCATCGCCCAAAGATGTATCCGGCATGACGTATCCGGCATGACGTATCCAGCATGACGTATCCAGCGTGACGACTCCATAAAGAGACTACTCGATAAACATACTACGGCATATTACAACATACCACGGCACACTACAACATACGCAAGGAACCAATGAAAGTAATCCGGTTGAATATCACAAGAGGTACAGGACGCGGCACAAACTCCAAAAGCGCACCACTGTTTTTCATGCTTGCATCTATTTTCTTTGCCATCTCGGCAATGGCGACAACGGTGCATGGCGGCGCTCAACAGCACGAATGCTTTTCCACGCTGTGGCCCCATGAAAGAAGTGATCTGGCACCCGACCCGTCGGTACGCTTCAGCCGCCTGGAAAACGGTTTCCGCTATGCCGTCAAGGAAAATGAAACTCCACGCGACAGAGTCGCCATGTATCTGACAATTCCGGTAGGGTCGATTCATGAACGGCAAAGCGAGAGGGGATATGCCCATTACCTGGAGCACATGCTCTTTAACGGTACAACGCATTTTCCGCCGGGCAAACTGGTGGAATATTTTCAGTCCATCGGTATGAAGTTCGGCGCCGATATCAATGCCTATACCAGTTATGATGAGACGGTGTATACCATTGTATTGCCCAAGGGAGATATCGAGGAGATTGAACAGGGCCTTGTCGTCATGTCCGATTATGCCCGGGGAGCGCTTCTGCTGGAAGCAGAGGTTGACCGGGAGCGAGGCGTTATTCTGGCGGAAAAGCTGGCCCGTGACTCCATCGAGTACAGGACCCGCGTTGCCACACGTAAAAATGCTCTGCGCGGCACACTGCTTGCCGAAAGGCAGCCCATTGGAGTACGAAAGACAATCCTCTCCGCCACCGGAGAGAGTCTGCGGGCATTTTATGACAGATGGTACAGGCCCGACAATATGACCCTTGTAATCGTCGGTGACATGCAGGTTGAAAAGGTCGAAAAAGCCATCCGCCGGTCATTTGATGATATGAAAAGCAGGGCCGCAATGCCGCAATGTCCCGGGTTCGGTACACTGGAAAAGCGCGGGCTGCATGGTTTTTATTACCATGAGTCCGAGGCCGGCAACACCAGGATATCGATCGAATCGCATTGGAACAAAAAGGCCGAAGATGATTCGTATGCGCTGCAGCTCAGAAAACTGCGCCACTATATCGCTACATCAATTGTTGAAAAGAGGCTTTCCAAAATTGCCGAGGAGAAGGTTGGCTTGCTCTCCCAGCCAAGGGTTTATGCCGGTGATCTGGTGGATCGAATAGGCTATGCCGGCCTTTCGGCAACCACCTCGCCCGATGGCTGGCAGGACCTTGTCGCCGTTCTTGAAAATACACTTCGCCAGGCCATAACCCACGGAGTGCGGCAGGAAGAACGCGATCTTATGGTCCAGGAAGTTGTGGCATATTATACCTCGCAGAGCCAAAAGGCCAAAAGCCGGCAATCAACTCGGCTGGCACGCCGGATGGTGCGCAGTATCAATGACAACCGTGTCTTTCAGTCCCCCCAACAGGAAGAAGAGCTGTTTGTAGAGGCCGCGCAGTCCTTGACGGTAGAAGATATCAACGCAACACTGCGCCGGCTTTTTGAGCGGAGCGAAAGGCTTGTGGAAATAACAGGAAATGTTGATATTGCCGCAGCCGATCCGGAACAAAAGATTGTACAGGTGTATACACAGGAGCAAAAACAGCCGGTGGTCTCCTATGTGAAGCGGGAACAGGCGAAATTTCCCTTTATTGAAGGTGCCGGGGAACCGGCGGTGCCGATTCGGCATGTTGTTCACCAGGATATAGATGCGG
>JBHEOR010000151.1:6122-6521 GCA_046260685.1 Desulfopila sp.
TTTTAAAAACAATGAAACCAGGATCCGTCTGGAGTTCGGCCCCGGACAGCGGGACGAGCCCGCGCCCGGCATGGCCATGGTTGCCGAGTCGGTGATCAATGGTTCCGGCAGCAAGACCCTGACCGACTCGCAAATGGAGGAGGTTCTGGCCGGAAGCTCGGTTGATTATACCTTCAGTGTCGATACCTCCCGTTTTTCCTTGAGCGGTACTTCGCTTTCCAGTGAAGTGGAGCTGCTTGCCCAGACCCTGCACACCGTGTTGCTCGATCCGGGCATGAGAGAGCCCGTCTATGAAAATACCATGGTGCGCTACAAACAGATGTATGCCGCCATGGAAAGCGATATCAATGGCGTCGAGGCCCTGTATGTCCAGCCCTTTTATGCCGGCGGCAACCATCT
>JBHEOR010000152.1:0-908 GCA_046260685.1 Desulfopila sp.
CAACACGGCGGGCTCCTGGGTCGATCAGCTGAGTTTCGTTGGTAACCAGAGAGACTGGGGGGATTGAAAATGGTAGCAAAACAACGATAGGGCGTAAACCATCATTTCATCAGAGGATGCCCCATCTGCTCACGTTGCGCAACATATCCCACGGCCACTTTGCGGGCGATATTTCTGATCCGGCCTATATAACGGGTTCTTTCGGCAACACTGATTGCCTTGCGGGCATCAAGCAGATTAAAGGTGTGTGAACACTTTAAACAGTAATCATAGGCGGGCAGAATCAGCCCCTTTTCCACAATCTTATGGGCTTCCTCCTCACAATCTTCAAAGAAAGAGACAAGTTTTGTAACGTTCGCTTCTTCAAAATTGAAGGTTGAATACTCGACCTCCGCCTGATGATAGATTTCTCCGTAGCTGACATCATTATTCCAGGCGATATCATAGACGCTTTCTACATCTTGAAGATACATGGCTATACGTTCAAGTCCATAGGTTATCTCTACCGTCACCGGATGCAGATCAATGGATCCCGCCTGCTGAAAATAGGTGAACTGGGTAATTTCCATGCCATCAAGCCACACTTCCCATCCCAACCCTGAAGCACCAAGTGTCGGCGACTCCCAGTCATCTTCAACAAAACGAATATCATGCTCTAACAGATTAAGGCCAAAGCGCTTCAAGCTTTCCAGAAAAAGTTCCTGTATATCAAGAGGAGACGGTTTGATCACCACCTGGTACTGATAATAATGCTGCAATCGGTTGGGATTATCACCATACCTGCCGTCGGTGGGTCGTCGCGACGGCTGGGGGTAAGCGGCACGCCATGGCTCCGGCCCCAGTGATCGCAGCAGCGTGGCGGGATGAAACGTTCCAGCACCGACCTCCATATCGTAGGGCTGCTGCAC
>JBHEOR010000152.1:918-6476 GCA_046260685.1 Desulfopila sp.
TTGAAAATTCATCGAATGTCCCCATCGTTACGAAAAAAAACTCTGCAGAAGTGCCCCTCGAAAGCCAGTTGTAAGTAAAAACAGTAGCAGAACTTCCTAGAACTAATCAAGCACAATCTTGACAATAGAGGAACCGGTCATCATTATATGCTCTATACTATTAAAGCACATCACCAGCCTCATGAGGTATAAGATGAGTGAGCTTTCATGAAAGACATACGGATAAATAACATACGGATGAATGATATACGGCAACTGCTCGAACAGTCCTCCATCATCGCCGTGGTTGGCCTGTCGGCGAAAACGCAACGGCCCAGCAACATGGTAGCCCGCTACCTGATCGAGGCCGGCTACACCATCGTTCCCGTCAATCCCGGGCAGGATACCATACTGGGATTGCCATGCTATCCCGATATCAGTTCGATCCCCGGGGATATTGATATCGTCGATATTTTCAGGCGCAGCGAAGAGGTAACGTCCATCGTTGAACAGGCTGTGCAGACAAGCTGCAGTGCTATATGGATGCAGGAAGGCGTTGTCAACCACGAGGCTGCCGAACTCGCCATGCAGCATGGTAAAAAGGTCATCATGGACCGCTGCATCAAAGTCGATCACGCCACCATTCACTCCGAGCAGTAACTTAAATATATGGAACCTCAAATCCTGAGCATTCGTGGCGCCCGAATGCACAATCTCAAAAATATTGACGTCGATCTTCCCCGTAACCGGCTGATCGTCTTTACCGGGCTGTCCGGCTCCGGCAAATCAACCCTGGCCTTTGATACACTGTACGCCGAGGGCCAGCGCAGGTATGTAGAATCATTATCGACCTATGCCCGGCAGTTTCTCGGGCAAATGGATAAGCCGGATGTCGACTCGCTGGAGGGACTTTCCCCGGCGGTCTCCATCGAGCAGAAAACCACCAGTAAGAACCCGCGCTCAACGGTTGGCACAGTCACCGAAATCTACGACCACCTGCGCCTGCTTTTTGCCCGGTGCGGTCATCCGAGCTGTCCCGAATGCGGCAACGAAATCCGTTCACAATCCATAGAGGATATGGTCAACACCATTATGGCCTACGCCGAAGGCACCAAAATCCTTCTGCTCGCCCCCATGATAACAGAACGGAAGGGCCGCCATGAACAGCTCCTCGCCAGAATCAGAAAGGAAGGGTTTGTGCGGGTCAGGATCGACGGTGACATTGTTCATGCCGATGACGTTGACCAGCTTGACAAAAACAAACGTCACTCCATCGAAATCGTCGTTGACAGGCTGGTGGTTAAACCAACCATTCGTCGTCGACTCAGCGATTCCATTGCCACTGCGGTTTCCCTCACCGAAGGATTTCTTCTTGCCGTCGTGCCGGATGCGGAAAAAGAAGAACTCTTCAGTGAGCACGCGGCATGCCACAGCTGCAATATTTCCATGCCGAAGCTCTCCACCCAGCTTTTCTCCTTCAACAATCCGCAGGGTGCCTGTGCCGAATGCGGCGGCCTCGGAGTGAAACAGTATCTCTCACCGTCACTCATCGTGCCGGATACGGAAAAAAGCATTGTCGACGGAGCCATCGCGCCCTGGGGCTGGCGTAATGAATCGACCTACACCGGCCAGTTGCTGGCGGCCGTTGCCAACCATTATAATTTCTCGCTGAAAACACCCTTTAAAAAGCTCTCCACAAAGCATCAAGATATCCTGCTCTATGGCTCCAGCGGTGAAGAAATCCATTTTCACTATCACAAGGGCAGCCGGATCATGACCTCGGAGCGAAGCTTTGAAGGGGTTATTCCACAGCTCGACCGGCGTTTTCATGAAACACAGTCCCCCATGATACGCGATGAGTTGGCCAAATTCATGAACGAACAGCCCTGCCCTTCATGCAAGAGCTCGCGCCTCAACAACGAAGCCCTGGCCGTCAAGGTGGGCACCTACAATATTCACGAATTGACCCAGCTTTCCATCAATATGCTTTTTCAGGTCATCCCTTCGCTGCCCTTCAGTGAACTGGAGCGAAAAATCGGCGAACCGATTCTCAAGGAAATTGTCGATCGGCTCTCTTTTCTCGAAGATGTCGGTCTGGGCTACCTCTCCCTTGACCGACGTGCCGGCACGCTCTCAGGGGGAGAGGCCCAGCGCATACGCCTTGCTTCCCAGATAGGATCACGGTTGGCCGGCGTTCTCTACATTCTCGATGAACCCAGCATAGGACTGCACCAGCGAGATAACCAGAAACTTATCAACACCCTGCTGGAACTGCGCGATCTCGGCAACACCGTTATCGTCGTCGAACATGATACCGACACCATTCTGGCCGCCGATCACGTGCTCGACATGGGGCCGGGAGCCGGTATACACGGTGGTGACATTGTCTATAACGGCGGCGTCCAGGGGTTGCTTGCCGACTCCACCTCGATCACGGGAGCCTATCTCTCCGGTAAAAAGGCCATCGACGTTCCAGGGAAACGCAACAAACCCCGTAAAGCCGCCAAATATAACATTAAGATCAAAAAGGCAAAGGCCAATAACCTCCGGGAAATCGATGTAATCTTTCCCCTGGGGGTGCTGACCTGCGTCACCGGGGTATCGGGCTCGGGCAAAAGCTCATTGGTTCTGGAAACGCTCTTTACCCTGGCACAGGAAGGGCTGCGCCAGAAACGGCCCTCCCTGGAACTTGGCGGAACTTCCGTGACCGGTCTTTCAGCCATCGATAAAATCGTTGATATCGACCAGAGCCCCATCGGCCGGACACCGCGCTCTAATCCGGCCACCTATACCGGCGTTTTCACTCCCATCAGAGAACTCTTTACCAAGCTGCCCGAATCGCGAGCGCGGGGCTATAAACCCGGCAGATTCAGCTTCAATCTCAAGGGCGGCCGCTGTGAAGCCTGCGAGGGCGAAGGTGTGCTGAAAATTGCCATGCACTTTCTTCCCGATATCTATGTGGTCTGCGACACCTGCCACGGCAAACGCTATAACCAGGAAACCCTGGAAATCCGGTACCGCGACCAGACCATCCATGATATTCTCGCCATGACCGTTGACGAGGCACTGGCTTTTTTTGAAAACATCCCGGCCGTCAAAAACAAACTGCAAACGCTCCATGACGTTGGCCTGTCCTATATCAAACTGGGCCAGTCCTCGGTGACACTCTCCGGTGGCGAGGCCCAACGTGTCAAGCTGTCACGAGAGTTATCGACCCGAAGCACCGGCAAATCACTCTATATTCTTGATGAACCAACCACAGGCCTCCACCCGGCGGATATCCAGCATCTGCTGCGAGTGCTCAACCGACTGGTTTCGCTTGGCAACACCGTCATTGTCATCGAACATAATCTTGATGTTATCAAGACAGCCGACTGGATCATCGATGTCGGCCCCGAAGGCGGCGACGGCGGCGGCACAATCGTCGCCCAGGGAAGCCCGGAGCAGCTTTGCGCAGCCCCTTCTTCCTTTACCGGGCAGTATTTGCAGAAGGTGCTGTACGCTGCCGATAAAAACTGACGGTAACGAAAAATCCGTTGATCGTCTCTGACACCCCTGTGAAAATGAATGCTGATTGCTAAAAAGCTTTGAGCTGAGCTTTGAGGTAATCCGGCAATGTATTAAGCCAAGCGACCAAACACCTTCTATTGTCTTGCAGATTGCAGGCAATATGGTTACTATCGCCGTGGTCTCAGTTTGCAATTCAAGCCAATAAAATAACCAATGAGGATACTATGGCAGAAGACACAGAACAGAAGAAGCCGGCTACACCCGAATTCAAAATGCAGAAGATGTACATCAAAGATCTCTCTTTTGAAAATCCCAATTCTCCTGAAATTTATTATGCTAAATCAGAGAAGCAACCTGAAGTCGATGTCAATCTTCAGCTGAACCATAAACAACTCGATGATGATCATTACGAGGTATCCCTTGAAATTACGGCGAAAATCATTAATAAAGAGCAGGACAGGACGCTCTTCATCCTCGAACTGGAGCACGCCGCCATTTTTTATCTCAAAAACATCCCGGAAGAGCACCTCAAGATGGTTCTGGCCGTCGACTGTCCCACCCTGCTGTTCCCCTTTACACGTCAAATCGCCAGCCAGGTATCCGTTGACGGCGGCTTCGTGCCTTTTTTGATGGAGCCGATTAACTTTATGGGGCTGTACCAGAATTCTCAGAAAAAGGAAAAGCAGGAAGCGAATTAAGCGTCGATTCCTACAAACGGTCTGAAATATTACAACGGCGATATTACAACGGCGATGTAACCACGACGATGTACAACGGCAAACGGGCTGTAGATCGAAGAATCTACAGCCCGTTGCTATTTTGCGAGAGTATGGCTGCTGCCGTGTACTACTACACTATGCGACTACACTATACTACAGGGACTACAATGCTACATGGACAAAACTGTCAACAAGTGAGGTGACGCCCTTATCTATGGCGGTACTGAACAGATCGTCATACTGGCTGTCGGAGAAAACCGTTTTCGGTGCTACCCTGACCATGGCGCTGTTGGTCCATACCACCTGGCCGGAAGAGGCCTCCTGCACCCACATTCTGACGCGCACAACCGCCTGGTCGACGTTGCCGCTCTTGGCAGAGCGCTTTGCCAGATAGCCACCAATGACTCCCCACCCCGCCTGCTGGTCCTCAAGATTGGAGCCGGCAAGAAATCTCGAATCATCCATCGGCCAATTAGAAACATCCCCTATACCCACGCCCAACATGCCTCCGGCAACCATCTGATTGACGGTATCATAGGAGTCAGCCCCGGTAAAACCAAAGAGCGCCTGGGACGTTCCGCCGAAAAACACCGGTAAAATGCCGCGCCGGCTGGGATCCCAAGTGGCATCTTGCCGTGTTCTATACTCCAGCAAACGTCCTCGAACAATGTAATCGGCGCCAAACTGTCGTCCTAATTTGGCGACTTCCTTGGCACTAAGCGCATGGGTTCCAGGAGACCCCTCGACACTCGATTGACTGATCTGCTGCTGGCGGAGATAGTGGCGGATTCTGTTTTTCATAACCCCGGACCAATCATTATTGAGTTCATTTTTCAAGGAGACATTGGTATTGTCATCGTAGCCAGCCATCTTTACAATACCCTGGTCGACCAGATAGCGAAAAACATCCTCTGAAACGGGCATGGCAAACCCCTGAGCCGCCAGGTTATCTATTAACGACTCATTCAACAGTAGATTTCGTCGGTATGCTGAGGCAAGATCATTAGAGCTGGTATAATCCGCAAAGGGCAGAATAACCAAGCTTCTTCCCATCCCCGGGGCATCAATCGCCTCATAGCGGAGATTGATTCTCTCGTCCACCTTCTGGCCGCAACCCGTCAGCATAAGCGCAAAAACTATAAGTGATACAAATTTCAGCCTCTGCATTTTTTTCTCCCTGCAAAATTGTCAATGATATTATTTCGTTTAATTTTCATATGATTACTGGCTTGAGAAGAATGATAAGCTCCCTTTTTGTCCTTTGTTTAGACTCGTAGCCAAATAGATATTTCACCAATGGTATATTGTCCATTCCTGGCATAAACGCACTGTTATCATTGTCATTATCAC
>JBHEOR010000153.1:0-5917 GCA_046260685.1 Desulfopila sp.
ATTGTATTCTGATCAAAAAACCGAGTTGATCAAACTTTACTGAATACCCTGCATTACCAGAAAATACCGTTTGAATTGTCAAGCGGGGTTTTCGCGTTTCAGAAGTGGTGAGTTATGAGAATTAGCGCAGCCTGGTAGCGCACCTGCTTCGGGAGCAGAGGGTCGGAGGTTCAAATCCTCTCGCCCCGACCAAATTTTTTCATAAGTTTCATCGTATTAAGCCAACCTTCCCGAGGTTGGTTTTTTTATTTTTGTGCTTCTCAGGTCCTATTCCGGTCCGCGTGCGAGATTCCTTTCCCCAATTGGCTTCTCGGCGTTACGTCCTGCACATCCATCCCCGCCAACCCGACAATTCCTTTCTGCCTATGATCTCTTGTGATTAGGTGTAAATTTTCCTATTGCTCTTGCTCCCTTAGTCTGCTCCGGAACGCCTAAATGTCTCCGGGCCACCTCCGGGGCACCCATGCTGGCGTCCTGCATTTTGAGGTGGTAAGAAAAGAGTGGACACTTTTCTAGGCCCGGGTTAGTACCCTGGCTAGGAGGTGTGACATGGCAAAGCGAAAGCAATATACGCAGGAGTTCAAAGATTCAGCAGTCAAGCTGGTCACCGAGCAGGGATATTCCATAGCGGAAGCAGCGCGAAATCTTGGTGTCAACCCAACTCAGTTACGACGCTGGAAGAGTGCTGAGGAAGACAACAGCGCACCTGATGAAACCGGGATGGCGGCAGGTCGAAACTCGCCGGTACGGCAAACTGCCGAGTAATTGATCTTTAGGCTACAGCGTGGTTAAGAAAGGAAAGTTAATGTTCCAGCCACTGTAATATCGATTCGCTGGCCCGTTGCCTTCTTTCCGAATAGTCGACGCGGCAACCGTCCTTGTGAGATAAAGCCTCGAAAACGGTGGAAGCTATCAGGTTGCTGACGATCTTCTCCTCACCTGGCTTGAGGTTGCAGGGATCAAGGAAAAAGTAGCCATGCTCAATCAAATCATCACGTACATAAACAGCAGGGTCAGCTGCGGCCAACCGATCGGCCAATTCCCAGGCGTAGAGCCCGGCGATTGCAGGAACGACGGTTATCTTCAAGCGATCGATCGGGTTATGGGTCCAGTCGGGATGTATCTCCAGGATTAAACCCGGAACTTTCGCCAGCGACTGCCGCCAGAATTCCAAATAAGCGGCTTCTTTAAGGCGTTCTGCTTCATGATTTCTTGCGGCCCAGGCTTCCAGGGCTGCCATGGCACCGACAATGCCTTCTTTGCCGATTTTCATGGTTCGCCCGATGCCTCGGTTTTGCAGATACGCAGCACGAATCAATTCCTTTTTCCCCGCAACAATCCCGGCCGTGGGCCCGCTTAAGAATTTATGACTGCTGTAGATAACCAGTTCAGAGCCCATTGCGGTCGGAGTTCTTAAATCGTACTCGCTGGCCATGTCGACAATGACCGGAACGCCGCGCCGCCGGCAGCATTTGATAAAATCAGCCAATGGGATTTGGCCTTCCTGCACGGTATGATGGGACACCACAAACAGGGCGGCCGCCGTGTTCTCATTAATGCAGTCTTCGAGATGAAAAAGATGGGCCTGGGCGGCGGTCCCGACACCGACGACCCTGGCTCCGGCCAATCTGATCGCCTGATCTATCGGAGCACCGTAATTGATCAGATGTCCCCGCTGGACAACGACTTCATTCTTCAGTCCGTCAGTATCCGGCAGTTGCTCTATTTTAGCCAGTCGAGTTCCTGTCATGCAGGCTGCTATACTGACGGTGATGCCTGCGGCAGAACAGGCAGTTACGAAGCCCGCCTCGGCACCGGTTGCCGCAGCAATCACCTTGCTGCTGCGGGCTTGTAATTCATCAATGCGGACAAAAACATTCTGCATGGCAGCGGCTGCCGCGATTGCTTGCGGGGTTGCCAGCGATGCGCCTAGTGACGTCATGGTTCCGGAGACGTTGATGACGGGCGTCAGGTCGTATTGCGCGAGAATTTCTTCACACTCGATCGAAAGTTTGCTCACAGCTCGATCCTCTAAGGGGTGATTTCGACAATGGCTTCAATTTCGACGGTGATATTTCCTGGTAAAGAACCCATCCCAACCGCTGATCGAGCGTGTCTGCCTTTGTCGCCAAACACTTCGATGAAGAGATCGGAACAGCCGTTGATAACTTTGGGGTGTTGGGTAAAATCGGGTGAAGAATTGACCATACCGAGAAGTTTAATAATTTGTTTAACCCGGTCGAGGTCGCCAAGCATTTTTCGCATAGCGGCAATCAGCACCAGGCCCGTGCGCCGGGCATGCTCATAAGCCTCTTCGACCGTGACCTCAGCGCCGACTTTGCCGGTTGCCAGAACCCCATTCGCCTGGACCGGTCCTTGGCCCGACAGATAAAGAAAGTTGCAGGTCATCATTCCCGGCATGAAGTTCGCTACCGGAGCGGGAACCTCGGGCAGAAGAAGACCCAATTCAGTCAGGCGTTTTTCTACATTATTCATTTTGTCTCACTCATCAGTCGCATGATCTTTGAAAGGCCGGATAAGGTCTAAATCGCTGTTCCCTTGAGAAAAGTCGTCAAGCGTTCACTTTTGGGAGTTTTGAAGATCTGTTCTGGAGGACTGACTTCTTCAACCACGCCCTGATTCATGAACACGATCCGATTGGAAACGTCGGCAGCAAAGGCCATCTCTTGGGTTACAAGCAGCATGGTCATGCCCTAAACTTTTGATAACACTGAGAACTTCGTTGACCAGCGGGGACAAGCCCCATTTATATAGAAAAGAACCATAGGGAGACCAATCCTACAATAATGGTCAATACGACATTCTTTGTTTTCCAGGCGAATACCGCAGCAATGAGTCCAGCCCACAGACGATCATTCACTAAAGAAAAGTCCCCCTGGGGGGAGATAACGAAGCTGGGCATTATTAAAGCTGAAAGAACCGCAGGGGGAACAAACTGCAGTAGTCGCTGTAAAGTAGGGTGAACTTTACCACGACCCAGAAACCATATAAACGAGAACCGGATTAGAAAAGTCCCCAGACCCGCGGTTGCAATAATCAACCATATACCAATCGAATTAAACTCCATGGTTAGTCAACTTTTCTGCGAGAAATCCAGCGACGATCCCACCAAGAGCAGCAACAAAAAGTCCGAGATTGTAAGGCAATCCATGGACAATCAAAACCAGAAGTCCTGCCACCGCCGCAGCGACAAGCGTCGGCCGAGTAGTCACTGCCAGGGCAAGAAGACCGAGAAAGGTCAGGGGAACGGCAAAGCCGAGAGACCAGGAGGCTGGGAGCAGGGTGCCCAGTAAAATACCGACGATGGTGAAAGTCTGCCAGACTAGCCAAAGTGTTATGGCACCACCCAGATAGAAGTAGTACCTGTAATGGTATTTATCATTTTGGAAGGCGACAATAGAAACCGCATAAGCATGGTCGGTCAATAAATATGCCAGGAAAACCCGAAATGAAAATGGCAGCCCGGTAAAATGAGGCGCAAGTGAAGCACTGTACATACAAAAGCGAAGATTAATAATCAGGACTGTCAAAACAATTACAATACCTGAAACATTTTGACTGACCAAATCAATCGCTACGAGCTGTGATGCACCTGCAAATATCAGGATTGCCATGCCAATAGTTTGCAGTTCCGAGAATCCCGCCTTGATCGCAGAAATACTGGCAATCAGAGAGAATGGGATAATGCCGATAAGAAGTGGAACGACCGCTTTAATGCCTGAAAAAAACTCACCTTTTCTGCTCGGCATACCCTCTCCTGTGCAGATTTATTGTCTTCATGCTGCGGCAACCACTAAACCGCGCAACAGAAAACTTCTCTCGTAAAAATATCTCTAGCTTTCACATCAATGAATAACACCCGGCGGCGACATTACTCAGGCATGACCGGTTCGACAGGCAGGGGCTTGTCCTGTCTCCGCCATGGCCATGGCAGTTGGATCAAAGCAACGCCGGCGAGAATAACCAGACCTCCCAGAACCTTCTCTGTGGTCAGACGTTCGCCCAGAATAAAGACACCCCCCATCACCCCGGCAATGGGGACCAGGAAAGTAAACGGCACCACTCTGGTGACATCGTATTTGCCGACCAGGTAATACCAGAGGCCGTAACCGACGATGGATGCCATCAACACAATATAACCAAGGGCGCTCCAACCTTGAACGCTGGCAGTCCGCACGGCTTCTAATTGTCCGCTCTCCGCCAGAAAGGAGACCGTTATCAGTTGAACGGAAGCGAACAACCCCATCCAGGAATTGAGGGCGAAATTATTGACCGGCCCGACCAGTTTAATAACAGTATTTCCCAGTCCCCAGGCGACGATGGCCAGAAAAAAGACGGTCAAATGAAGCGGACTAGCGGCAGTAGATGGTTCGCCAAAAAGAATAATGACACCGGAGAAGGCGATAAGCATACCGGCACTCTTTTTCCAGCCGAAACGTTCCTTGAGCAGAACCCTTGCGAACAACACCGAGAAAGGCACTCCCAGTAGAATTAGAATCGATGCAATTGATGCATCAACCCCCCTGAGCCCGAAAAATACTCCACCGAAGTGCAGACTTCCAAATACAAAAGACAGGACCCCAATCATGCGCATCTGTCGCCAGGGGGGAGGAACCCACCAGATCAGCAGCATGGCGACAATGAAGAAACGCAGTCCCGTGATAAATATCGGTGGAAACTCCGCAACACAGACTTTAATAATGGAGACATTAAGTCCCCAGATAATAGCGACGCCGATTGCTGCAAATATATCCAAAATACGCATATAAACATCTTTCGAGCCACACGGGATCAGCCATTTAAAAGATCGAGACTGAATTTCGTGCTGACCCGGCAAACCAGGTTGCCCGTGCCCCTTCCAGTCGGATCAAGCCGAGGCAGGGACTCTCAAAAGCATAATAATTTCCGCCAGAGTCTCCGCAGTACCAACATTACCGGGAAATACAACATAGGCCATACCGGGGAATTTTGCCTCCTTCTGTAGTTCCCAAACAGAAATGCCGGGTCCAACCTGCCCAAGAATCCGCGCCGACTTGACGCCCAAGGCATCTGTAGCCAGATCACTTGAGGTGATTCCACCTTTGGCGATCAAAAAGCGGGGCTGAGTGGTCAATTTGCCTACAATTTCAACTAAAGCCGATGACACTTTCTTACCGACACTCAGATTTTCGTCCTCATCATCCCTGCGTACCAAGTTCCGACTCGTATAAATCAGAACATCCTGACCAATCTGAATGGCCTTTTCTACCTCCTGCCTGACGGTGGAAATCTCATCCGCACGGGCGGTCTTATCGAGCAGGTTTTCGACCTTGACTTCCAGCATCTTGAGATCTTTAATCGCACGGGCCGCCTCAATTTGAGCACTGGTTTTTCCGACATAGGACCCAACTACAACCAGGCCACCACAGTGCTGGTTTTTTGCTTCAACAATATCATCCCGGCCCAGATAGGGAATCGGCTTCACCGCTCCGCGAATTTTTACGTAGGAAGCGCTCGAACGAACCAGATAGCGTCGACCGGTTTGTTCGGCGGCGAGCAGACCGAGGACGAAGGTCTCCATGTCATGATAATTTGCCGCGTTGACGACAATTCTGGTCGCGTGGTGCTGTTGCGTTAAAATTTCCGTCACCCGGGAGGCGCCACCCTCTCGCAGATCTGAAATACTGATACAAATAACAGCAGAGGCCGCACACGCTCCAGCGGTCTTTTCTTCAATGTAGTGTGGCATATGAGAATTGCGGTAACCAAAAACGGCATCCTTGGCGAACTCGGTTTCAGCCGCGGGGATTAACTTCCCGCCCTCCAGCACGTAATGAATATCATTAACAGTAAATCGGCCCCCTTCAAAGAAAGCAGGGATTAACAGATGTCCGTCAAAACGGGTTCCCAGCTGCTC
>JBHEOR010000153.1:5927-6427 GCA_046260685.1 Desulfopila sp.
ATGCCCTCGCAAGGTGGAATCGCTCCGGCTGATCACATCAAAATCAATGCCTGTCTCCCGGGCCACCTGGCAGAGGTTGAGCGCGATCTCCTCGGTGACCACGCGGGCCTGCTCGGTTTCCAGACTGCGGCTATTGGTCAGGATAAAAAAAAGTTTGGCCTCGCTGAGGAATGCCCGGCGTAGGTCTTCAATCTCCCAGCCGGTAAAAACGTCGATCCCGTGGACTGTCTGCGTCCCGGTAGGATCATCGTCCAGCACAACAACCTTACGAGGAGAGTCGTGGACCGCTTGTTCAATCCGTGCGAACAAGTTCGAGGTTTCCCTGGCTATTGGCAGAGCAGCAAACAACTCCTCTTTATCGTGCGACTGCCTATCATTCCAATCCATTTGTGCCTCCTGCGGGGCTAAAAACCGATATCTTCAGGATTTATCTTGCGCCGGCAAGTTGATATTTGCCAGGTGTTGATAAACTTTGATGACGGCAGAGTCGTCTTCTCGAC
>JBHEOR010000154.1:0-6274 GCA_046260685.1 Desulfopila sp.
GGCTTCAACAGCCCGCTTCTTTTTACCGTTGTTGACCTGCAGATCTTCCTGCAGGTCAATCAGCGGCTGGACCTGCTGATGAGCAAAGAAAATGGCGGAGAGGACCTCGTCTTCGCTGAGATTGTCGATCTGGCCCTCCACCATGACGACCGCCTTGCGTGTACAGGCGACAACAATATTCATGCTGGATTTGACCAGCTCATCAACCGTGGGATTGATAATATAATCACCATCAATATACCCTACCCGAGCTCCTGCAACCGGGCCGTCGAAGGGGATATCGGAGAGTGTCAGGGCACAGGAGGCGCCTGTCAAGGCCAGTACATCCGGGTCATTCTGGGCATCCGCGGAAAGCACGGTGGCAATGACCTGGGTCTCGGCAGTATAGCCTGCCGGAAAGAGCGGGCGCATGGGGCGATCTATTATCCTGCAGGTCAGAATCTCATGGTCGCTGGGCCGTCCGATTTCTCTTCTGAAATAGTTGCCGGGAATGCGGCCGACGGAGGAAAGCTTTTCCTGATATTCGATAGTTAATGGCAAAAAACCCAGTTCAGGCTTGTTCTCTTTACCGCCGACTGCCGTCACCAGGACGACGGTCTCGCCGGACCGGATGACGATGGAACCGGAGGCCTGCTTGGCCAGTTTACCGGTTTCGATAGAAATATTCTTTTCACCAATTTGTGCTTCTACTTTCTTATACATTGTAACTCCATAGTTATTGCATCAGGGAAATGCCCAGCGCCACTCATATGACTGGATTATCCACCAGCCCCGTATGCTTTTTATTTTCCGGAAAGGCGTATTGACAAAAATACAACAGACCATTTGGGAAAACTCCCGGAATGGCCTGCTGAGTAATGGCACGAACGTAAACATGAAAAGGGCAAAGGCCCTGCACAATCGCTATTTACGAATACCAAGCTCCTTGATAAGAGCTCTATATTTATTAATATCTTTCTTTTTGAGATAATCAAGAAGACTTCTGCGCTGGCCGACCAGCTTCAAAAGCCCCTGGCGGGAATGGTGATCTTTTTTATGCTTCTTGAAGTGATCATTCAAATAATGGATACGATCGGTCAAGAGGGCAATCTGCACCTCCGAGGAACCCGTATCCGAAGGATGTACCTTGAACTTCTCGATTATTTCACTCTTACTAACAGTTGTTTGTGCCACAACAATCCTCCTGAAACGCTATATACTCTTTCATTTTTTTAGTAGTTTATACCCATCCCTCCTCAAAAGAGGGCCTGTCCTCCATGATCGGTCACGCGACAGTCGAGGAGCAAATTCGACGTATCACACACCAACTATGTATCTTCCATAATACCGGCGTGAGGCTTGTCTTTCCAATGGCGAATATCGTATTGTATAACTGGTTGTTCCATTGCGCAACACCCTATCCGCTAATACGGATTATTGCAACAGATTACATACATCATGTACAGATAATGCTCCGGCTAAAAAACGTTCACGGCTCTCTTCTTGTGCCAGTTCTGCCCCTGGAAAGGCGTTTTCCACGGAAAAAATGCCGCTTCTCACTCTTCTCAAGTCACTGAGACAGGCACCACAGCCAAGTTCGCCGCCTATATCGAAGGCCAGTGTGCGGATATACGTCCCCTTGCTGCAGACCACCCGTATTTGCAGCTCATCCTCCACGTTGCTGTAATCATCGCCGCTATAGAGGTGTTCAAGTGTTCTGATAGAAACCCGACGGGGTTCTTTTTTTACCTCGATTCCCCTACGGGCGTAATGATACAACGGCTTGCCCTTATGTTTAAGCGCGGAATACGCCGGCGGCACCTGTTGTTGCTCCCCTCTGAATTTCGCCAAACACCCTTCAACCACCTCATGGTCGAGCGACCCGACCTCGCGGCGTGCGATAACCTCGCCTTCAGGGTCCTGTGTAGTGGTCTCAACGCCGAGTTTAAGCGTGGCCAGATATTCTTTTTCGCCATCCATCAGCCTGGAAATCATCCTGGTTGCCGGCCTGCCGGCACAAATGACCAGAAGCCCACTGGCAAAGGGATCAAGTGTTCCCGCATGCCCAACTTTTTTGATACCCAGAGCACGCCGAACGTTTCTCACCATACCAAATGAACTTGGTCCGACGGGTTTATCCACCAGAAACACTCCTGCTTCAAACATAGCCATACCGCTCCACGCTCACCCATCCAGACATACGAAACAGTCAATGAAACTCTTCAGCGACACAACCGGGCGGACCCGGCCTTTATTCTAACACCCATGCCCTGACGGGCACAACAAATGATGAAAGTATAAACAGTCAGCCGTCAAGGGGCACCCCTTGTGGGTGCCCGCTCTTTACAATCCGGACACCCACAAGGGGTGTCCCTACGGGGGATTAACCGATTATTTGTAGGGGCACCCCTGTGGGTGCCCGCTCGGACCTAGTAAATGAGTTTGTTACTTAGAAGTGGGTGCCCGCTCGGACTCACGCAATGCTGTCCAGAATCATCCAGCGGGCCTCTTCAACTGTTTTGCCGGGCAGGCGAAAACCTGCGGCATTTCTATGTCCTCCACCATTGAATTTGCGGGCGATGGCAGCCACATCGTGATTCCCCTTGGCTCTCATACTTATGGAGATGGTGTCGTACAGAGTCTCTTTTATAAACACCGCTATCTCGACATTTTTAATGGAGCGGGGAAAGTCAATAAAGCCCTCAACATCCTCCGGCAAAGCGCCACGTTCGGCAAACATAGCGCGGGTCACATGAATCATGGCAATGGTTTGCGATTCATCGAGCTGCAATGTGCCAAGCACGCGTTCCAGCAACCGAATACGCTGCGGAGTATAATTGTTGTAAATATACCCGGACACCTCATTGGGTAAAACTCCAGCCTGCACCAGCTCTGCAGCAATTGCCAGTGTCCTTGATGTAGTAGAGTCATAACAAAAAGAGCCGGTATCCGTGGAAATGGCAACATAGAGATTAAACGCCGTTTCATAGGAAAGAAACGCACCAAAATATTGCGCTAACTCATATACCATCTCTCCGGTCGACGACCGTGCTGCATCAACCCAGCGGTGCTGCCCAAAATTCTGGTGAGAGGTATGGTGGTCCATAACAAGAAACGGGCTGATCTCCATCATTTTCTCACTGTTTTTCCCTAATCTGCCGCAATCCCCGCAGTCAAGGGACAGTGCAATGACTTCGGTGTTTTTCTCGGTGAAATCGGCAAGGTCGCTTAACGATGTATTAACTCGCTCTTTTCCTGGTAAAAACGAATAGATATAGGGGACAGCTTCTTCAAGATAGCAAAACACCTTCTTGTTCAGGCTTTCCAATATTCCTGCCATACCCAACAACGATCCAAGGGCATCTCCATCGGGATGGACATGGGTAAAAAGCACCACACTTCGGGCGTTTTGGACAGCATTGCAGAATTGCTCAGGAATCTTCATTGGATCTGTTTTCCTCGGATATGTCACGGAGCAGTTGTTCAACCTCCTCCACCTTGTCGCCGGTCTCATCGTAGTAAAACTGCAGTGCCGGGGTGTAGCGAAGGTTGAGTGTCTTGGCCAAATGGCTGCGCATGAATCCACGCGCCCTGTCCAATCCTTCAGCGGCAAGACGGCGTGCTTTGTCGCCTCCTCTGACGCGGTAATGGATTTTGGCATACTTCAGATCATCGCTGACCTCGACTCTGGCAATGGATATACCAGCGACATCGGGATCACGAATTTTCTGCAAAAGCAAAAGAGACAGCTCTTCCTTGACCGCCTCAGCCACACGAGCCGGCCGCTTTTTCTCCTTTCTGCCGACTCCTATGGCATCAAGGGTATCCTTTGGATTCCAGTCAGTCATCTTTCTTTTTGCCGGTATCCAGTGTCGCTTCGACCTCTTCCATGACAAAGGCCTCAAGCATATCACCCACTCTGATATCGTTATAGCCCTCGACACCGATACCACATTCATATCCTGCAACAACTTCCTTGGCATCATCCTTGAATCGTTTCAGTGAACCGACTTTTCCGGTATAGATGACCACACCATCGCGCACTACCCTCACTTTGGCGTTGCGCCGGAACTTTCCTTCAGCGACATAGGAGCCAGCAATGGTCCCAACCTTGGGAACACTGAATATATTTCTGACTTCAGCGTTACCGATAACATTCTCCTTGAAGGTCGGATCCAGCATACCCACCATGGCTTTGCGAATGTCGTCAAGGGCATGATAGATGACATCGTAGCTGCGAACATCTACGTTTTCCTTCTCGGCAAGATTTTTGACCTTTACCGTTGGCCGCACATTAAATCCTATTATAACAGCTTCAGAGGCAGAAGCCAAAAGGATATCAGACTCGGTTATGGTTCCTGTGCCTTCATGCAGAACCCGTACCTTGATCTCTTCAGTGGACAATTCCTGAGCCGCTTTGGCAAATGCCTCAAGTGTGCCCTGGACATCAGCACGGAGAACAACTTTGAGCTCTTTGACATCGCCTTCGCTCATCTGTTCAAACAGTTTATCGAGCGAAATCTTGGAATGGGTGCCCAGCTCATTTTCCCTGGCTTTGAGAGAGCGCGAGTGGCTGACACTTTTGGCCATCTTTTCATCGGTGACAACGATGAATTCATCACCCGCCGAAGGCACACCTGACATACCCTGCACCTCAACAGGCGTAGAAGGACCGGCCGAGTCAATCTTTCGGCCTTTATAATCGGACATTGCCCGCACCTTGCCGGAATACTGACCAACGACAAAATACTCACCGTCTTTCAGTGTTCCCTGCTGCACCAGCACAGTGGCCACGGCTCCTCTTCCCTTATCGAGTTTGGCTTCGACCACGCGCCCTTTAGCCTTTCGCTCGGGATTGGCTTCAAGCTCGAGAATTTCCGCCATGAGCTGTATATTTTCCAGAAGATTTTCGATGCCTATCTTCTGCTTTGCCGATGTCTCGCAATAGATGGTCTGCCCGCCCCACTCTTCCGGGGTGAGGTCATAGTCGGCAAGTTCTCTTTTTACCCGGTCAAGATCGGCGTTGGCCTTGTCTATTTTGTTGGCAGCCACAATAATGGGAACCTCGGCGGCCTGGGCGTGCCGTATAGCTTCACGGGTCTGATCCATAACACCGTCATCGGCTGCCACAACAAGCACAACCAGATCGGTCACCTGCGCCCCTCGGGCCCGCATTTCAGTAAAAGCGGCATGGCCGGGTGTATCGACAAAGGTTACATCGCCGGCGGGCGATTTGACATGATAGGCACCTATATGCTGGGTAATACCGCCCGCTTCACCCTCGGCGACATCGGTCTGGCGAATGGCGTCTAATATGGAGGTTTTGCCGTGATCAACATGGCCCATGACCGTAACAACCGGTGCACGAGATCTGGTCTCTCCGATTTCCTGTTCCTGATCGAGCATCTGAATACCGATTTCCTCGGTTACTCCCTGCTCAACCTCGTAGCCAAAATCATGCGCAATGAGCATGGCTGTTTCAACATCCACAGGCTGGTTCATCGTCGCCATGACTCCGAGTCCCATAAGTTTTGCAATAACTTCATTGGCCTTAACCCGCATTTTGGCAGCCAGATCACCGACGGTGATGAAATCAAACACCTTGATGCGTTTCTTGCTCGCCTTCATATCCAGCTGCAAAGATGCAGAGCGGCTTTCTCCTCTTCCCTTTCCACCCTTCTTGCCGCGTTTGCCGCCGGATCTTTGATAATCATTACCAAAATGGGTGAACTTGACCGCTTTCTTGCCCCGTTTTGCAGTCTTGCCGCCCTTACGGTCGAAATCGTCGTCTTTGACATCCGCAGCGCCTTTTTTGCCTTTTTTCTTGAGCCGGCCTCCATCAGGTTTGGGATCTACGGGGGGCTCGATTCCAGGAGCTGCGGGAGCTGCAGCGCCGACCGGCTTGCCTGGCTTCGGCTTCCGTTTCGGCCGGGGGGAAGCGCTGCGTGCTTCTTCCACCGGAATATCAATGGTGCCAACAACCTTGGCAAGCTTTTTAGTCGCAGTCTTTTTCATGGCCTTATCGCTTTTAGGTGCAGGCTTTTCGACGTCCTTCGACGACACATCCTCGGTGGGGGAACCGGCGTGTTCTTGGCCGTCGGTCTCTTGTATGTCGGTCATCTCAGGCTCCCGCTGCCCTCCCGGCTCCTCGGCAGCGACGTTTTTCGAAACCTCGGCATCGCCAACGTCATCGTCCTGGTCCGTGGCTTTCGCCTCGGGTTCCATTGCTCCAGTGTCAGCGACTTCGGCAGGCTCCTGAGGCTCAACCGGTTGGTTGGCGTGTTCGTCCTGCTCG
>JBHEOR010000155.1:0-5839 GCA_046260685.1 Desulfopila sp.
ACGCTGGAGGACATTGAGATTCCACCTCCGCGTCATATAGAAATTCCTGTCTGTTACGGTGGAGGACTCGGCCCGGATCTCGGTTTTGTGGCATCGAGCAATAATCTATCGGAGAAAGATGTCATCCAGTTGCACTCGGAGCAGGACTATCTTATCTACATGCTTGGCTTTACCCCCGGCTTTCCGTTTCTTGGTGGGCTGTCGGAAAAGCTCCACACTCCCCGCCTCGAGAATCCGCGAAAGAAAGTGGTCGCCGGATCGGTCGGCATTGCAAATGACCAGACGGGTGTCTATCCCATTGACAGCCCGGGTGGGTGGCAGCTTATCGGCCGAACCCCCTTGCAACTGTTTACTCCGACGGCAGCGCAGCCGTTTTTGCTGAGCAGCGGCAATATCCTCAAGTTTAAACCAATATGTGAGCGGGAATTTAATACTATTTTCAATGGCTGAGATGATATTTTGAAGAGAATCTTTTATGAGGTAAGCAATTTGGCTTGCCCAACATCAAAACGTGTAACTGTTTGCGGGATGCCGGTGATCTAAGCTTGCGGGCTGGTACCCTGTGAGCAGTTACCACGGCAGAGGTGAACAGCAACACTACGACATGGAGCTCTATGTATGAAGAATACGACGATCGATCTCAATTGTGATCTAGGTGAAAGCTATGGTGTCTATACCCTTGGTATGGATGAAGCGGTAATGCCTCACATAACCTCTGCCAATATCGCCTGCGGGTACCATGCCGGCGACCCGGTTGTCATGAACAAGACGGTCAAGCTGGCAGTGGATCATGGCATCAAATGCGGCGCCCACCCGGGATATCCCGATCTCCTTGGCTTTGGCCGAAGAGAGATGAACGTCAATAATGAAGATCTCAAGTGGTATCTTCTCTACCAGATCGGCGCCCTGCAGGCTTTTTGTCGCGCCCATAATACCACGCTTCATCATGTCAAACCCCATGGTAGCTTGTACCTCAAGGCTGCGCAAAACGAGGAAATGACAACAGCTATTGTGCAGGCCATCTCTCAGCTCGACCGTAATCTTGTGTATGTAACCCTGGCAGGAGAAAAGGGCAAGAAGATGGCAAGGATCGCCGAAGACCATGGTCTCAGGGTTGCCATGGAAGCCTTTCCCGATCGAGCATACACGGATGATGGTGCTCTCGCGCCGCGTTCCATGAGCGGGGCTGTGATCACAGAACCCGAGGAAGTTCTACGAAGAGCTGTGAAAATGGCCAAGGAAAAATGCATTGAAACGATAAACGGCAATGTCATCGAGCTGGAAGCCCATACACTCTGTGTTCATGGAGACAATCCCCATGCGGTTGAGATGGTACGAGAGATACGAGGGGCGCTCAAGGAAAACGATATCACACTTCGCCCTGTAAGCTGATATAAGATGGGAGATCAAAGTTCAGAGCAAAAAAACAAGGGGAGAGGAATACCATAATGAGGTCCAGCCTTTTACAGTTCAGTGTGATATCGCCCGGACTCTTTACCACAGTCCAGGATAGCGGCCGCTTTGGTTACCAGAAATTCGGTGTTCCGGTAACAGGGGTGTTGGATTGTTTTGCCGCCCGGATCGCAAATTTTCTTGTCGGCAATGACAGCAGTTGCGCTCTTCTTGAGGTGACCGTTGGCGGCCCCCGTTTATTTGTAGTAAACGATGCCTTTGTCGCCGTTACCGGTGGCGACCTGGAAATTACCCTCAATGGAGACACGATCCCCACATGGGAAGCTTTCAGAGTCCGCCCCGGTGATATACTTGACATTGGAGGAGTGAGGTCCGGGTGCAGGGGCTATCTGGCTGTGACCGGAGGCATTGCGGTCCCATCGGTGATGGGGAGCAGGTCCTGCTATCTAGGAGGGAAATTGGGCGGATTTGATGGGCGAGCGCTCCAGGCGGGAGACAAGATTCAACGAGGTCCCGGAGTATTTTTAGAGCAGCCGCGAAAGTTACCCGGGGATCTGATACCAAGGCTACCATCAGAGATTGTTCTTCGGGCGATTCCCGGACCGCAGGATGACTATTTTGATGCTGATATGGAGAAATTTTTCAACGTAACATTTGTGGTAAGCCAAGATGCCAACAGAATGGGCTACCGCTTGGATGGCCCGAAAATACAGCAGAAAGAGGGTATGCCTGCAAGCATCATCTCTGAGTCGAGTTTTCCCGGTGGTGTCCAGATTCCACCAAACGGTTTACCTATCATATTGCTTGGCGAGCAGACGGTGGGGGGGTATGCCAAAATTGCCACAGTGATTTCATCCGATCTGGACCGCGTTGGACAGGCCTCTCCTGGAGATACCATCCGTTTTCAAAAGGTTGATCTCAAGACAGCGCATGCAATCAGAAAAGAGGAAAGCGAAGCCCTTGAAAAAATAGAAAGGCTTATTGATCTGGCAGCGCAATTGCGACAATGGCAGCAGAATAATCAAGGCTCTGAGGAGGATGAGGCCTTAGATCTTTTTAAAGAGCTTTATCCCGAATGCTGAGCAATGAAGTAATACGGCAGGAAGAAGCATCCAAGCTTCAGGCTGTTGCTGGCGTTCTCCCCGCTAAGGGTCCCTTCAAGCTATTCTCAGTGTCTCCTCGAGGACCACTAATAGGCGAGCTCTGCAAATATAGGTAAAACACTGCCATTCCAGTCACTGTGGAAAAGATCGAGCTTGCACTCGGCGGGTGTTTTGCCGCTTTCCACGATTGTATGAAGGTTACTGAGAAATTTGGTTTCATCTTCACCGGCGTCATTGGTGCAGCCCCGTTGCCGGAGCCCCCTTTCTGCAATATCCAGCACTTTTCTGGACAGAGTGTGAAGTGTTCCCGAGGGAGTCGATGTTCGTAAACCAAGCCGCGGAGCATCGTTGCGAATTTGCTGACGCTGCTCGCTGCTCCAGTGGCTCACCAGACTCCAGGCTTCATCCATGGCATCATTATTGTAGAGCAAGCCAACCCAGAGTGCCGGCAACGAACACAGGCTGTTCCAGGCTCCGACGTCGGCACCGCGCATTTCCAGAAACTGTTTCATGCGTACTTCGGGAAATATTGTACTCAGATGATCCTCCCAGTCGTGCATTGTGGGCAGTTCTCCCGGCAGAGCAGGCAGCTTTGCCGCGAGAAAGTCGCGGAAGGACTGTCCTGCAGCATCGATAAGGCGGCCGTTGCGATTGACAAAATACATCGGCACGTCGAGCACGTAGTCGGTGTAGCGTTCAAAGCTCATCTCCTGATCAAAGACAAAAGGAAGCATGCCGCACCTGTCGGGGTCGGTGTCACGCCAGATGCGGGAGCGATAGCTTAAATAGCCGTTGGGTTTGCCCTCGCTGAAGGGTGAGTTGGCAAAAAGAGCCGTTGCCAGAGGCTGCAGCGCCAAAGAGAGGCGGAATTTTTTGATCATGTCGGCTTCACTGCTGTAGTCGAGGTTGACCTGTACCGTGGCGGTACGCAGCATCATGTCGAGGCCGAGCTTGCCGACGTGCGGCATGTATTGGCGCATTATTCGGTATCGATCCTTGGGCATCCAATGCATCTCATCGCGGCGCCACAACGGGGTGAAGCCCATGCCGAGAAACCCTACCCCCATGGGCTCGGCAACGGTTTTGACCTGGTACAGGTGGGTGTGCACTTCCTCACAGGTCTGGTGCAGGTTTTCAAGCGCCGCCCCGGAAAGTTCAAGCTGTCCCGCCGGCTCCAGGGTGATTGATCCACTGTTGCCGTGCAGGGCGACAATGTTGTCATCCTCTTCTATCGCCAGCCAGCCAAAAGTTGTACTGAGTGCCTTGAGAATTTTGCGGACACCTGGATCACCCTCATACGCCAGAGGGGAGAAGCCGTCTTTGAGAAAACCAAATTTTTCATATTCGGTACCAATGCGCCACTGTCGAGGTGTTTTTGAGCCGGCTTCGAAATATTCGATGAGTTCGGCTTTAGTCTCTATTGGTGTTGATGTCATAGTTGGCTTTTAAAATGGGAAAGTGACCGGAAGTGTCCTGTTTATATTTTTGAGCATGTGGGAGCTCTGTACTGCATGGAACTCTAACACGTTGTAACCCATATAGGTACTACTGTAGTACACATTTTAACGGATTGATAGTTTTCAAGTTGATTATGCAAATTATCGCCGATTCAGCTGTACAACTGCGGCCCGGAGTATCACTCAATAACAAAGATGACGGTCAGCATTTTGCCGGACAGACCATATCGTTGCAAAGAAAAAGTGACGGTATGATTGTGTTCTGTGCCTGCGGGATAATTGAGCAGAAGAGGTATTTCGCCCCGCAGATAGCCGGCATCAAAGCAGCGCCGGCATTCATGGAAAGTGCTGCTGCCCCACCCCCGGCAGTCCGGGCAGCGAACCTGGCTTCTATTGAGCCTTACCCTGGCTTTTAAGTTCTGTGCTGATTCTGTACCATAATCCCAGTTCTCCGAAGCCCTGTTGAAAAACTGGTCAAGGAAGGACTGCATGTCCGGGGCAACTGAACAAAGAGCATGGGGTGAGCGAACAGGCCGCGGAGAGCCGCCACCTGCCTCCGGAACCATGGGCTCAACATCTTCTTCATCAATTCGGCGTGGTGTTTTTGGGCTGTAGTGTTGAGCAGCGTGAAACCTGACAATATTGAGATTTTCGTCGTATTTTTGACGCTGAAAGGGATCACTGAGGACCCTGTAGGCTTCCTGAATGGCGAGAAAGGGGGATCTCTCGTTTCCGTAGTAGTCGGGGTGGAATTCTTTGGCCAATCTTCTGTAGGCGTTTTTGATGTCATCCAGTGAGGCATTTGCCGGTATTCCAAGTATCACATAATAATTTTTAGGCATAACAGGACCTCCTTCAAATCTTGCAGGATACGTCACGCTCGCGTGATTCCGTAGTAAAATTCAAAAATGGAGAGTCGTGTCCTCTTCCGGTTATGCTGATATAATAATCAAAAAGCGGTAAGCGCAGCAACGAGATCCCCGAAGGATATAGAGTGCACAGAACGGAAAGTCCTGCATCAACCTTTACACGAAGCTTCACCATACCTTCCGATGTTGATGTGGAAAGAGTACAGGCTTCACTGCGGGATGGCCTGCTGACGCTTACTTTGCCAAAAGCCGAAGCGGCTAAGCCCAAGCAGATTGATATTCGTTAATGGATACCTTGGAACTAAGGGATATAAGGGAGGTATAGATATGAGCGATCGAGAAGAATTGACCAGAGTAGAGGAATCCATGCCTGAAAGAATGCAGCAGCTGCCGACAATAACGCCTGTTGTGGATATCTTTGAAAATGATGATGAAATTTTGCTTCATGCCGATATGCCCGGATTGACAAAAGAGGCCATTTCGATCAACATCGACAATGGCAGGCTTGTTCTCTCCGGTACTCGCACCCTGGAGAAATCAGGTGCGGTGAGTTGGGAGGGGTTTGGAGATGTAGAATATCGCCGGGTTTTCTCGGTGCCCCAGACCATTGATGTTGCCAGGGTGAATGCCGAACTCAATAATGGCGTGCTCAAATTGCAAATGCCGAAATTTGAAAAGGCCAAGCCGCGCCAGGTAGATATCAAGGTGGAGTAGACTGTATACGCTTTTGATGTAAGGGAAAACGGTGGGGTGGATCATCTGCGGATGATTCACCCCACCTTGTATACGGTGTAGGTTATCGAAAAATGGCGCTTACCGGTGCCGCCGAAGCTCGCTTACCGCACAATCGCTTTGACGTTGTAAAAACTTCAGTTTGTTAGTAAACATCCCCCCCAAAATCAATCTGATTTTTCATATTGCCGTTTATACTCATCAGCTGAAAAACTCGTGGGAACGCCTTCATAGGGTGTCATGCGTGTTTTCCGGTGGTTTTGAG
>JBHEOR010000155.1:5849-6237 GCA_046260685.1 Desulfopila sp.
TGCCTTTTGAATATCTTGCCATTTTAATGGACATACCGGCGATTTGTGCCAAAGCACTGACAAAGTTGACATCATTTAAGGTAAACTCCCAGGGTTCTGCACTATAAACACGAATAGTTCCCAAAATTTTTCCGTGTATCTGTATGGGAACAGATAAAATGGAGGAAATGCCTTCTTCTTTTGCTTCATCAGGATATTGCAGGCGCGGGTCATCCATCACGTCATAAATTGCAACTGGTCCTTCTTCCAGGGATTCCGTGATCGATTGAAGAGCACTCAGGGGACCTTTGTTGAGATATTGTTCGCTCAAGCCATAGGAAGCTGCCACCTCAAGCTCGTTTGTTTTATGGTTTAAAAGCAGCAAGGCGCACCCTTTTATGCTTAAAGC
>JBHEOR010000156.1:0-506 GCA_046260685.1 Desulfopila sp.
CGTCAATTTCATCATAAGTTGTCCGGTGAACCATCTCAGCCGGCATACCTATTTTTCTGCCGACATAATCAACAACCTGTTGATAATATTTTACAGCGCTGACAGGTGTAATCATGCTGGCAACACCGGCTCGCAGCAAAGTCTTTGGGTTTTCCGCCGTGGCTGCCGATGGAAGGGTCAGGAGAAGCAAACCGAGTATAATGGATAGGTAGTTCATTTGTCCTCACAGTGTTGATAAGAGATTAACAGACAGAAAAATGCAAGTATCAATCCACCACTGTTAATATCCGGATTATACACGATTGCAGGTCTTCGGTACACAAAGGATGTTTCAAAAAAGTAACACTTTTGCCAGATACCGATATCCTCCGGGACGGACGATAAAATCATTGCCTCCGGATGCAGCTATGAGGTAAACATAACATCATGAACATACAAACTGCCCTCACTTCATGTTCCCTGGTTCTTACGGAGTGCGCCATCTCGGAAAGGCTTCGCCGCGCAGG
>JBHEOR010000156.1:516-6113 GCA_046260685.1 Desulfopila sp.
ATCCGACACTCTTTAACACTCCGCTTATTTACCATGAAACAGGACGAAAAAAGTTAGCGGCAATCTATCATCAATATAGAGAAATTGCCGCCCGGGCTGACCTGCCGATACTTCTCTGCGCCCCCACCTGGAGAGTGGATAAGGTGCGGCTTGCCGAGGCGGGATTTGACCAGTCGCTGCTTTTTGATGCCGTCAGCTTTATGCGCGACCTGCAACAACAGTGGCAAACCTCAAATTCCGAAATTTTCATCGGCGGCCTGATCGGGCCCAAAAACGACTGCTATAGCCCAGAGCAGGCTCTTAGTCCGGATGCGGCCTATGACTTTCATCAATGGCAGATAGAACGACTTGCCCAGGCGGGAGTTGACTGCATTGTCGCCCAGACCATCCCTGCCGTTTCCGAAGGATTGGGAATAGCGCGCGCTCTGGAAAAATCCGGCATACCAGCAATCATTAGCTTTGTCATCGACCGTAAAGCCAGGGTGTTGGATAATACACCACTTCCGGAAGCCATCACCATCATTGACAATAGTCTTGCCACCGCACCACTCGGTTATATGGTCAACTGCGTGTATCCCACCTTTATCTGCGCTGAACAGCAACCCACCACATTATTCAAACGCCTCATCGGTATCCAGGCAAACAGCTCATCGCTTGATCATTCCCAACTGGACGGATCCTCCGTCCTCCATCAGGATGACCTGCAGCACTGGGGCGAGAATATGCTGCGGCTTAATTCTGAATTTGGCGTCAAGATTCTCGGCGGTTGCTGCGGGACCGATGACAATTATTTGCAGTATTTGGTAGATAATAGGACAATTTGATCATCTTGAAGTGGTGTACTCTGGCGTTTTCCTAGCTGAGGTTGTTGCGATTGACCTGTTGTAGATTATGAATATTTGTCGCTGTTGTTAAACAACATGTTCTGGAACAGAACAATTATAAAGAGCTCTCTTGTTTATTGAAAATAAACAAGTCCTTTTTGCTTATTTCTATTTTTCTAGAAATATAGTTGACATTCTTTTAACTTTCTTTATAGTTACTCTCAATCAAAAAAGGAGAAAAACAAATGGATCTAGAAAGTGCCGCAAAACGGTGCGCGGAGCTTGGCAACACTACCCGACTTTCCATTTTCAGACTCTTGATCAAGACTGGAAAAAACGGTCTGCCGGTAGGTGAAATCGGCAAGAACTTAGGTATACCCGGCTCCACCCTCTCGCACCATATCAGCAGGCTGGTACATGTAGGCCTGGTCCATCAACGACGAGACACCCGAACCCTCTACTGCGAACCACAGCTAGAGGCAATACGTGAACTTGCAGATTATTTGATATCAGAATGCTGCACATTGCAGACAACTAACGAGAACCAAATGATCGACAAATTGAATATCGATGAAAAATAAAGCAGTTGCAATGTGTTGGTTAGTTTTTCTAAATTGTTAGGATTATAGGAGAGTGGAGATGGAAATCTCGACAGAATTGGTAAAAGACACACTTTCATTCTTTGCTTTCACCATGGTGGAACTGGCCGTGCTTTTTGTCGGCATCAGTTTTCTGGTGGGCGTGATTAATGAATTTCTTCCTCAAGATAAGGTAAAACGCTTGCTCTCCGGCAAAGGTGGCAGAGGTTACATAATAGGTTCGTTCTTTGGAGGTCTGACCCCATTTTGCAGTTGTTCAACTATCCCGGTTACCGTCGGCCTGTTGCGAGCTCAGGCAGGGTTCGGACCGACAATGGCGTTTCTGTTCACCTCTCCTTTAGTCAACCCGATCATCATACCACTCTTTTTTACCCTTCTGGGCTTTCAGGTTACCTTAATATACACCTTGGTTGCCATAGGTCTTGCAATTACAATAAGTTATTTCCTGGAAAAGACGGGGTTTGCCACGTATATCAAGCAGGATGTTATTGGCGGATCTCCCCCCGCAACACCTTCCATACATGTTAACAAGGACCAGGAAGGCTGCTGTACGCCCGGTTCTAAGCCTCTGCAGACAGTACCGCTGCAATCGGTTATGCCATGCTGCGCAACCGGCGATCAGACTCAGGTACAGCCAGTTGTCGTGGGTGGCGGCAGTGGCACTTTCGTCCTTC
Source organism: Desulfopila sp. (assembly GCA_046260685.1). Lineage (GTDB taxonomy): Bacteria > Desulfobacterota > Desulfobulbia > Desulfobulbales > Desulfocapsaceae > Desulfopila_A. Next base: position 2,614 of record JBHEOR010000156.1, read on the forward strand.
CGATAGCCGCAGATAACGTGATGAATCAGCCAAACAGATGGAAGCGCATCCTGCATGACGCAGTCAGTCAGTTCCGCAGGTTGATGCCCTTTATTATTCTCGGTGTCGCAATCGGATCAATCATCCATGGCTTTCTCCCCTCGGATCTGGTTGTTAAACTTGCCGGAGCCGACAATCCCCTGGCTGTACCGGTTTCCGCACTGATCGGTATCCCGCTATATCTTCGGGCCAGTACCATGGTACCGATTGCAGCTAGTCTTATGGCCAAAGGAATGAGTACCGGCGCGGTCATCGCTCTCATCATCGGCGGAGCCGGAGCCAGTCTGCCCGAGGTTGCAATGCTTAAAGGTATTTTCAAACTTCCTCTGCTCATTGCCTTTCTCGCATCTGTAATGGTTATGGCTGTTTCGGCAGGCTTTCTGGTAAATTTTGTTATGGCCTGAATTTATTACGCCACAAAGTAACAGGTTGCCATTTCCTGCAATCTTTGTAATTTTGTACACGATGATAAATTATGTGCGACCGTAGGCACGTTTTCAAAAGAGACGACAGCGGTGCTTATCCATGTAAACACGGATATAGTCGAGGCCTTTTCGTCGGATCCCGGTCGAGGCTATCCCTGAGACTTTGATATTTCTTTTAGAGTCAGAGAAAAAAGGACCAGAAGGCTGGAATTTCCGCAGAAGCGATTGCATAAAAACCGGCAATATGGCAATCTGTTTTTTCATTTGTTTCGGCGTTAAACTTAGCAGAACGAATACAACACCAACTGGAAAGATGATGGCGACAAGCTGCGAAAATAACGTAAAAGCTAGGTGGGATATGGTGAGGATTGCCCTGGTGGCGATTTTGACCTTCGGCCTGAGCCTTTCCCATGTCTGCACCGCCTTCTCTTCCGTGGAACATTTCTTCTGCGAACCTGACAAGACTATCAACCATCAAGTTGACCATGTAAAGAAAACATCTTGCAAACTACGGCCATGTAATCCCGGCCAGGGCCATGCACTGCTGGCGAAGGAATTTATTGACTTACGCGATAGCAAGGGGAGTCACCTCTTTCCGGTAGCTCTCCTTCCCGGTCAATTCGGGACAATTTCGAACTCGGCGGATTACCGCCGGGCGGCGCACACCCACTTCCTTTATCCCCCGCTCACTGATTCACCCCCCATCTACATCAAACTCTGCTCTTTTCTCTGTTGATACCTGTAATTCCTGGCCGGTGACTTTATCGGTATCGTTAATTTCAGGTTGTTATGGAGCTGCTGTGCACTTCGGGAATTTCCCGCTACACTGACCGCTCTACCAGCCCTTCAATATTTTTTTCGGACAGAGACAATATACATGTATCGCGTAGCTTATTTTATTATACTTTTATTATTAATATTTATTACAGAAAAGACGAATGTCTCGGCCGGCGTGGAATCTGTTCGTGCCACTGCCGTCTCCGCATCAGAGACGGAAAACGACGGTCCTGACAATACCCAACTAACCTTGGAAGAGGCTCTCCATATTGCCCTCGCCAATAACCCCGAGCTTGCCGCCGGCAGGTGGGATGTTACTGCCGCCAAAGGAAAGGTCGAAACAGCTGCGGCCGCGGGGCGCCCAACCCTCTCCATTCAGGGCGGATACCAGCACTATCTTGACGACCAACGTCTGATTGCCGCCCGCTACAATGGTGAGCGCGGAGATTTCGACGCGGATGTCTTTCGCGGCGATGTCATTTTCAAACTGCCGGTTTACACCGGCGGCCGCATAACTACGGAGATCAAAAGCGCCGAACTGCTGCAAGCTGCTGAAGAACACAGATTAGTACAGACCCGGGAGGAGTTGGTGTTCAATGTCTCAAGCACCTTCCACTCTCTGCTTGGACAGCGTGAAGTCATCCGGTCCCTTAAGTTTGCCGTCGGTGCAATGGAAAGCCATCGCCGTCAGGTTCAGGATCTTCTCGATGTGCAAAAGGCAGCCCGGGTTGACTTGTTGCGTACCGACGTTCGGCTTGCCAACTTGAGATACAATCTAGTTACCGAACAAAATACATTGTCCACCCTACGACGTTTACTGGCCAACCTCCTTGGCGTCACGTATGGTCCGGAACCAATTCCCTCCGGTGACCAACCGAAGCAGAAATCCCTCCCTAGTGTTGCCGAATCAATGGTTTCCGCACTGCAGACAAGAGGCGATTTTCTGGCCGCCAAAACGCGTTTAGAAGCCCAGGAACAACGTGTTGCAGCCGCCGGAAGCGGGGCACGGCCAACCGTTTCACTCTTTGGCAGTTACGGCTTGCGTAGCAATGATGCCGGCGACCAGGATAATATCGGTTCAGCCGGTGTTCTGGTGACACTGCCGGTTTTCGACGGCGGACTGGTAGACGCCAAAGTTGAAACGGAACGGGCGATCCTTGCCGCAAGCCGGAATCGGCTCAAAAAACTGGAATTGCAAATTCGTCGGGAAATTGAAACAGCCCTTCTTGATATCCGTTCAAGCAATGAGCGGATCAATGCGGCCAGACAATCTCTTGAACAGGCGGAAGAAAGCCTGCGCATCGAGCAAATGAAGTACGGACTCGCCTCCGGATCAATACTTGACGTCCTGGATGCCCAGTCGGCCCTGTTGCAATCTGAAACTAACTATACCCGCGCCTGGGTCGATTCTCGCATCGCCATGGCGCGCTTACAACTTGCAAGCGGGGAGAAGGAACAATGAAAAAAATCAAATGGTATTTGATGTCAATATCCGGCATTGGATTGATCTTCCTCGGGAGTATGTACTTTCAGCATTCCGGATATGCCGAGGAAAAGACGCCCGCCGAAGGGCAGGCGAAGACGGCGGAAGCCGCCAAAGCACCGGCCGCGATGATGCCGACGGTCAAAGTGGAAACGATCAAAACGGTCGAATTAACCAAAACCATGGAACTGACCGGTTCGGTAACACCAACCAGGATCGCCAAACTTGCCTCACCGGCGGAGGGTCCGATTGAGGTCTGCACCATCGGTGAATGTAAGGTGCGTGAGGGTGACCACGTGAAAAAGGGGCAAATGCTTTTCCAGATCGGCAGGAACAAGGCCGCCGGGGCCCAGCTTGCATCGGCCCGGCAAGCCCTGGAGGAGCAAACTGCCGAATTGCAGCGGATGGAACAGTTGGCCGAAGCCGGCGCGATTCCGGGAGCGCAAGTCGATACTGCCAGGTCGCGTCATGAAAATGCCAAGGCCCAGCTTGCCAAAAGCCTGGAGAGCAATGCCGATTATTCGGTGACAGCGCCCTGGGACGGCATCGTCGCCAAAATCAATTTTATCGAAGGTGAGTATGTTGCGCCGCGGGCGGTGTTAGCCGAAATTTTCGATCCGAAAAGTATGGTGGTGCAATTTGCCGTCCCGGAAGCAAAATCAACCGAAGTGGAGCTTGGGATGGTGGTCTTGCTTGAACTCGACGCATATCCCGGCAAACCCTTTCAGGCTGAAATCAGCCGCGTCTTCCCAAGTCTGGATAAAAAGATGCGAACC
>JBHEOR010000157.1:0-6096 GCA_046260685.1 Desulfopila sp.
ATTGTTGACACCCCGCAAACGGCAATGGACGGTCAGGCCATTGCCGTTTGCGATGATATGTTTGAACGGGTGGATCTCAATACCGTAAATATGCGCAGACAATCGTGTCCGACGGCATAGTGTCTCTGGTTTTAACGAAAACCGCTCCTTTTTTCTGCAAGGTACAGAAGACCGCTTCATCGAGAAGATCGACAAACGGACCGTCGCCTTCACTTGATTTCTTGACAATCACCTGTCTTTTTTCGGGGTCGAATTTGCCCCATATCTGCTCGTTTTCCGTGACAAAGAGGTTTTCCACCCGACCATCGAAGGCCGCTGTGATGACCGACTGCAGCTCATCAACGACCTTGTCGCCACCGAGATTGTCCTGATACAGATCAACCGCCTGGCGTTCTTCTTTAGAAAAAAACTCCAGAGCAATATCCCAGGCTTTCTCGTGCAGCATTTCCGGCGACAGCTCGCTCACATTGCCTGTAATCCCACGAGACAAAATAGTACGACTTTTAATGACATTTCGATAGCCTGCATGCAGTTCCTCGGTGCCTGCGAGGATAATCGGCACCTTTTCATCTTCCAGTAGGGGGAAAAGAGCACGATCAATCGCCTGCAGATAGCGGCCCAGGTCTTCGTTCTGATCATCAAAGCCCATGCCTTGGCCATGAAACATCGCCTCTCTCTGGCCTCCGGACGTACCGGTTTTGGTATGAAATTGCAGATGCCGTTCCGGGTCATCGTACTGCAGCGCCTCATTCATACTTTGTGGTGTTCCCTCGGGCAGGACGATTGCCTCGAGCTGATAGCGGTCTCCCCGAAAAAGCTGCAGCTGTTTCCGGCTCAGGGCCAACACCAGATACGGTCCGCCGGCCAGCAAGGGCAGGAGGGGTCGGATATGCAGGCGCCGTCCTACCATGGCCTGCTCGGCAAAGGATACCGGCAGCGGGTAGCGTAAGGTCTTCTGGCCGGTGCGAAAGAATGCCAGCCCGTCCGAGCCGAGATGTTTCCAGTACTCCTTATCGTTTATCAGCGCAAACTCCGCTTCGAGCAGGCTGCGGGCCTCCGGTGCCCGCATGCCCTCGTCTATCAGTCTGCCTGTCAATTCGTTGATCATTTTTTTATAACGCAAAGGATCCTGTTGATCGCCAATCCGACTGATCGGCATATAGATCGATATTGCCGGCCATCCTTCGTGCTGTAGAAGAGATTCGATATCTCGTTTTTCTATCATTGCCATATTGTCACCATCCTGTTGTCAATTTTTATTGATAGCGTCGTAAAAACTCTAAAACGGGCTAACGCCCGCAGCCCAAAGGCTGTAATTCCCTCCTACAACAGAGGGGATAAGTGTTTTTTGCGACACCATCGTTCACTCGCTTTCTTCGCCTCAATGGTTCAGGTCCATTTCAATTGCCCGGCCCGGTTGCAGTTCATGGAGTTCCCCCCCTAGCCCCAAAGTGATCGGGGCGGAAGTCCCATCCCGACTGACAACACGGATATTTTTCTTTTGTATGATCACCCGAAGCCAATGATCGCGATAAAGGATGTTAAAGGCGAGGCTTTTCAGCTCTTCCGGCAGGGCCGGGTTCAACCAGAGAGCGTCCTGCCTTGTTTCCAGGCCGCTATAACAGCGCTGTATCAGATCGACCGTCCCGGCCATGGCGCCGAGATGGATGCCTTCATGGGTGGTACCGCCTTGAATATCCAGCACATCGCTTCTCAGGGCGTCACAAAACAAATGCCACGATTGCTGCCGTCTGGACCTGGCCAGAACCCAGGCGTGCACCACCCGGCTGAGCGTTGAACCATGCGCCGTGCGCTTGAGATAGTAATCGATATTTTTCGGAATAGTATCAAACACAAACGGATAGCCGAGGCGCATGAAAAGCTGGTCCAGTTCATCGGCCGAAAGCAGATAAAAGAGCATGAGCACGTCGGCCTGTTTCGACAGCTTATAACGATTGGGGCTATCGCCCTCGGCCTCGAGGATGCGGTCGAGACGGTGTATATTATCGTATTTTTGCTTATATACTTCCCAGTCAAACTCTTCAAGCTGGTCATACCCTTCAAACTGGCTGATGATGCCGTCCCCATGAAAAACCACTCGCATCTTGCAACTCATATCCTGCCAGCGCTGCAGTTCCCTGTCCTCCAGACGAAGGTTTTCCCACGTCGCCTGGCGTCGTTCCACCGGCAGCATCTCCAGGGCTTCAATCGCTCGGCAGAAAAGCCAGGCAGCCATGATATTGGTGTAGGCGTTATTGGCCAGACCGGGTTCTTTGGCGTCGGGATAGCCGGTATGAAACTCATCAGGCCCCATGACACCTCGAATCTCGTAACGATCAAAAGACTTGTTGTAGGTGGCCAGGCCGGCAAAGAGCCTGGCTGTTTCTATGATCATTTCGGCCCCGTAATACGACATGAAATGGTGGTCGCCGGTTACCTGGTAATAAAGCCAGACATTATAGGCCACGGCGATATTGATATGGCGCTGATTTTGTGTCGTATCCGGCACCCAATGGCCGGACTGCGGATTAAGGTGCAGCGTCTGGGCTTCCTCTCTGCCGTTACTGCCACTCTGCCAGGGAAACATGGCGCCGTCACAGCCTGCTGCCGCAGCCGCCAGCCTGGCCTGGGGCAGCCGCCGATAGCGATATTTGAGAAGTGCCCGGGTCAGATCCGGGATACGCAGATTCAAGAAAGGAAAGACAAACAGTTCGTCCCACATGATCAGACCGCGGTAGGCTTCGCCGTGCAGTCCCCGGGGAGGAATCCCCGCATCGAGATCGATGGAATGTACCGATACCGTCTGCAGCAGATGAAAAACATGCAGATTGAGAATCTGGGAAATACGCGGATTGAAAGCCTGCAGATCAAAGCCGCACCGTTGCCAGAGGTGGCGCCAGGCCCGCTGATGTCCCTGCAACAAGAGGTTGAAGCCGGGGGCCTTTGCCGCCTGCAGTTGCGCCTCATTAAGGCTTTCCGAGATGCCCCGGTCCCTGGAATTATAAATGGCGACAATCTTTTCCAGGCGTAATTTTTCGCCGGCCCTGACCGGGACAGTGACCTCCTGAGCTATATACCGTCGTTCCTGCACCGGGCGCCGTTCCAGATCGACAAGCTGTTTTCCCTCTTGGAAAAATCGCGTGCGGGCCGCTTCGGCAATACGGATGTGCGACTGCTTGGTCTCGGCCTGCAACCAGATGATCTCGCCATCGCCACTGACACCGAGGCTGCCGACAAGCAGATGATCATTGTTCAGCTCTCGGTAGCGGGCGACCAGGGTATTGGCCACCCGGCCATCCAGGGCCGTACAAATATACACGTTACCTGACCAGTTTTTTACGGTGATAACGATTTCCAGTCCGGCCAGATGGGCATTGTCCATATTGACGAAACGACGCTCGCTCAGGTGAATTTCCCTCTTTTTTTCATCGACGAGGCGGATATTCCTGTGCAGGACACCGGAGGCCATGTCCAGTTCCTGATAATACGAGGCAGGCTCGAGACAGTCGCTGCCGTACCAGGGTCCATCTTCAAGACGAAAGGTAAGAGGCAACCAGTTGGGAATGTTGACCAGGCTTTCATTCTCAATAGTCTGCCCGGCGATACTGCTCTCCAGCCGGTTATAGCAGCCGGCGATATAGGTGCCCGGGTAATGTTGCCTGTCGGCAGTCGATTCGGGAGCGGCGCCGCGGCTGGCAAAAGAACCGTTCCCTAGGGTACAAAGCGTTTCGCGTAGTTTTTCCCGTTCCGGATCAAAGCTATCATAGGTCAACGACCAGCTACCTTTGATTATTTGTTTTTCGGCCAGTTCCGCCAGTTTCTCCAGAAAAATTGTTACTTCAGAGGAATCGCGTAGGATATAGCGGGCATTGGTCCGGCGGGGCTCCTCGCTGACAAGAATACCGATACCCCTGTCGCCGATGCTGCGAAAGGCATCTTCGTCCGTAGTATCATCGCCGATATAAAGCGGTGTTATACGCGAGCAGTCGATATGAAACTGATCAAGCATCGCCTGCAGGGCCTTGCCCTTGTGCCAGTCCACAGCCGGACGCAACTCAAAAATTTCCTTGCCGGAACTTTTTGCCAGTTCGGCAAACCGCTCGACCAGGCTGTCGACCAGGCTTTCAACCTCGGCAATCACCTGCTTTTTTACCTGCTCTTTTACCTGGCGATAGTGCACGGCTATGGCATAGGGCTTTCGTTCAATACGCACTCCCGGCAGATCTCGGGTGGTGTCGATGAGATCGTCTTCCGCCTGCTGCAGTATCGACAGGTACTCCTGCCGCCGCCTGTCGTCATCGAAATAACCAATGCCGGAGCTTATCTCAAAACCGTGGCTGCCGGCATAGGCCAATTCCTCAAGGTCGACCATCTGCTGCACGTCGGCAAGGCTCCGACCGCTGATGACGGCGACGAACATATGTTTCGCGAGCCGCTGCAGCACCTCTCTGGTTTTTTCATCGAGCCTGGCCTCGGCGGGGTCATCGACAATGGGCGTGAGTGTTCCGTCATAATCAAGAAAAATTGCCGGCAGCTCCTGTTGCACCCGGTGGAAAATCTTCTGGGTCTTCTCCAGGGCCGACAGCAATTTTTTCTTCTTTTTGCCCGGCTCGGCGCCGCTCTCCAGGCGCAGTTCAACGAGATCGCCCACTACCGGATCAGCGCCGGAATTTTTCAATTTAGGCCCGTGATGGTGTCGGTCTAGGCCGATAACCCGAGCAAAGCCTCCGGCCTTAGCCCCCTGCACCCCATCCGGACCATCAGCGATGACCACCACCCTGGTCGCCTTGACATCGAGCCGGTCGGCGGCTTCAAGAAAGATATCGGGTGCAGGCTTTGCGGCAAGACCCATTTCAGCGACGCAATCGGCATCAATCACCACCTGAAAGAGATCACTCACACCGGCAATTTCCAGCATTGCCCGACCATTGCGGCGGGCGGAAATCACCGCGAAACGGAGGCCGGCCGTCCGACCTTTTTTGATGAAGGAAATGACCGAAGCAACTGTCTCCCCTCCTTCTTCCGTGACAAAATCATGGATATCGATGATGCAGGCAGCAATATCTTCAATATAGAGTTTCATGGAATAAAACATTGCAAAAAAAGTGCCGGTAATTCTCATGGGAAATCGGACAGCGCACGTTTCTTGCCACGACATACTTTTTTACATGTAAACGGCACATAATTTGCAAATTATGAGGTGTTTGCATAGGAGACGGCTGCATATACGTTTGTATTTGATTCTCAACAACAATTTGGAGGAGATATGCCGGCATTCATTGGTAAATTGGCCGAGCGCCGCTTGACGGAACTGCTGGCAACGGCAGATATACAGGTCAATGGTCAGAGGCCCTGGGATATTCACATAAAAAACAGTGCGTTGTTTGATCGTGTTGCCGCCTCTGGTTCCCTCGGTCTCGGGGAAGGTTATATGGATAGCTGGTGGGAGTGTGAAGCCCTGGACCAGTTTATTTTTAAACTCCTGCACCATGGCATCGACAAGAAGTTCCGTAGCTGTTTTCCCGTCGTTGCCAATGCAGTCAAGGCGATGATCTTCAATCGCCAAAGCCGGCGAAAAGCATTTGAAGTCGGTGAAAAACACTACGATGCCGGCAATGATCTGTTTGAGAAAATGCTGGACCCCCACATGGCCTATAGTTGCGCTTACTGGAATGGAGCAGAAGATCTGCACCAGGCCCAGGAGGCCAAACTGGAGCTTATCTGTCGTAAACTGATGCTTGCCCCAGGCATGAAACTGCTCGACATCGGCTGCGGCTGGGGCAGCCTGGTACGTTACGCGGCACGCCATTATGGCGTTTCGGCGGGCGGCCTGCGTTATCCGGCGTGCCCCCGTAATTGACCAAGACAGAACCTGCTCTTCATCCGTATTCCACCAGCCGATGTCCGATGCAGGACAAAATTGTCCGATAGAATAGGACAGCCGCGAATATTACTAGCAATTGAATACTTATCCTGTCTTAATGTTATTTTAGATGGTTATATCTGAATGGGCAAACGAGCTGAGGTGGAGATGCGGATTGTTTTTGTGATTTTTGTTACCATGGTTTGTAAATGGAAAATCCTGTTGAGCAGGAC
>JBHEOR010000158.1:0-6058 GCA_046260685.1 Desulfopila sp.
ATGCTCAACTGCGTCAAATCGATGCGGGAAAATCCCGGTGATCGGGAGCTTAATGAACGTTATTTGCCGCTGCTCGACAAAGGTCTCAGGCAGATAGAGACAATCATGCGGCAGCTGCTTAATTTCGGAAGAATGGAACCGCTGCATCTTCGCAAAGTCAACATGCGCAGCCTGCTCGATGAATGCACCATGCTGCTCTCCTACAAACTGAAAAATATCGATTTTATCAATCGGATAGAGGTTGACGGTGAGCACCTGCTGGATGCCGAGGCACTTAAACAGATCATCATCAATATTGGCCTGAACGCCATACAGGCCATGCCGGATGGGGGTAAACTGACCATTGCCTGCACGATGGAAGCCGGTGTAATCACTCTCCTGTTCCAGGATACCGGAATGGGAATAGCCGAAGACAATCTGCCCCATATCTTTGATCCGTTTTTCACTACCAAAGGGGTCGGGGAGGGAACCGGTCTCGGTTTGGCCGTCACCTATTCGCTTGTGCAGAGGATGAATGGAACAATAACAGTCTCCAGCGCATCAGGCCAGGGTACTGTTTTCACACTTACCATTCCCGTGGCCTCGAACCAGATACTGACAACGGAAAGAACCGAAAATTAACAACATCCTTTAAGGTACCAAGAGGAAAAGAGACCTGACAATGCCAAGAATCCTCCTCGCAGAAGATGATGAGATCATGCGAATCTCAATTTCCGACCGCCTAAGAAAATACGGTTGGCAAGTGGACGAAGCCGATGATGGCAGCAAGGCCATGTCCCTTTACGAAAAGAACGATTATCATCTGATTATCTCCGATATTCGGATGCCCCGCCTGAGCGGCCTGGAACTGCTCCACCATATCCGCAAACAGAATCCGGACACCGACATCATCATCATGACTGCCTATGGCTCGATCGACGACGCCATCAGCTGCCTGCGGCAGGGAGCGACCGATTATATTCTGAAACCTTTTGATATTGACGACCTGATTATCCGCGTCACCCGGCTCCTTGATCAGCAGGCCATAAAAATACGATGTGAACTCCTCGAAGCTTCCTGCAAGACAGCGAATAATTACAAACTCTTCGGCGACAGTACCCCCATGCAGCGGGTCTATTCGCTTATTAAGCAGGTGGCGCCGACCAACTCGACGATTCTTATCACCGGCGAATCCGGCACAGGCAAGGAACTGGCGGCGAGGGCCATTCATAAGGCCAGTCCGCGGCACGATAAACCTTTTGTTTCGATAAATTGTCCTGCCATCCCCGACGGGTTGATGGAATCGGAGTTGTTTGGCCATGAAAAAGGAGCCTTTACCGGGGCCGACCAGCGTCGGAAAGGAAAGTTCGAACTCGCCGACGGCGGGACGCTGTTACTCGACGAACTGGGCGATCTTCCCGGACCTCTGCAGGCCAAACTGCTGCGTGTCCTGCAGGAAAGCCGGATAGAACGGGTCGGCGGCAGCAAGAGCATCCGGGTTGATGTGCGCATTATCTCCTGTACCGCAAAGGATCTGCAGGAAGAGGTCGAGGCCGGACGTTTTCGCTCGGACCTCCTCTTCCGCTTGCAGGTTATCCCCCTGAAAATGCCTCCTTTGCGTGAACATAAAGAGGATATTAAAACTCTCTGTCAGGTGTTTCTTGGGGAGTTCAATACCCAACATGGTCGGACAGTGACGATCGGCGAAGAAGCAATCAACAGTCTGAAACAGTACAATTTTCCCGGTAATGTCAGGGAATTGCGTAACATTATGGAAAGGGCTTCGGTACTCTGTCGGGGAACTGAGATAACACCGGAAGATTTGCCGCACGAATTGGCTGAAATCCCACCCCTTGCCGCTGCCGCTGCCGCTGCCGACGGTACCTTGAGTGACAAATTAGCGATTGCTGAAAGAGGCTTTCTTCAACAGGCATTAATTGCCAGCAAGGGCAACCGGACCGAAGCTGCCAGGCTTTTGGGTATAAGCAGAAAAAATCTGTGGGAGAAAATGAGGGCTCATGAATTGGAGTGAGCGTCTCATGCTGCAGGTTGCTGAAAAACAGGAACGTTACCAATCGGTAACGAAAAGAGGAAGCTAGTGCTACTGAGTGGTAACATCACGATTGCGGAAAACTCTTAACTTATTGATATATTACGTGTCTTGTTACTGGTATACTATTTGCTTTGAAAAAGTGAATTATACAAGAGGTTTGTTCCCGGCAGTGCCGGGAGGCTGTCGGAGCAGCAAACCGAGGAAAGAACCCAAAAAGAGGTTTCTCAGGGTGACAAGACTTTATCACAAGGAGGAAGAGATGAATAACAGGGTGCTCGTCAAAGGTATAGCGGCAGTGCTTGGTGCCGCTATGGTTATTGGTTCGGCGACGATTGGCTGGACGGCGGATGGCGGTGTGGTTGACAAGGGAGTTGAAAGCAGGAACGAGAAGTGGGCGGAAAAATATCCAGCCCAATACAATTCATGGAAGAAAACATCGGAAAATGATGAAATCATCGATATGATCAAGGAAAAGCCGCAGCTTGCCGTACTCTGGGCCGGCTATGGCTTTGCCAAGGATTACAACGCGCCGCGAGGACACAATTATGCCCTGCAGAGTAATATCAACACCCTGCGAACCGGGGCCCCGGTAGGTCCGGCCACCGGACCGATGCCGACCGCTTGCTGGACCTGTAAATCTCCCGATGTCCCGAGAATCATGGAAGAGCAGGGAGAGCTGGAATATTACACCGGCAAATGGGCCAAATACGGCGACGAGGTGGTCAACTCCATCGGCTGCGCCGACTGCCATGACAGCCAGACCGCCGAGGTGAAGATTACACGGCCTTATCTGCTGCAGGGCCTTGAGGCGATGGGGGTCGATTCCACCAAACTGAATCACGAAGATATGCGAACCCTGGCCTGCGCCCAGTGCCATTCAGAGTATTATTTCAAGCCGACCGAATGGACCGACAAGGACGGCACCAAGAAAACCGCCACCGTGGTCACCTTGCCTTGGAAGAATGGCCTGACCGCCGAAGACATGGAAAAGTATTACGATGATATCAATTTTACCGACTGGACGCACAAGATCAGCAAAGCGCCCATGCTCAAGGCCCAGCATCCCGGCTATGAGATGTTTCAGAGCGGCATTCACGCCAAGAGCGGCGTGACCTGTGCCGATTGCCATATGCCGAGCATGAAGGCCGGTGACTCAGCATATTCCAGTCATCATCTGGTGAGCCCCATCGCTGATATGGGTTCCATCTGTATAGACTGTCATGAGCAGGACACCGAAGAACTGAAGGCAGTGGTAGAAGAAAAATTCGAAAGGAAAGAGCAGCTGATGGAAATTGCCATGGACAATTTGGCCAAGGCTCACCTCGAAGCGGGCAAGGCCTGGGAGCTTGGTGCAACAGAGCAGGAGATGAAAAGCATTCTTACCGATATCCGCCATGGTCAGTGGAAGTGGGATTACTCTATCGCCAGTCATGGCTCATTTTTCCATGCCCCGGAAGAGACCCTGCGCCTGCTGGCTGTTGCCAACGAGACCGCCCAGACTGCCCGCCTGAAGCTTGTCCAGGTATTGGCAAAATATGGTGCAGTCAACTATGTAGCTCCGGATTTCTCCACCAAGGAAAAGGCTCAGGTTCTCGCCGGAGTTGATATGGCGGCGCTGGTGGCTGAAAAAGAGACGTTTCGGGCAACGCTGTTAAAGGAATGGGAAAAGCAGGCCATCGAGAAGGGAACGCTGCTCCCGGAAACACGCAAGGGCATGAGCGACAAGACTTCTTATAACTGATAGCGTCGTAGAAAACACTTCATCAAAAAAACAAAAAGACCAACAAACGGAGCCGTCTTCTTTAGCCCGCATTTCTCATCAGTTCAGGCGGCGTCAGCTTCAAAGTTTTTGGTAGTGAACTATAGTAGGCTATGTTCACTGGCAAAATACTGACGAAGATGGCGCCGCATGCACTGACCTTTGGTGAACATTGTGTTGATTTAAAGAAAAATTGAAACAATATCGAACCTCTTGAAAAATAGATATATTCTAAAAATCAACACAATGTTCATGAGAAACGCGGGTTAGGAGACGGCTCCGTTGTTTTTATCGCTCATCACCCCACAGATTTTTCGGTCAGCCCTGGTAAACTGAAGAGTTCTGTAGTGTGGTCAACTACTTCAGCCATAAAAAGTCGGTTTCTGAGTTCCGAGGGTCTGCCGGTTAATATTGCTGTCGCTGCAGCACACTCAACGGCTGCCATATACACAGCAGCAAACGGTAAGGTCCCGACTGATTTTTCGACGCCTCTTGTCGGCGCGTTTCCCTGTGAGCCATAGATGTCTTTTAGTCCCGGATCCTCCGGGAAAATCACTGTCGCCTGACCGCTGCTGCCGCCAATAGCCGCCGAGATGAGCGGAATAGAGGCTTTTCTACAACCTTCTTCAAGTATGAAACGGTCAGTAATGGTGTCAAGACAGTCGATCGCCAGGTGAACCTGATGCAGTATTGTCTCACTGTTGTCGGCGGTAAAGAACTTCGGCACTGAATGGACCTCAACCGCCGGATTAATCTCCTGCACTCGAAGTTTTGCAGTTTCAGCCTTTAATTTACCAATATTGGCTGGACTGCTTAAAAGTTGTCTGTTGAGATTGCTTTCGTCGAAACAGTCTCCATCGACCAGAGTGAGTCGACCTACACCGATTCGAGCGAGAATCTCTGTTACCGTTCCTCCCAGGCCACCAAGCCCGATGATCGCGACATGGGAGTGAAGCAATTGAAGCTGGTTGTCATTGGAAAGTGACTTCTGATTTCGGCAGTACCGTTCGGGAACTATCTCTGCTTCGAGAGCGGCACACTCTACCATCCGTAAAGAGAGGCCGGTTCTTTCCGCAGTTTCGACAGCGTGGGCAAATGAAATCGCCCTGTACAATGATTTATCGGGACGAGTACGCTGCTGAGCATATGACTGCAATAAATCGAGAAGGATTTTCTTTTTCATGACTGTGCTTTTTAAAAGAGCTCACTCCCTGCCAAAATTCGATCCTGAGTATCGGGACCGGATTTTATTCTTTGTTATTTCAATATGAACTATTCTTTCATCATTTGACGCAATACATACGGAAGGATGCCGCCGTGTTGGAAGTAGGTGACGTCTACTTCCGTATCGAGGCGGGCAATTACTTCAAAATTGAATCTGCTGCCATCCTGCTTTTCTGCAGTGACCTGCAGTGATCCGCCCGGAGTGATCGCCGCCAATCCTTCGATCGAAAAAATTTCCGTGCCATTTAACCCTAAGGATGTAATGTTCTGGCCGGGTTTAAACACAAGCGGCAACGCCCCCATTCCCACCAGATTGTTGCGATGAATCCTTTCAAATGACTCAGCGATAACAGCTTTTATGCCGAGCAGGTTGGTCCCTTTTGCTGCCCAGTCCCGTGAAGAGCCGGTGCCGTATTCTTTCCCGCCAAGTACAATAAGAGGGGTGCCTTCTTCCAGGTACTTCATGGCCGCCTCATAATTATACATTTCCTTATTTTGCGGCAACTTAATAGTATACGCTCCTTCCTTGGGAGCGACCATCCTGTTTTTGATGCGAATATTGCCAAATGTACCCCGCATCATTACCTCATGATTGCCTCTTCTCGAACCATACGAGTTAAAGTGTTCCGGCTCGACCCCCTGTTCGATCAGGTAACGTCCGGCTGGATATTCTCTGGGGATTGCTCCGGCCGGGGAAATGTGATCGGTGGTGACGGAGTCTCCTAAAAGAAGGAATGCCCTTGCTCCGATAATATTCATAAGCGGCTTGGGAATATTGGTGAAGTCGTCGAAGTAGGGTGGGTTTTTAATATACGTTGATTTGTCATCCCAGTTGTATGTGGTACCTTCTGAAACTTTTAATCCTTTCCAGAAGATATCTCCCTCGAATATATGGGCATATTCCTGAGTGAACGCTTCCCTGGTGACAAACTCTTTCACCACTGAATCTATTTCTTCATTTGTCGGCCAGAGATCTTTGAGATAAACCGGTTGACCATTAGGATCCATGGCAAGTGGTTCCGAGGTCAGGTCGACATCTATTC
>JBHEOR010000159.1:0-257 GCA_046260685.1 Desulfopila sp.
CTGTGGGATATCAACGACGGGTGCAGTTTTTCTTGGCGGACGCGGTGTGGTAGATCAGGAGAAAAGGATGAGCGATGATACTCCTGCCCAAAAAACCATAATGATCGTCGCTGGTGAAGCCTCCGGAGATCTGCATGGTGCCGGGCTTATCAAGGCAATACGGCAGCGAGATCCCTCATTGTCTTTTATGGGCATTGGCGGTGTGGAATTCAAGCGGGCCGGGGTCGAACTGGTCAGTGATATAGATAAATTGGCGG
>JBHEOR010000159.1:267-5542 GCA_046260685.1 Desulfopila sp.
AGATATTTGCAACGCTCAAAGACATTCTCGCAGCCTTTCGCCTTCTCAAAATAGCATTACGTCAACACAACCCTGCCCTTCTTATTCTTATAGATTTTGGCGAATTTAATCTTCGCCTGGCCAAGCACGCTCGAAAACTCGGTATCCCGGTCCTGTACTATATCACTCCCAAGGTATGGGTCTGGCGCAAGTGGAGAGTAAAAAAACTGGCAAAGCTGGTAGATCGTGCCGCTGTCATCCTGCCCTTTGAAGAAAAGTATCTGCAAGAGCGCGGGGTAAAGGCCACGTATGTAGGTAATCCCGTCCTGGATGCGGTAAATGTTCGCTTTGAGCGAAAGCAATTTTGTCAAAAGTATGGCCTCGATGACAACAGAGCTATTGTTGGTATCCTCCCAGGATCACGAAGAAAGGAGGTGGGCTTCCTGCTCCCTGTGTTTTTGGAGGCATCACGGAGGATGCAGAGTAAATATTCCCGTGAACTTTCTTTTGTTATTCCGCTGGCATCAACCTTAACCGAAGAGGATCTTGAGACAGCCGGTCTTGCTACGTTTAGAAAGAGTATGGACATCCATGTGATACAGCAAGACAAGTATGAGATGATGGCCTCGTGTGATGGCGTTGTTGCTGCCTCGGGAACAGTGACATTGGAGCTTGCAGTGCTCGATATCCCCATGATCGTTGCCTATAAATTCACCCCGCTTTCCTATCATCTCGGTCGCTTTCTTATTGACATTCCGTTTTTCTCTCTTGTTAATATTATAGCTGAAAAACAGGTCGTAAACGAACTGCTCCAGGATCAGGTTACCCCGGGGACTGTAGAATTGGAGTTGGCTCGAATACTGTTTGACGAGAATATTCGCAAAAAAATAAAATATGACCTTGCACAGGTGCGCAGAGCGATCGGCGGCAGGGGGGCTTCGCGTAAAGCTGCGGATCTGGCATTTGAAACCATGAAGAGGACATGATGGACAACGATAAAGAACAGCACACCATCACGTTGGCCATCGATGGAACGCTCGATCTCCATACATTCAAAGCCGGCGAAATCTCCTCGCTGATTCCCGAATATCTCCGTGAATGCCGCAAAAACAATATCTTTCAGGTACGCATAATACATGGCAAGGGGACCGGGCAGCTGCGCCGCGGTGTTCACGGGGTTCTGGCGAAAACTCCAGGGGTGAAAAACTATACATTAGCCGATGAAACCGGCGGCAGCTGGGGGGCGACGCTGGTTGAGCTCGATGGTGGGGAGACAGACGATTTTTG
Organism: Desulfopila sp.; assembly: GCA_046260685.1. GTDB lineage: Bacteria > Desulfobacterota > Desulfobulbia > Desulfobulbales > Desulfocapsaceae > Desulfopila_A. The sequence continues at coordinate 1,534 of JBHEOR010000159.1, forward strand.
ATGACGGCGCGGTCTGAATACGCCCGTACTTTACTACCTGCAACTTCCCTGTTAAAACTGCTGGGCGCGACTCCGGCGTGTCACCTCCGGCCTGTCACAGCCTACCATCGGTCAGCGCAGCAGGGTATATGTTTTTAACATCAAAAATGACATGATTGTCCCGGCAAAGTGCAATAATGTCATCGATTGATTGAGCAACAAACTGCTTGTGGGCCACGGCCACGACAACACCGTCAAAACTGCCGTGTTCCGGGGTGTCGGTCATTGTGATGTTATACTCTTTTTGCGCCTGTTGTGGATCGACCCATGGATCGTGGACAATGACATGAATACCATACTCTTCAAGTTCATGGATGATGTCTATAACCCGCGTATTGCGTAGATCGGGGCAATTTTCTTTAAAGGTGAGTCCCATCACCAGGATTTTGGCGCGGGAAACATCTATTTTCTTGGTGATCATTTTTTTTAGGACACGTGAGGCTATATAACAGCCCATATCGTCATTGAGACGGCGCCCGGCCAGTATCATGTCGGGGTGATAGCCGACCTGCTGCGCTTTATGGGTGAGATAGTATGGATCCACTCCAATGCAGTGCCCACCAACAAGACCAGGGCGGAACGGCAGAAAATTCCATTTTGTGCTTGCCGCATCAAGAACTTCGGCGGTATTGATGGAGAGCTTGTTAAATATAAGAGAGAGTTCGTTGACAAGCGCAATGTTGACATCACGCTGGGTGTTTTCTATGACCTTGGCTGCTTCGGCAACCTTTATGGAGCTCGCCTTGAAAGTGCCTGCCGTAATAACGGATCTATAGAGATTGTCTATAAACGCGGCGGCATGTGAAGTTGAGCCTGAAGTTATTTTGACGATATCAGGCAGCCGGTGTTCTTTGTCGCCCGGGTTGATTCTTTCAGGGCTGTACCCGCAAAAGAAGTCAGTATTAAAAACAAGGCCTGAGATTTGCTCCAGAACGGGGATACAGGTTTCCTCGGTTGCTCCGGGGTAGACAGTTGATTCATAGACAACGTGATCACCTGGCTTAAGCAGTTTTCCAACTGTTTCCGAGGCCTTTATAAGATAGCTGAGATCCGGTCGCTTCGCTGCATCAATCGGTGTGGGAACTGCAACAATGTAGACGGTACAATCGTGCAGCTTGTCAGCGTTTGCGTGAAACTCAAGGTTTTCGATACTCCGCAGTTCTTCATCTCCCACCTCAAGCGTTGCATCTTTGCCCTGGCGTAGTTCCATTATCCGTTTGCTATTGGGATCGTATCCCTTGGTTGGATAATGTTTACCAAACTCAACTGCCAGCGGTAAACCGACATATCCCAGACCAATGACTCCAATTATAGCTGTTTGCTGTTGTGACATATGTGAATTCCATGTATTAACGATTATGAGACCATGCCCCTACAATTGTGAACTGTTTTTGCCGTAATAGGTAAGGCCCTGGTTGTCTGTTTCCATGACTGTGACGCTTTGGAGGTGGTGGCGTTCTGTGCGCAGGACCTGCTCGAGATTGTCAAAAAGGAACATGGCGATATGTTCTGAAGACGGGTTGCGTGTCGAGAATTCCTCCATGGTATTGAGATCGCGGTGATCGAGTCTGTCGACAACCTCTTTGACATGTTTTTTTAAAACTTTGAAATCAATTCCCATGCCTATTTCATCGACCTCCTTTGCCCTGACTGTAACTTCTACCTTCCAGTTATGGCCGTGGGGGAGTTCACACTCACCAGGATAATCGCGTAAATGGTGTGCTCCGGCAAAATGTGTTTTAATAAAAATATCAAACATTGGGTGGTTCTCCTTGTCAAGATGCGGTCCAACATATAAGGTTTTGTGAGCAAGCACTATAGCGTTTCAACAACAAGAAATCCATTGAAAATATGTGAATAAGCTTTTCAATGTCGAGAAAAGAAGTTGACCATTTTGCCATATTTTTGATAAGATCCTTATTTTACTATAATGTCAGGAATGAACGATTCAGTAAAACTTTCAAAAGACAGTCTGTTTCATGGAGAGCTGATCTGCTATCAGAATACATCCGGATACAGGTTTTCCATTGATTCAGTCCTCCTCGCTCACTTTATCCTTCATTGGCAAGACGATGTGGTCCTCGATATGGGATGTGGCTGTGGTATTGTCGGGATGATTCTGCTCTATAGAAACGCGCACATCGCGCAAACCGTGGAAGGTCTTGAATACCAGCAGAGCCTCGTCCGGATTGCTCGAAAAAATTCTCAGGAAAACGGGATGTCGTCACGTTTGACAATCACCCATGGTGATGCGGCGCATATCCACCGATATTACCACGCCGAATCTTTTACCAAAGTAATGTGCAATCCGCCTTTTTATCCCACGGGTAGCGGCAGAGTAAGCAAAAACCAGGAAAAGTATGTGGCACGTCACCAGGTAGCCCTCAACACCGGCGATCTTGCCGGAAGTATATCCTATGTCTTGGCAAATAAGGGAAGATTTGCCCTGGTCTTTGCTGCTGAATTACTTGGTGAGCTCATAAAATGTTTACACCGGTATGGACTGCAGCCCAAGAGGGTACGCCCTGTTTTGAGTTATCCGGACGCTTCTGCCGCATCACTGGTCCTTGTGGAAGGCATTAAAAACGGCGGGCGGGGAATGGTTTTAGAGAAACCGCTGTATGTCTACGATCAAAAAAAAGGCCAATACAGCAGAGAGCTCAAGGAAATGTATACCCCCAACCCTACAGCCCCGAACATGAGTGCACGAACGCTATGCTAGCCAAGGTTCACAGTTGTATAGTCATTGGCGTTGAAGGTCTCGCACTTGAAATTGAAGTCGATATAGCTTCGGGGCTCCCCATGTTTGCCACTGTGGGGTTGCCGGATGGTGCAGTAAAAGAGAGTAAAGACCGGGTCAAGGCGGCAATAAAAAACTGCGGCTACGATTTTCCCAATAAGCGCATAACTGTTAATCTGGCACCAGCCAACGTCAAAAAGGAGGGCGCCGGTTATGACCTGCCCATCGCTCTGGGCATATTATCCGCCGGTGGTCTTATCCCCGCTGCTATACTGCAAAAATATTCCATCATCGGAGAACTTTCCTTGGACGGTACGATCAGAGGGGTGCGCGGTGTGCTGGCAATGGTACTCGATGCACGCCGGCACAAGATGAAAGGAGTGATTATTCCAGCCGCCAATGCAATGGAGGGGGGAGTCGTTCAAGGTATTGATGTGATTGCTGCTGAAAATCTCCATGATGCCGTTGAATTTCTTATTGAGCGAAAGATGCTTATCCCGTTTACCACCGATTATTCTCCTGCTGTCGGCAACATTGCTCCAAACGGGGAAGATTTTGCCGATGTCAAAGGGCAGCAGCATGCCAAGCGAGCTTTAGAGATTGCGGCAAGCGGCAATCATAATGTCTTGCTTAAAGGCCCGCCAGGTGCCGGCAAAACCATGCTTGCCCGTCGTTTGACCACAATTTTGCCTGAATTCACCTTTGACGAGGCGGTGGAAACCACAAAAATCCATTCCATTGCCGGAGTTCTTCCACTGGACCAGCCGCTGCTCGCACAACGACCATTTCGCGCTCCCCACCATACCATTTCGGATGCCGGTTTGATAGGGGGTGGAAGCCATCCCAAGCCGGGGGAGGTTTCTTTGGCTACCCATGGCGTACTCTTTCTCGATGAAGTTACAGAATTTAAAAAACGTGTTTTAGAAATGCTCAGGCAGCCGCTGGAAGACAGGTCGGTCACCATTGCCAGGGCCAATATGTCGCTGTCGTTTCCCTCCGACTTTCTTCTTATTGCTGCCTATAACCCATGCCCCTGCGGGTATTATGGCGAGAGAAGCAACAGGTGCAATTGTACACCGGTACAGATGCAAAATTATACCGCCAGACTTTCCGGCCCGTTGCTGGATCGTATCGATATCCACCTGGAGATTGCCGCGCTTCCCTATGACGAAATGCAGAAAACCGGCAGCCCTGAATCTTCCGAAGATATACGCCGACGGGTTAATGGTG
>JBHEOR010000159.1:5552-6055 GCA_046260685.1 Desulfopila sp.
AATAAATCCGCCTCACTGACAAATTCCAGCATGAACCCACAAATGGTGGAGAAGTATTGCGGTATTGACGGTGAGGGCAAGCGATTGCTGGAAAAAAGTGTGGAGCGGCTCGGTCTTTCGGCACGCGCCTATCATCGCATATTGAAAATCGGGCGTACTATTGCTGATCTCGATGGTGCAAAATCCATTAAACGACATCATCTTGCCGAGGCCATACAGTATAGAAGAACAGGTACGCTATAACCGGTCACACATCCATGAAAAAGCTTTTCCTTATTATCGTGGCAGTGAGTTGTCTCACCGGCGGTATACTGTTTTCTAAATTTTTTTTCTTCCAGCAGGATCTCTCTCCGGAAATTTTTTTGCCACGGGACACCATCGTCTATATCCACCAGGAAAAGTTGGCTCCATGGCTTAATGGGTTTATGGAGTCTCCCATGGGGCAGGCACTGCGCTCTGTAAACTTTGTTGAAGTGGCTTTGGATGTGGGTATGTCACTTGAC
>JBHEOR010000016.1:0-335 GCA_046260685.1 Desulfopila sp.
TTGGCCAATCCGGCGTTTCTCACCATGCTGGGCTATACTAAAGGATCGGCCGAGGGTAAAAAAGTGGAGGACGTGGTAACCGACCAAGCCCTCATGGAGAGCATTGCCGAAGCCCTGGCAATGCCTGCGGAGACCATTGCCGAATCCTGTAAAGAGGTTACCCTGACGGATTGCGGCGCGGCCCAGGACAGGATTGTCAGTGCCCATTGTTCGCCGTTTCGCAGCAGAACGGGGGAAGTCCTCGGAGCAACGATGGTGCTCCATGACATTACTGCCGTCAAGGAGATGGACAGGATGAAATCGGATTTCGTCTCCATGGTGTCCCATGAAATTCG
>JBHEOR010000016.1:411-40017 GCA_046260685.1 Desulfopila sp.
ATAAAAATTATCCTCGATGGTCTTGCAGGCGATGTGACCGACAAACAGCGTCAGATTCTTGAGCGGGCTTCCGGCAAAATCAACAACCTGGTCAACCTGGTATCGGAGCTGCTCGATCTGGCCAAGATCGAAGCAGGAATGGCAGGCGGTTCAAGAGAGGAGGTGGATATCAAGGCGCTGCTTGAGGAACAGATACATTTTCACGAGGCTGCAGCCGCCGAGAAAGAACTCGAACTTCGTCTGGAGACAAGCGGTGATCTTCCGCCATTGACGGCAGACAAGCAGGGACTTGAAGAAGTACTCACCAATCTGATCACAAATGCGATAAAATATTCACCCCGGCAGGCAAGTATTACCGTCATGGCACAGATAAACCGTGACTCCATAGAGCTACGGGTGGCCGATACCGGATACGGTATTCCCGAGGAGGATCTGGCCGAAATTTTCAACCGCTTTCACCGGGTCAAAGACAAGAATACCCGTGAGATCCATGGCACCGGTCTGGGGCTTGCCATCGTTAAATCCATTGTTGATAGCCATCAGGGATCAATCCGGGTGGAAAGCAAGCTTGAACAGGGGACAACCTTCACCGTGCTGCTGCCGATAAGAGACCGGCAAGATCAGGTCGAGCAAGGCTGAAGAGCTCGTCAATTACTCATCCATCTGCGCGATTATCTCTTCGGCGGCAACATCTTTTTTGCATCCGATGAAGATCGGTGCCCGCTCATCCTTACTCGTGGGCACCAGATCAAGAATCGGACCATGACCATCCGAGGCTGCGACTCCCGCCTGTTCAACGAATTTGGAAGCTTCGGCGATTTCGCAGATGAGATGGACGAGATCTGGCTTGACGCTGCGTTCACGAAGATGCCGGCGCAAGTACAATCTAAAGTGGTGTAATGCTTCAGGTGTAATTTCAAGGCAGCCTACCGCCAAGGAGCGCTCATGCTCTGTGTGGCGGCTGAGTGGCGGCTGATTGGCGGCAGAGTGCCGGAGGTTTGGTGCTCAAGTATCTGGTAAGGCGTTTTCATGAAGAAGAACATTACAGTCATAGCATTGCTTGTATCACTTTGTGTCCTGTTGACATGCAGTGTTTTGTATTTGCTCGTCCCCTCTATCGCTGAGCGCTATGTTTTGCCGGCGATTGCCGCTGAGATGCCGTTCTCCAGGGTAGAAATAAGTATTTCGCGCCTGTCGCCCTGGCAGATGCGGGGTACATTGTCATTGGGGGGCGAAAAGCAGCCGGGGATCAGTGTTGCCCGATTTGAGGCGCATTATTCGCCGACGATGTTGCTGCAGCGGACAATCGGCAGGGTGGTTATCGACGGCGCCGGCATTCATCTGCAAAAGCGTGATGGCCGTTTTGCGTTGCGCGGCCTTGTGGTGAAGAACAGCAGTGCGCAACGGCAAGAATGGCAAGGGGGGCATGCTTTGCCGGCCCTCCCTCTGGTGGTCCGCAAGATCGTCGTCAATAACAGCCGGGTGGTACTGCATGGCATTGAGGAGGCCGATCGTGTTGTATGGCTTGATGGGCAAATTACGTCACGATATGTAGCGGCTGGTGAAAACAGCAAAAAACTTGCTGCGTTTACGGCTGATTTGCAGAGTAAGGGGGCATTGGAAATGCAGGCAAAAATAGGAATGCGCCCGGTGCAACAGCAACCTTCCGGCCAGTCAATTGACGGCACCGGGAGAAGGAGTCATGTACTTGATTTCACGGTAGTGGCCGAAGATCTTGGCGAGGCTCTTCGGTATCAGCACCTCTTTCAAGATACCGAGGCTGCGGGGCGGCTGCGTTTGCAGGGCGAAGTGGAGGTCGAAGGAATAACGGATATAGTCGGATATACGGCCGGTCTCGAACTTGATGGTTTTACCATACAGCAGCCTGGTCTGATCATGCAGAGTGCGGATGAAGATGAACCAGTGACCTTGACGCTTGCCGGTGACACGAAAAAGTTTGAATATGCGCTCACGGGTCTGCGGCTGCGCCAGCCGGCGGGCTGCGATGTATCGGCAGAGGGGAGTTATGTATTTGATTCGGCAAAGGTAGACGGCATGGCGGCACTGGCGCTGCGCCCGGCATCCTCCAGCATGGGTGTGGTCTATCAGGGAACGCTCGGGCAACAGACGGTGCTGGATTTTAGACTGGCGGGAGAACCCTTTACCGTGAATAATTCTCTGGATATTGCGCCATATACGGCCGAGGGGAGTGTTACGATCTCCGGTCCGCAAATATCCGGGAATCTACAGGGTGCTGTTCCTTCTATAAAGGACAGGGCACGAGATATTGAGCTGACAGGCCTTTCCTTCTCCCTGCCGTTCTCCCTGCCGGCCCGGAATGCGGATACCGTTTCCGGTACCCTCGAAATTGAGCAGATACGATTTAAAGACGAGCATAGCGGAACATTCAGCGCATCCCTCGCTTTCAAGGACGACAGGGTTGTGGGCAACGGGCTCATGACTACCCCTTTGCATGACGCTTTCGCCCTCTCCTGTTCCGGTTCGGCAACACTGAAGAGGGATATGCGCCTTGATTGCCGGCTTCCTGAAGTTGCAATAACCGCCGGCAATATGCCTTCGTATGTCACATTGCCTGATTCCTTACATTTTTCCGGAAAGGTAGAAGGCGAGCTTCACTACGCTTCTTCCCGGGAAGAGCACGGCGGACAGGCCAGTATTGCTTTTACTGATGCAGAGGTGCACTATGAAAAATATACACTTGCTGATATAGCCGGCAGTCTGGATTTTCCGCTGCTGCCTCGAATCCAGACGAGTCCCAATCAGCGCATAACCGTCGGCCGAATTGAACTGGGCAAAATCGTGATGTCCGACGCCTCCATTAATCTGCGCCTTGATGATCCGGGTTCCCTGCTCATAGAGCGAGCCCGACTGAACTGGTGTGGTGGCAGGGTGGAGACCGGCGGCGTGTATATCAAAAACGACATGGAGACGCTCAATACAACACTGTACTGTGACAGGCTGGGCTATACCGAGCTTTTGGCACAGCTTGGTGTTGGAGATGCTGAAGGGCAGGGGGCGCTCAATGGCAGATTACCGCTGATCATCGACGAAAAGGGTGTTGAATTCGATAATGGTTTTTTGTTTTCCACACCGGGGGAGGGTGGTATAGTCAGATTCAGGAATACGGCTCGTTTGCGTCAGGGGATGAGTGCAATGAAGAAAACGGTGTATCTCGACTACTCCATGGATGCGTTGGAAAATTTTTCCTATAACTGGACCAAGCTGACCTTCAACACCGAAGCAGGTGAACTGCTTGTTGCCCTTGAACTGGACGGCAAGCCGGCGGAACCGTTGCAGTACAGGTATGAACGCGGTAATATTGTTCCAATCGGCAAGCAACAGAAGTCAACGGAGCAGGAACAGGGGATACGGCATCCCATACGGCTCAACGTTAATTTTCGGCTTCCCTTGAGTGAGTTTTTTCACTATGGGAAAAATATTCATTCCATGATGGAGAATATCTGATATGGCCCTTGTTACGAAGATATATATCTTGAGCATGCTGTTGTTGCTTTTACTGTCCGCGGCATGCACCAGGCACGAGGTAGAAGTCAAACCGGTGGAGGTAAAGCCTATCCACATCACCATTGATGTCAATGTCAAGGTTGACCGGGCGCTTGATGATTTTTTCGGCGATCTTGATGAAATTGATCCGGATTGAAGGTACCACGGATAATGTGTCATTCTGTTGCGCAGTATGGTGTCCAGTAGTGTGGGCTGTAGTGTGGCCTGTAGTGTGGTCTGTAGGCAATGCGCTGCGGAACCAACCGCTTTTTTATAAAGAACTTTAGAGGTGTGTTATGAAACTTTCCCATTACTCTTCTTTGCTTATCCTGCTTGTCTGTCTTCTGCTGCTGGTGCCCGCGGTACAGTCCGCTTCGATAAAGGAGCGTATGAAGGCACGCATTCCAGCCATTGATACACTCAAGGACAAGGGGCTGGTGGGGGAAAACAGCCAGGGGTTTCTTGAATACAGGACCGCTCAAAAAGTGCGGCAAGATCTTATTGCCAGTGAAAATAAGGATCGAAAAATCGTCTACGAAGCAATTGGCAAACGACAGGGGGCACCGGCCAAACTGGTTGGCCAGCGTCGTGCCAAAATGATCGTGGAAAACGGTGAAAAAGGTCATTGGTTCCAACGGCCCAATGGCCAGTGGTACCGTAAATAATGTTTTAGATTCTGCCGTAGACGTCCTCGAACCTGACGATATCATCTTCGCCCAGGTAGGAACCCGACTGTACCTCAATGAGCTCCAGGGGAATTTTCCCTGGATTTTCAAGAGAGTGGGTGGTACCCAGCGGTATGTAGACGGACTGGTTCTCGGTGAGCAGAATGGACTCCTCGCCCTTATGCACCCTGGCGGTGCCCGAGACCACCACCCAGTGCTCCGCCCGGTGGTGATGCATCTGCAGGGAGAGCTTGGCGCCTGCTTTGACGGTGATGCGCTTTACCTGATAGCGTGGACCGGTATCTATGGATTCATATTTGCCCCAGGGACGGTATACCTCCAGGTGATTGTAATACTCCGGGCGGTTGTCACTTTTCAGGGTCTCCACTATATCTTTGACGTTTTGTACCTTGTCTTTGGTGGCGACGAGCAGGGCGTCCTTGGTGTTGACAACGACCGTGTTTTCAAGACCGACGGTGGCCACGAGCTTGTCCGAGGTGTTGATATAGCAGTTGCTGGTTTCATTGAGCAGGATATCGCCTTTCACCACATTGTTATTGGTGTCCTTGGCGGCGATATCATAGAGGGCCGACCAGCTGCCGATGTCATTCCATTGCAGGTTGAGGGGCATGACATAGGCATCGGAGGTCTTTTCCATGACGGCGTAGTCTATGGAGTCACTTGGACAGGCCTCGAAATGTTCCTGATCGATCCGATGAAATTCGAGATCTCTGGAGGTGTGTTTCATGGCGGCCCGGCAGGCCGATAATATCTCCGGACGATGGGCTTCCAGTTCTTCCAGATAGCGTGTCGCCTTGAACAGGAATATGCCGCTGTTCCAAAAATACTTGCCGCTTGCCAGATATGACCGGGCCGTTTCGGCATCGGGTTTTTCCACGAATTCATCGACTGGAAAGGCCGTCATAGCTTCATTTGTAGTCCCTGCAGCCGTTTGCCCGGCTCTGATATAGCCATATCCGGTTTCCGCCGCCGTGGGCACCATGCCAAAGGTAACCAGCTTACCGGACTGGGCATACGGTGTTGCCGCGGAAACCGTTTTCTGGAAGGCTGCGGCATCGCCGATGACATGGTCCGCGGCCATGACGAGAAGCAGCGGATCTTCCGTGGTGTTGATGGCTTCCAGTGCAGCCATGGCGGCGGCCGGGGCGGTGTTGCGCCCCACTGGTTCGAGAATGATGGCGCCAGGTGTGCTGCCGGTGCGTCGAAGCTGTTCGGCAACGATGAAGCGGTGTTCTTCATTGCTGATAACAATGGCGGGCTCCGTTTCCATGCCGTCGAGGCGCTGCAGGGTGGCCTGCAGCATCGTTTCCTTACCGTCAAGGGCCATGAACTGTTTGGGGTACAAGGTGCGGCTCAGGGGCCAGAGGCGGCTCCCAGTGCCGCCTGCCAGAATTACCGGGATCATATTTTTTTCTCCAGTCGCTGTTAACTAGTGTTTATGAGCAGAAGACTTCTGCTGGTATGCTTTATAGGTGTTGTGCAGGCCCTCTAGCAAATTGAGGCGCGGCTGCCAGCCAAGGGTGTTCATTCGCGTAGTATCAAGGAGTTTTTGCGGAGTGCCGTCCGGTTTGCTGTCGTCATAGACGGTCTCACCTGTGAATCCAACGATTTCTGCTATCATCGCGGCCACTTCTTTTATGGTGACATCCGTGCCGTAGCCAATGTTGACAAAGGAGGGGTTGTCGCCGCAAAAGAGGGCCTGGTCGAGTTCCATTACATGGAGACAGGCCGCCGCCATGTCGTCGACATGGAGGAATTCCCGTTTGGGAGAGCCGGTCCCCCACAGGACAACACGGGGGTCGTGGCTGCGATCCAGCGATTCTGTCGCGGTATCATAGCCTATTGCTGCACAGATATCATCGGGAATAGGGCCGTAACAGGAGATATCCTGGGCAATGGCCTCCGCCTTGTTTGCCGCGGCAAGGGAGGCGAGGTGATATTTACGCATCATGGCAGGGATAACATGGCTGTTTTCCAGGTGATAGTTGTCGCCGGGGCCATAGAGGTTGGTGGGCATGACACTGCGAAAACGGGTGCTATACTGCCTGTTATAGGATTCACACATCTTAATGCCTGCAATTTTGGCAATGGCATAGGGCTCATTGGTGGGTTCGAGCAGCCCGGTGAGAAGATATTCTTCCCGCATGGGCTGGGGGGCGAGCTTGGGGTAAATGCAGGAGCTGCCGAGAAAGAGCAGGTCGCCTATGCCGTTTTGGAACGCTGCATCTATAACATTGCTCTGGATGACCAGGTTGTCATGAATAAAGGTTGCCGGGTAGGTGCTATTGGCGTGAATACCGCCCACCCTGGCGGCGGCAAGGATAACCCGGTCGATCTTTTCATTGTGGAAGAATTTCCGCACTTCAGCCTGATCGGTAAGGTCAAGTGCACCATGTGATCTGGTCACTATGGTAGTAATTCCTGCAGCTTTCAGTTGACGGACGATGGCCGTCCCCACCATGCCGCGGTGGCCGGCCACAAATATTCTGGCATCTTTTTCCATGGTGTTCAGTGCTTATTCATGGTGGTTGAGAATGGAATAGCCTTTGCTTTTGCAGAGCTCGTCTTTTTTTGCCTCTTCAAGATCCGCCAGGACCATCTCGGCAACCAGTTCCCGGAAACTCGTTGCCGGTTCCCACCCCAGTTTTTCCTTGGCCTTGCGGGGATCACCCAGCAGGCTTTCAACCTCCGTTGGACGAAAATATCGAGGATCCACCCGGACCAGAACATCGCCTTTTTGCAGTTTACCCTGATAACCGCTGCCGAGGCTGTCGACAATGCCCACCTCATCGACGCCGGAGCCCTGCCAGCGAAGAAGCATGCCCAGTTCGGCAGCCGCTCCATTTACAAAATCTCTGACGGAATACTGCTTCCCCGTGGCGATGACAAAATCCTCAGGCGCGTCCTGCTGCAGCATGAGCCACTGCATTTCAACATAGTCGCGGGCGTGGCCCCAGTCCCTTTTGGCATCGAGGTTGCCGAGATAGAGACTGTCCTGCAGACCGAGCTGGATCCGGGCAAAGGCCCTGGTTATCTTTCGAGTAACAAAGGTTTCGCCACGCAGGGGGGACTCATGGTTAAAGAGAATCCCGTTGCAGGCGTAGAGATTATACGCCTCGCGGTAGTTGACAACGATCCAGTAGGCGTAGAGTTTTGCAGCCGCGTAGGGCGAGCGGGGATAGAACGGGGTCGTTTCGGTCTGTGGAATCTCCTGTACTTTGCCAAAGAGCTCCGAAGTGGAGGCCTGGTAAAAACGCGTCTTTTCGGTGAGGCCCAGTATGCGGATGGCTTCCAATACCCTGAGGGTGCCGATGGCATCGGAGTTGGCGGTGTATTCCGGCTCTTCAAAGGAAACAGCCACATGTGACTGGGCGGCAAGATTGTAGATCTCATCCGGCTGGACTTTTTCAATGATATGGATGAGGCTGGAGGCATCGGTCAAATCACCGTGGTGGAGGATGAAGTTACGATTCTTTTCGTGGGGATCCTGGTAGAGGTGATCGATCCTGTCGGTGTTAAAAAGAGAAGCGCGGCGTTTAATGCCGTGCACGATGTATCCTTTTTTTATTAAAAATTCAGCAAGATACGCACCGTCTTGGCCGGTGATTCCTGTTATGAGAGCTGTCTTCATTGTTATCTCGGTGGTATGGGGGTGTATAGTTCGATCGGGCTGATCTGCATCGTCCCGGCGGATCGCCTGTGCCTGTCGAGGCGTTGTATTTTGCGGCAATGGCTGAGGCCTCTTTGAAAATGGATGGAGACCTGCTGATAGGAAAACACACAAAATTGACTAAAAAGTCAACCCATAACTGCATTCAGCACCGTACCAATTGGTATTTTTCTCACGTACAGGGCGGAATAAGATGACGAAGCTGGTACAATGATTTATTGATCAAGATGGTGGTGATGGTTGCGTAAAGGTCAGCGCCGGCATTTCAGCTGCGGCAGGTACCAGGCCACTGTCACAATGGCCCTTGTCCGGTCGGGATGCTATTGTCAATATTATCTATTGTGTGCCCTTTAAACAGCATTTACCTGTGAAGGTAACTCCATATAGGACAGGCGATTTCATTTGGTTCATCCCGGTATTTGCAACTCAAAGAGGTACAGATGGTCATTCTTAACTCCCTGTTTCCCGTCATAGCGATCATTGTTCTGGGTTTTTTCCTGAAGCGTTATGGGGTGACCACTGTCGCATTTCTGCAGATCTCCGATAAGCTGGTCTATTATATCTTTTTCCCGGTGATGCTGTTTTGGAAGATAGGCGGGGCGTCCTGGGAGGCGGGCATCGACTGGAGTCTCTGTTTTGCAGCGCTCTGCGCTCTGGCGGTGCTGTTTTTGCTGAGTATTGCCATAATTGTTACGGGACGGATTGGTGCTTTCCAGGCAGGTTCCTTTGCCCAGAGCTGCTACCGCTTCAACACCTATATCGGCATGGCGGTTATTCTCAATAGCCTTGGAGAGGAGGGAGTAAAATACTTCGGATTGCTGGTAAGTCTAGCCATACCCTTTATCAATGTGGCTGCGGTCACCACACTCATCTGGTACTCCCAGGAGCGCATGGCGCTGAGAAGTCGGGCCAGGCTGCTGGGCAGGGCGCTGCTTTCCAATCCCCTGATAATCGGCTGCGTTGCAGGAATAGCCTATTCCAACAGTTTTACCGGATATCCCCGCTTTATTGACAACTTTCTTGGCCTGCTCTCCATGGTGACGCTGCCGCTGGCCCTTATTTCCATTGGTGGAGCGCTGACATTTTCGGGCATTCGCAGTAATCTCAGGCTTTCCCTGCTGGCGGCCTTGACCAAGTTGTTGATTTTTCCAATCATTGGCTATTTCTGCCTGCGCATGTTCGATGTTTCCGGTACCGCCTTCCAGGTGGGGATGATTTTTTTCGCCCTGCCCACCTCCACGGCCATCTATGTGCTTTCCTCACAGATGCACAGCGATACCGAGCTTGCATCTTCGGCAATTCTGGTCTCAACTCTGCTTTCTTTTCCTGTGCTTATTATTGTACTTCTGTTGTGATGTATTATTATTTTTGCAGAAAAAGTTTCTTTTCTACCTAAACCAGCATCATGGAGGATGGAGGGATGTCGAAAAATATAGCGTTGTATGCGCTTTCCACCTGTGCCTATTGCCAGGCCATCAAAAAGATGTTTGACGATCTCGCAGTCGAACACAGCTATATCGAAGCCGATATGCTAGAGGATGAAGAACGTGCCAAAGTGATGAAGGCACTCAAACAGGTCAATCCCAAATGTTCCTTTCCTACCACGGTAATTGGTGATGAGGTTGTCACCGGCTATAAGGCCCAGGAGATAAAAGAGCTGCTTGGTATTCATACCGAGGTGGATGATCTTTTTGTGCAGTTGCAAAAAGTCAATGAGAAGAAGGGGTATTATTTTAATCGTAACAAAGAACAGACCTTTCAGTTGCTCCGCGGTTTGCTGATAAACAGGGATCGTTATGGCTACATGGCCTGTCCCTGCCGTCTTGCTGCAGGTGATCGGGACAGGGATAAGGATATCATTTGTCCCTGTGACTATCGCCGGCCCGATGTGGAGGAATTCGGCAGTTGCTATTGCGGCCTTTATGTTTCCAGGGCCTGGAACGACAACAGTGTGGAGCATACGGAAGTTCCGGAAAGAAGACCGGTGGAGCGCATGTAGTTTAAGCGATGTAGTTTAAGCGGTTTTAAACGATGGTTGGCAACAGCCGGCTATTCGTTGTATTTTACACAATAATAACAAAAGGATAGTATATGAAAGTACAAGAATACTTTGCAAATAACAAGGGAAGAGGCATTTTGTCAACCGCTGATTCCGCGGGCAATGTCAATGCTGCCGTCTATGCCACTCCTCACATGATGGAGGATAATCAGATTGCCTTTATCATGCGGGAAAGGCTGAGTCACAGCAACCTGCTGGAAAATCCCAGCGCCTGCTATCTCTTTATGGCTGAAGGGAAGGGCTTCAGCGGCGTGCGTCTCTATCTGGACAAGATCGCCGAAGAGCAGGACACCCCAAAAATAGAAGAGCTCAATAGAAGAAAGGGCAAATATGACGATGAAGACGAGCTGACTTCCAGATATCTGGTCTATTTTACCATCAGGAAGATCCTGCCATTGATCGGCAGTGGAGATCCCGGTGTTGAAGTTTGATGCCGTTGTGCTACCCCGGTTACTTTGAGAAAATTTCGCTGCGGTTATCTTGGTCGTTGAGGGGAGAAAAAAGAAAAGTATTAAAAAATATCCTGATGTACCCATAAAGCTCAGCTGATCGATCCAGGAGTCTTCACATATTGCTTTTCATGGGACGCCATAAACCCATCCCTGGGGGCTTAGCTGCAGCCGTCCGGGCTGCAGATACCCATGAAAAGCAATATGCGAAGACTCCTTCCCTTCAGTGTGTAGAGCGGCCCTAGTGGTAATCGTGGTAATCGTGGTAATCGTGGTAATCAAAAAATATTTTTTGGCTTTTCAGGTGAGAGTCACCACCGGACAGACCGAGGCCATGCCGTCCATGTCAAGAGCTTCGATATAGCTTTCCTGGATGTCAACACTCCATGCCTTCTTCTTGGAGCAGGTGTCTATGCTCCAAATCCAGTGAATGTCATCGGCAAAGTAGGCGTCAAAGCAGAAATCCCGAAGCATGGTGGGCGGTCTGAGCAGGGAAAAGAGCTCGTCCATGGTCGGCAGGCGCCAGGAGTTGTAGCCCTGAAATTGGCGCTCGTTGAGATAGATTATATAGTGGCGGGCCTTTTCCCAGGTGAGCGGAAACCCAGCGCCTTCTCTTTGCCAGAGTAAAGCGGTGTCGATGCATTTGAGCAGGCTTCTGTTGACGAATTCGAAACGGTGGGGAATGTAGTTTCTGGGACGCATTAATGTATCGAGGTCGAAATGCTGCTTCAAATCCTTGTGTTTGAGAAAAGCCGGGGTGTACCGCAGTTCTTGCCGACCAAGCTTTGGTCCGGCGCTGTCTCGGACCATGAAGGTACAGTGTTGCTGCGATTGCCTGGCCCATTGGCCATGGACTTTTTCCAGTTCAAGGCGCATTGCGTGCGCCGATGAATACCGCTCATCGGGGTTGCTGCGAATGGCCTTAAGGAAAAATTCATCCCAGGCATCGTTGATATCGTCATTGTGGGTGCTCGGGGCAGCAATATTCTGATCCGCACTGCTGACCAGCCGGCCTGTGACCATGCGATAAGCCATGATTCCAACACTGTAGAGATCGGACCGTTCGTCGGCAGACGAACCCTTTCTTTCCTGCTCAGGTGCTGCATAGTAGGGTGAGCCCACCTGCATGCCGGGAATGGCCATCTTCTCTTCGCCCCGTACTCTGGAGAGTCCGAAATCAATAATTTTGAGACGGTCGTCGTTGGTTATCATCAGGTTGAATGGTTTAATGTCGCGGTGTACGATGCCGGCGAAGTGGAGACGTTCAAGACCTCGCAAAGATTGGCGTATGTAGTGATAGGTTTTGTTGATGCTGATGATCCGTGAAGGCTTTTCCACCTCATAGGCTTCCCCGATAAGCGAGCCGATGGAGTGGGCGAAAAATTCCAAAACGATGAATGGCGCCGCACCCTCGGTATGGCAATCGATGATCTTGGCGACATGGTCATGGTTGATTTCTCCCATAATACGGGCTTCTTCGATGAAAATCTCACGAAGGCGCTCTTTACCGACCAGCTCTTCAAAAATCTCATCACGGGGCTGCAGTATTTTGAGTGCCACCGTCCTTCCGGTCACAGGTGCCCGGGCCTTGTAAACGGTGCTCATTGCTCCTCGCCCCAGTCGACCGAGTATGGTATATCTACCGACGTTTTTCATTGTATCGTTATCCGAGCCGAATGCCGTAGGCTCTGGGAAAGCCGCGGTTAAAAATTTTGTTGATGGTGACGCTGTAATCATAGGGAACAAAGAGCACCTCGATTTCATTGCTGCTGCTGTCCCAAAGCAGATATTTGGCGTTGTTGTTGCCGTCCCGCGGCTGCCCGACACTGCCGCCGTTGATGATATATTTGCACGTGTTCTTCAGAGAATAGGTTCTCTGCTCAAGATCATGCCATGTTATCCTCTGTCCGTCCCAGGAGACCATGGCAAGCGCATGGCTGTGGCCGACAAACGAGAGGGGCGTGGCGCTCTGCTTGAAAAACTTCGCCAGTTGCGCATCGGGGGTTCGGGTGAGATATTGGTGCAGGGAGGCGGGAGGAAAACCATGGACAAAAAGGGCGCCTTCCACCATAAGGTTTTCGGGAAGTCCGCTGCAAAAGTCGAGGCTTTGCTGCGACATCAGCATCTTGGTCTGCAGGGAGTTCTCTTTGGCCTGGAAATTGAGTTTATTGAGGATGGCGGAGCGATGCAGGGCCGCATCATGGTTGCCGAGAACGGCAGTGAACCTGCAATGCCGAAAAAGCCGTACCACTTCCTCCGGGTTGGGGCCATACCCAACAAGATCACCAAGGCAGATCACTGTATCCGGTTGACGTGCCGCCATATCAGCGATTACGGCCTCAAAAGCCTCTAAATTGCCATGGATATCGGAAAGAACGGCGATGCGCATAATTCAAAAATCCCCGGAAAACATGAAAAAAAATGATGCAGATCGATCATCCGCAGTTAACAATCATTGTTCCATGAGTTATAACCTATGGGAAGATGTTTTGCAGTAGGAAGAAAAAATTGATGGGAACTGCTCACAGGATGCCGGATTTCCCGCGATCAGCCTGGCTTACGTATGACCCATACGCTCTCCCGGTCTGCCTGCGTATATATCCGGCACTCTGTAAGCATTTACAATTGTCTAATATCACGGGCTCCCATGCAAAAAGAATAATTTTAAAGGGGGCCCCGAATCATGGTGGGCGTGTATGATTGTAAGAATTTTATTTATAGTGTTCATCTCCGGGGCAGCCGGCATCTGTTATCTTGCAGGTTTTACCCGTCTTATGAGTGCGCTGCTCATTGCTTTTGGCGCCTTGGCATCGGTTTTTTTCGGTATTGTTTTTGTGGTTCCCCAGGAAAGCATGGAGCTGTGGTTTCCGGTATACGGCGAAGGTGGGGCCTGGCCGTTTTTCCTGCTGGCCCTGGTGCTGGCCGGAATGGCCGCCCTGGCATTTTTGAAAAGAAAGGAAAATCCACCACGGCAGCGCTTTTCTTCAGTGCATTTTCAGTTCTGTATCGGCGGATTCTTTGCCTATCTCTTCAGCGTTTTTCTGCCGGCCCTGCTCTGGTTCCCCTCCGATGAAAAACGCTTAAGTCTCGATGCTTCAACTCTTGGTGTACATGTGTTTTTTGGCACATGCTTCTATATCCTGGGCAGTATGGCAGCGCTGTATCTCTTTTATAAGGCATCAAAGGGAGTGGTGAAGGGCTATCCCGATCTGATGCGAAGGATTGTCCTGGCCCTGTTCGGTGTGGTGCAGTTTGATAAAATGCCGGCTTTTGTCGCCTTTTTGCTTATTTATTCCCCGGAGACACGTATAATTTATCCTTCAGTTGCAGCCATGGCCCTGTGTGCCTATATTCCCATTGCCTTTTTTCTTTTGAAATTGAGCTGGCAATCGCAGGATGTTACCTAGCTAGCAAGACTCCGGATAGTACACATGGTCACCAAAAAAAATATCATAGACAATGAGTTGATTCGGGAAATAATGGCGATCCGTTTAGATACGCTGTGGAGAATGATCGGGCAGTATTCCATCGGTTTTCTTCCTGATAAAAGTGAAGAGGGCGCCACCGGTAAATTTGACAATAAGGGCGCCATTTTTATCCCCGGAGGATTGATATATCAGGATGTCGATGAGCGTTTTATCCGCTATACCCCCCATGGCAGTATTACCGGTGCTGAATTTCGACTAAAAATACGTGCATCTATGCGCTATGATAATGCATCGCTGCTGTTTCCGGATGGTATAGCAACCGGAATAAACCTTGATGGCGGTTTCTTCTCCAAAGCGGCCCGCAGGATACATACCTATAAACGAGCGGCATACCGCCGTAAGATGAAAATAAGCAACACCG
The DNA here is from genome assembly GCA_046260685.1 of Desulfopila sp. Classification (GTDB taxonomy): domain Bacteria; phylum Desulfobacterota; class Desulfobulbia; order Desulfobulbales; family Desulfocapsaceae; genus Desulfopila_A. Next base: position 14,650 of record JBHEOR010000016.1, read on the forward strand.
GGTCCATCGAAATATCGGCTGATGATATAATCAAGAGTCACTGTCCGGTGTACATGAAACCGCCCTATGGTTCCCGTACACGTATAAGTTCATGTATCGCGGCGGGGCTGATAAATCCGCCGATGTTTTTTGCCTACAACAAAACAGAGCTCAACTTTTCCCAGAAGCAGTCCCAAATATTCATAAACGATCTTGACAAAGTGCGTGACCAAGCGGTTGCAAGCGATGGAAAAACTCTCTATCCACCCCATGTTGTGGTGTGTCATGATACCCGCTATAAAGAAAATAATTTTACCGGCCTGACCAGGGTGCTGGGTATTGGAAAGTTTGGCGAATTTGCGGCCATTTCCTTCGAGGCATTGACTCCTTTGCTACTCAAGGAAATAAAAAGGAGGAAGGTGAAATTCAAGGAAGAGGATATTTTTGCCGAATACGGCGAATTAAAGATACTCGGCATATTACGGGTGTATTTACCAACAAATCCGGGAAAGCGTTCGCCTAAGTACAATTTTTATATTCTCTATCCGAGGGAAGATCTGGGCCTTGATGTCAAAAAGATCGGTGTGCAAGCAAAGAAGCGCTATAATATCAAACGGAAGCGAAAATAACGCATTGCCCGGGCCGGCGGTTGCACAAGGACCTTGTTCTTTCCGAGATTCGAGAAGAGGACCACCGTGGAACGGCCGCATATTATTTACTGCTTTGATCGAGCATCTCCTTGCCCTGTTCTTCTTTTTTCAACAGCGTTATGCTCGGCTGCCAGTCCAGCCATTTGTCTTCAGCCGTATCGTGAAGGTGAAATGTGTGGTTGTCGAAGACGCGACTGCCCATCTTGGAATTTTCCGGTGTTGCCAGTGCGATACCACCTGTAAGCAGGGCTTCCAGAGATTCGGTGGAAATGGAGAGGCCGGAGAATAATCCCCCCTCAATTCGGGCGCCGCTGGCTTTCCAGAAGCGAGTGTTTGCATGAATAAGGGGCATGTATGGTTTTTCTATGTTAATGCGTATGTGTACATTTTCAAAGGTCGGGGAAAGCCGGAAGTCAATTACCGACCCCACCTGTATCTGCCGATAATAGACAGGTGAGTTGATTTTAAGTGATCCCAAATGCTTGCTGGTCAGGGTGAGTAAAAGCCCCTTGGCAACCATTGCCGGAGTGGACGGTGGTGCTGACAGTGCGGTGAATGTGCGCTGCAAATGACCTTGTCCGGGTATAATATTGATATACGACCCAAATATCAGATTTTTCAAGTTTTTTATTCCAGAGAGATTTACTTCGGCCTTTTCGAGCCAAAGTTGCGTTCCTTCCCTGAAAAAGGTGGCGGCCTTCTTGTCGATAAAGAGTGTTACCAGAACATCGGTCATGTTGTCAGAAAAGGCGAGGCCGCCGACTCTGCCGATTTCCACTCCTTTATACTTGACCGGAGAGCCCTGCCGCAGGTTGCCGCAGTCTTTAAAGCTGACGACAATGGGGATTTCGTCAATGGCTTGCGCCGCCTCTTTTGTGGAATACAGGGGATAGCTGGGGGTACGCGGAGGCATGGCGGTCTGTTTCGGGGTAAAATAGCCTATTCCTCCGCTGACCAGTGATTCAAGCGCGCCCGTTTCCACGGAGACCCCTGAAATATCTCCTCTCAATGTGAGACCGCTGATATCATGGAACCGTGACGATGAGTTGATTGTATCCTTATAGGATTGTTCAACAAAACAGTCAAGCAGGACATACTTGTTATTGCCGGACAAGCGCAGACCCGTCACTTGACCCACCTTGATTTTTTTATAATAGATTGAGGTCCCTACTGCATAGGCACTGGGATCTTTGGTTTTGAGCTGGAAACGGTATCCCGGCTTCTGTAGCTTGGGGGAGGAGGCCACGGCGTTTTCGTAGCTTTTAAAAAGCGAAAACTCCAGGGGCTCTGAAGGCGCGGATGCCATTGACTGCGATACCTGTGGTGTCGTGAACGAAATCCCTCCTCGAAGGACTGCTCCCAGCGAATTTGTCGTCACCTCAATGCCTTTGATGGATGCCTCCACCGCGATTCCACCGTCGCGCCAGAAAACCGAATCGGGGCTCACCAGTTTATGGTAAGGCTGGTAAATATATATTGGTATTTCGAAATGGGATAACTCGTCATTGAGGTCTATATCAAGAACCTCGCCCACCCTTTTGTTTTTGTACATAACAGGAGCGCCCCGTTGCAGGGAGCCGGATTGGTCTGCTGTGAGGAACATTTCCATACCGGGCCGCAGAGGTTTTTGAGGCGGTGGTTCAGGCAGAATTTTGAAATTGTCCTTGAACTTCCCAGACCCTGGAGCAAAGGTGATGTAGGGACCAGTGAGGAGAAGGTCGAGATGTTCCACCCGCTCCGGACTGATTTCCGGTCTGACCAGCCAGAATTGTGTTTCCTGACGCAGAATCCTTTCTGCTCGGGGGTCGAGCATGATCTGGGCAGTTACACTCTGGTCGGCATTGTTGTTGAAGTCGATTTTTTCTACCACGCCGGCCACCAGGCCACGGTAGATAACCTGGGTTTCACCTTCGCTGATCCCCTGGCTTGAGGTCAGCTGAAGCGTCATCTTTATACCGTGGCGAACGGCTTCGAAATCCTCAAAAAGTGTAAACATTGCACCGTCTGTTGCATGTGGCGTGTCCTGGAGTTGCTCCGGAGTATGTAAAACTATGCCGCCTCGAATGAGAGATGCCAGAGATTCCACTTGTATATCGAGGTTGGTGAGTTTGCCTTGTATGTTTATTCCGCTGGCGTTATAGAATCTGCTTCCTTCCTTGACCAGATAGCTGTATTCCGGTTGAATGAAGAGGTCGATAATAATGAAATCATTCTGCTGATCCAGGGTGTGCTTGGTTACAGAGCCGATGGAGACGTTGCGGTAGTAAACTTCCGAGCCGTTCTGGATGGAGCTAAGCTCCTCGGCGCGAAGACGGATATGCAGGCCCGGGGTTTCCTTGGGAATGGGGGGAGGTGAGGAGATGCCAGTGAACTCTTTGGCGCTTTTCGAAGAGGTGCCCGGCTGAATGCCGATATAGCTTCCTGAGAGCAAGGTGTCAAGACCTTCCACACTGGCTGCGGAAACCTGGGGACGAACGACCCAGAAGAGGGTGTCTTCAACGAGCAGATCGGCAACTGACTGATCCATTTGCACCACGGTTTTGACTCTTCTGTTACTCAGTTCAGGCTGTATCTCGCTGACGGTGCCAACGGGCACGCCGCGGGCAATGACCTGCGTTTTACCGGGTGTGATACCGGTGGCATCTGCAAAATAGACGGTGATAGAGACGCCGGCGTTCTGGTAACTGGTGTAGATGATCCAGGCGCAGATGCACAACGCCAGAATCGGTAGAATCCATACCGGTGAAATGGTTCGTTTTGCTTTAAAAACTGGCGCGGGTTCCATAATGCATCTCCAGATTATTGAACTGCCGGCCGTGCTGGCGTTTCGGTGTTGACCACATCCCACAGCAGCCGGGGATCAAAGGCAATAGCGGCAAACATGGTGGTGACGACAACCAGACAGAAATAGGTGGCCCCCGGTGCGGTTTCAATGGAGGAAAGAAAACCGAAATTAACAAAAAAACCAAGCAGGGCAACGACAAAGATGTCGAGCATCGACCATCTGCCGATAAATTCTATCAGGCGGAACATGGCCGTCTGCTGACGGATATACTGGTTTTGTCGTAATCGAATGCTGAGCAGAATAATGGTGAGTCCGGTAATTTTGAAGAGGGGAATTAAAATGGAGGCCGCCAGAATGATCAATGCAATGATGTAGGAGCCATCCTGGAAAAAGATTTTGATACCGTCAAGAATTGTTGAACTGCTGGGGATACCAAGAAAATTAACACGCATTATGGGCAGCAGGTTAGCGGGAAAGAGAAGAATTGCAGCTGTCAGCGTCAGGGCCCATGTCTTGGAAAGACTGTGGGGCTTGCGGAAATGCAGTGCGGCGCCGCATCGGTCGCAATGCTGCTTTGGGGCATCGGTGTCGTGCACCTCTGAGATTTTACCGCATTCGCGGCACAGCAAAAGATTGTTGGCGGCGGCTGTTTGCCCAAGGTATTCAGTGGGGGATACGAGGATGTCGTTGAAGTGCTGCAGGCGTTGTCTTCCCCGACTCTCAATGAGTATCCAGAAGCTTTCGTGGCATACGGTCAGAGAACTTGCCATGGTGATGAGTACCAGTCCGATGAAACAGAAGAAGCCGACATTAAACGAAATATCGGTGGAGTGCTGCATTTTGATGATGGTCACGGTAATGCCCAGGAGATAGACCTCCATCATAGCCCATTCTCCAAGGTGCTTGTATATTCGAAACAGCTTGCCCAGAAATCGAGGATATTTCTTCCATTGGAGACAGCTGGAGACAATGGCCAGAAGCGTCAGTTTCAGCAGAGGAAAGAGCACCGTGGAAAAGAAAGCCACCAGGGCGACAAGGAAATAGTCATTGCGAAGAAATCCGATGATGGTATGAAAGATACTGCCGGTTTCGTGGAGCCCCAGCCGCCCAAATGTCAAAACCGGAAGAAAGAGTGCGGGGAAGAAGAGGAAGAGGCCGGTAAGTGCCAGGGCAAGCGAGCGTGAGACCGTCTCATGGCAATGATAGAGCAGTATATATCCGCATCTGGGACAGGCTGTTTTATGTCCCCTGGGCGGCTGAAGTTTGGGGAGCAGCAAGTCGCAGTCGGGACAAGCCAAAAGCCGGTCGTAGCGGGCAGTAATGTGCGGATCAGGCTTCACGTAATCGTTTGCTCGGGAGTTGAAAATCGTCACCAGCGGGGAGTCAGGTTGGAGTCCTTGAACTCATGCCGGTGCGTGTGGACTTTACCTCTGAAAATTTCGAAGCATTATAAAGAGTAATCCGAAAAACAATATTTGTCGAAATCTTTTTAACGCATCTCAAGGTTCTGACGATGAACAGCAATCACGTGAAAAAATGGCTTAAAATGACCATAGTGGTGGATCCGGTTCTGGTCGATGCTGCGGTGGACTTTTTCATCGGTGTAATCGATGCCGGGGTTGAAGTTGGTGTTGATGAAGATATTATCCTCAAGATACTCAATGTTTATGTTGAAAAGGAAAATCCGGCAGATGATGAGCTTGACTGGATAACTGCCCAGGTGGAGAGTCATCTTCATCAACTGGCCGAGATTTTTCAAGTTGATCCCCCCACGCTGGAATGGGAAATCTTCGAGGAGGAGGACTGGGGAACAAACTGGAAAAAACACTTTGCTCCCTTTGCCGTTTCCCCTCGTCTTGTCATTGTTCCGACCTGGGAGGAGTATTGCGCCGGGGAGGGAGAAAGGGTTATCATCATGGACCCCGGTATGGCTTTTGGGACCGGCCATCATGCCACCACGGCCCTGGTTGTGCAGTTGCTGGAAAAGGAGATTGTTCAGGCCGGCGGCGTGCCATCGGTCCTTGATGTGGGATGCGGCACCGGTATTCTCGGCATGGCGGCGGCCGTGTTCGGTGCGGCAAGGGTCTATGCCATGGATAATGATCCGGTTGCCGTCATGGCCGCCCAAAAAAACTGCCGGCGCAATGCCCTTGCCGGTATCATGGAGGTCGAGGATACCCCCTTGGAGGAGTTGGACGAGCAGTATTCACTGGTGCTTGCCAATATCATCCATGATGTCCTGGTTGATATGGCGGCGGATCTGCGACGAGTAACAACAATTGGAGGCAAGCTGATTCTCTCCGGCATACTGCAGGGCAAGCAGGATGCTTCCATCATAAGTGCCTTTGAAGAAATCGGGTGTCGGCTCGAAGACAAAATCGACCGCGATGAATGGACAGCACTTCTTTTCAGGCGCGTCGACTGAAAAATCTGCCAGGTCACCGAAAGAAATGTTACAACTTTCCATTTTACCCTTAGTTCGGCAAGCTTTACGGGACAAGCCGCCTATGCGCCTCACGTTCAATTATTTGCAATTTACGTTCGGCTGCGGAGGAAAATGCTCTGAACTTGCGAGGGCAATTTAGGCACCAGAAAAGAACACCATGGTAGAAAATGTGAACAGTTATTTAAAGAAGTTGTTGACCGCGATTGCTGTATCAAGCGCAGGCGTCGTCTTCGGCGGTATAACACCGGCGTTGTGCTCTTCTTCATATATTACAGTCAGTTTCAATGAAGCCTGGCAGCAGGTGTCTGCGAAGAATGATGCTCTTGCGGCTGCCAGGGCGAATGTCGAACAGGCGAAGCATAAACGTGAAGCGGTAAAGGATTTGTATCTCCCGGAAGTTGGAATATCGACCAATTACCTCTACATCGATGACGAGGTTACGCTTTCCCCGGTAGATATTCTAGAGAGTACTCCAGCCGGTGCGCAGCTGGCACCAGGCATTGCCGGCATGGCCGCGAATTATGGCATGTCAGCGGTTACACTAAACCGCGGTCTCACTTCAACTCTTGCTGAACGTGAAAATCTGACCAGCTCGATTCAGGCTCACTGGCCCATCTATACCGGAGGGAGAATTGATGCGGCGCAGGACATTGCCGCAGGCAAACTTGGCGAAGCGGACCACGAACTGGAAATGAAACTAGAGAAGCAGTTTGAGAACCTTGCTCGTTACTATTTTGGGGTTGTCCTGGCCAAAAGAGTCCTTGACACAAAGGTCGATGTTGAAACCGGGTTGAAGAAACATCGTGATAACGCTATCCTCCTGGAACAACAGGGGCAGATAGCCAGGGTCGAAAGATTGCAGGCGGAGGCCTCCTACGACAGGGCGATAGTTGATCGCCGTAAGGCAGGGCGCGAACTGGAAATTGCCAGACTCGCCCTGACAAGATTGTTGAAAAGTCTGCAGGCGGTAATCCCTGCCGATGCACTGTTCATAAATGACACCATGCCTCCTCTCGCTCTTTTTCTCGATAAGACCCTTGCATACTCCCCCGGCCTTGGCGTCCTTGAGTCAAAGAAAGAACAGGCCACAGGCCTGATCGCTGTAGAAAAGGGCAAATACTTGCCGACGGTGGGCCTTTTTGGCAATTACAGTCTCTATGAAGAGGACAATCTGGCAACCAAGCTGACTCCCGACTGGGTTGCGGGGGTCGGTGTAAGTCTTCCCCTTTTTGAAAGATCGGGCCGCTCGGGCAATCTTGCTGCGGCAAAAAGTATGGTCAAGCGAATAGATGCCTTGCAGCTTCAAGCTCAAAGTGATCTTTCCGTGCTGGTGGAAAAGAGTTATCACCAGACCAAGCAGGCGCTTGAAGAATATAAAGGGCTTGGATCAAGCTTGAAATTAGCCGAAGAAACCGTCGAGCTCAGGGTGAAAGCATTTAACCAGGGCCTGGCAACCTCTCTTGATGTGGTCGATGCCGAGTTGTTTCACGCCAGTATCAAGACTCAGCGTGCTGTATCCGCTTACAAGTATGTCGTCACCCTGGCAAAACTCTACGCCATCAGTGGTCAACTCCAAAGTTTTTTTCGTTATCAGAATTCACAGGGAACTGAGGTGCCGTAATGCGTTTTTTGAAAATTTTTCTGGTCGGCATCGTCTTCGCTATTGGTGTTGCCTGGCTCAGCTACACCTTCTGGCACGCCTACCAGCCAAAACCGCTGCGATTACAGGGTCAGGTAGAAGCACAGCAGTATAATATCAGCTCAAAAGTTGCCGGCCGCATAGATCAGGTTTTTGTGCGAAAAGGAGATCAGATTGAAAAAGGTCAGCCTGTTTTCACCATTCTCAGTCCGGAAATTGACGCTAAAATGGCACAGGCCGTTGCTGGAAAAGATGCTGCTGATGCCCTTGCCAAAGAAGCAAATGAAGGGGCAAGAAAAGAACAGATTGAAGCAGCTCGAGACCAGTGGAAGCAGGCCAAAGCCGCAGCTGAGCTCAGGGAAAAAACCTTCCACCGCATCGACAGTCTGTATCGTGATGGAGTATTGGCCCAGCAGAAGCGAGATGAAGCCTATACGCAATTCAAGACTGCTCAATTTGCTGCCAATAGCGCGTATCAGATGTTCAAAATGGCAGAGAAAGGTACTCGCGATGAGGAGATAGAGGCGGCAGAGGGCAAGGCGCGCATGGCTGCAGGTGCCGTGACCGAAGTAGAGGTTTATGCAGACGAAACACGAATTAAGAGCTGGCATGAAGGTGAGGTCTCCCAGGTTCTCCTGCAATCCGGTGAGCTGGCTCCCCAGGGGTTTCCGGTGGTCACCATAGTCGATATGAATGATGCCTGGGTGGTTTTCCATGTTCGCGAAGATCGGCTTGCAGAATTTTCTAAAGGGACCGAATTCAGTGCTTCAATTCCAGCTCTGAGGGGCAGCAGCCACCGCTTTCGGGTAAGCCATGTTGCTGTTATGGGCGATTTTGCGACCTGGCGGGCCACCAATAGTAACAAGGGTTTTGATATGCGGAGCTTTGAAGTTGAAGCCCGACCGATCACCCCGATAGAGGGATTACGGGCCGGGATGAGTGTGCTGGTAGAAAAATGACGGTGTCATCCTTCACATCAATGGTACGTCGGGAATGGAGGGTTTTGCTGCACGATCCCTGGCTGGTGTCCCTGGTCAGTTGGATTCCGCCCCTGCTCTTTTTTCTCATGTGGACAATTTTTTCACAGGGAATCGCCAGAGATCTACCTGTTGGTGTGGTTGACCTCGACAAAAGCGGGACCTCCAGAGCTTTGGTTCGCCATTACGATGCCAGTCCTGCCCTTGCGATTGCGTATGATTATCTCAATGCGCAACAGGGAGCAGATGGACTCCGCACCGGAAAAATTTACGGCTTGGTGATTATTCCCGAAGATCTTGAAAAGAGCATAACTCTTGGTCGGCCGCCACAGGTGAGTGCTTTTGTGAACAATCAGTTCCTGCTGATTGGCAAGAATGTAAAATCGGCACTCCTTCAAGCCCAGGGGAGTTTCACTGCCAACGTTGAAATTGTTCAAAATTTGGCTGCCGGAGCACCTGTTTTCGACATGGCGTTTTCAGCAGCCGTGCCAATCAGTACCCAGGCTATCCCCTTATTCAACCTCAATAAAAACTATGCCCAGTTTCTTGTCTCCGCAATATTGCCGGCTGTCTGGCAAATTCTGATGGTGGCGATACCTGTTCTTTCTCTTGCCGCTGAAAAGCGAAGAAACTCTTTGGGCGAATGGCTGGGAGCTTTTCCAATCAGAGCTCTGGCGGCGAAATTTCTCCCTTTAATCCTTCTTTTTTGGCTGCACGGCCTGCTCTTTCTCTGGTTAATGTATATTTTTCTCGGCTGGCCCATGCACGGTAGCTGGATCGTGCTGCTTTTTGCCCAGCTCCTTACTGTTTGCGCCAGTATTGGTGCAGGCTCCCTGTTCTTTTTTGTGACACAGGATGCGGCCAGGGGGCTCAGTCTTGCGGCAGCTTACGCGGCACCGGGCCTCGCCTTTATGGGAGTGACCTTTCCGGTTACCGATATGACCCTGCCGGCGAGAATGTGGCGCAATATGTTGCCGATAAGTCATTATATAGAGATTCAGTTCGAACAGGTAAATTATGGTGCGCCGCTCTCTACAGCTCTGCCCCAGCTGCAGCATCTCTTGCTTTTTGCTGTTCCGCTTGTGTTGGTCTTCTACAAAGCCAGAAAGCTTGGCGCCTTACAAAACGTGCAGGGGGGCAATTCATGAGCTGGTGGGATATCTGCAAACATGAATTGCGAGCGGTGTTTACCAATCAGGCTATTCTGCTCACTGTCTTTGGCGGGGTACTGCTCTATTCTTTTCTCTATCCGCTGCCCTACAGCAAGCAGATCCCCAGAGATCAGCAGGTGGTTGTGGTCAATTTGGACGGCAGCCAGCTCAGTCGACGGCTGGAGAGAATGGTGGATGCGACCCCTCAGGTGCAGCTCAGTGCACGTGCCCATAGCATCGAAGAAGCACAACGGATTTTTGTCGATCAAGAACTGGCCGGCATTGTCGTTATACCGGAGAATTTTTATCGGGACCTGCTCCAGGGCAGAAGGCCTACCCTCTCATTTGCCGGAGATGCCGCCTATTTCCTGGTTTACGGCACGGTAGTGGAGGGACTGGCGAGCTCCGGTCAGACTCTGGCTGCAGAGGTCAAGGTCTTGCGGATGGTTATGTCGGGTCAGGCACAGGCCCTGGCAGCCGAGCAGTACAGTGCGGTAAAACTCAATGCCCAGCCGGTGTTTAATCCGACAAAGGGGTACGTTAATTACGTCATCCCGGCCGTTTTTATACTTATCCTGCATCAAACCTTGATCATGGGAGCAGGAATACTTGGCGGCGGGCAGAATGAACAACGTCTTCTGGAAGGAAAGGGGTACTGGCTTGAGGCCGCTCCATGGAAGCTTCTGTTGATACGGAGTACACTTTTTGTTGCCATATACTGGTTGCTCTGCATGTATTATTTCGGTTTCAGCTTTTCATTTTACAATATTCCACACCTGGCAGATTTTTTCGAATTGAATGTGCTTATTCTCCCCTTCCTGCTGGCTACCGCCTTTCTAGGGATCAGCCTGGGGCTGCTTCTGCCCCGACGCGAGTTGGCAACCCTGCTGGTGCTCCTCAGTTCCATGCCGCTTATCTTCGCCTCCGGCTTTATCTGGCCGGTTTCCGCAATTCCCGCTCAACTTACTGCGGTTATACAATTTATTCCGGTCATTCCGGCTATCAAAGCGTTTGTTGGTCTGAATCAGATGGGGGCCGATTTTTCGTCAATTCTGCCGCTCTGGAAGCAACTCTGGTTTTGCGCCGCACTCTATGGTTGTGTTGCTTGGCTGCTCCTTCGCAGGCAAGTATTCTCTGGTTGATTGGCTGTACAGGCTATGGCCGGGGGGGAAGATGATTTTCTTCTGTTTGGCCATCCATGGGGGAGAGCTGGTAGTCCTGGTCGAAAATAATGCCGAGGCCGTGCTCTTCCCGGCGAATGACAATACCGGTGGCTTTTACCCAGATTTTTTGGCCGGTAAAGGATTGAAGGGTGTCCAGGGAGAGAATGAAGCGCAGTTTTTTGAGGTGTTCATAGTCGACCAGAAACTCAAGATAGACTTTGCTCGCCAGTTCAATTTGACGGGTGGTTGTGACAAAGGCGCCGCCGGAGCTGATATTGGCCGCGCTGGTCTCCTCGGTGAGCATCTCTTTCTCGCCGTCCTCGCCGCCGTTAGCTGTACTGAGCCTGACCTGAATGTCCAGGGAAAATCGCTGCTGTATTCTGCGGTCGTGTGGTTCCATGGTTGTTTTCAGTTATGACCTGCGTTATTACTTCGGTGTTTATTTCTAGAAAGAGATACCTGCAAAACTAGATATAGTTGAGTTTTGCTCCAATGTCAAATATGACGCATTGAAAACATAGCTTCTCCTCATGAAACGCTTTTTTTTCACCAGTGCACAGCGATCCGGCAATCGGGTGGTCCTTAACCACTCAGAATCCCATCATCTCCGCAGGGTCCTGCGCCTGAGCACAGGCAACAGGGTGGAACTCTATGACGGCACCGGCGCTGTCTTTGTGGCCGAAATTGTTGAGCTTGGCAATAGCGCTACAGTCTCGATTGTCGGCCGTCAGGAGACCGACGCAGCACAGAAAAGCGGGGTCGTGGTTGGTCAGGGTGTAGTAAAAAACAAGAATATGGAGGTCGTGCTGCAGAAATGCACGGAGCTCGGGGTTGATGCCGTTATTCCCTTTGTCGGCAGATACAGCCAGGGGAACAGGGTGCGGCAGTATCATGGCAAAGAGGAACGCCGGCGCCGCATTATAGATGAGGCCTGTAAACAGAGTGGTCGTACTGTTCCCCTCGATTTGCGGCCAATATGCGACGCTGACGAAGTCATAAACGGAAACCGGTATGATGCACGAGCGTTGAAACTGCTTTTCTGGGAAAAGGAGAACACCACCGGTTTGCAGAATTATGGTCGGGAGTTGGAGCAGAGTGATTCCGTCATTCTGCTTTTCGGGCCCGAGGGCGGTTTTTATGATGAAGAAATAGATAAGGCCCGGCAGCAGGGCTGGCAGATCGTTGGACTTGGTGAAAGGATTCTCAGGGCCGAAACGGCAGCCATTGCCTCAGTTGCTATTGTTCAGCACTACCGTGGGAATATGTAAGCGACGAGGTGTTGATGGGGGCAAGCGACGGCGCCGGAATCCAACCGGAACGCCCTCGCGTGTCGCGAACAAAGGTATAGCCGTCATGGTTTTTTTCGCCGTAGACCACAGCTCCGGGGAGCAGTTTGCCGCTTGACGAGGCCGAGGCAAATGGCGAGAGGAGCAGATGGGTATCGGCTTCGATGATGACCGCCCCATTCCAGTTGTGGTGCTGTTGCCAGGCGGCAAGGCCGCACACACAAATGATTGCCGTCAGTAACAGGCTGAGCGGCACGACCGCTTTTCCCATGGCAAAACGCAGTTGCAGTGCAAGAATCAGGGTGAGCAGCGCATAGCTTACAAGGGCGCCAATCAGCCATTGATTCATGTCATAGAATGTGACCACCCGTTTATGCAGCGGAAGTGGCTCGTCAAACAGTCCTGTCTCTTCACGGATTTTTGCAAGATCCGCTTCAAGGGCATCATTGCCGGGATCGATTCTAAGCCCCCGTAGATAGTGTAACACGGCAGAGCCGTACTGTTCGTCTTCTGCATAACTGTTGCCAAGGTTATGGAGCAGTTCCGGGCTGAGGCCGTATTGGCCGATAAGCCTGGTATAGATGGCAACGGCCTCATCGTAGTTCCCTTCAACAAAGTGTTGGTTGGCATCGTGCAGCCTCTCCGAGAGCCCCGGGGTGTCGACGGCCGCTGCCGAAGTCCCGGCAAGATAAACCAGCCATACCATGGTCGCCGTCACAACACCAAAAAGATGGAGGAGCTTCATGGTATATCCTCCAGAGAGTTTTGCAGCTTGGCGGACATGTCGTTCATCTCCGTTGTCTCCAGTTGTGCCCCGTCAGCGCCACAATAGGTGTTGCGCTCTATTGTAGTGAAGATCTGAATGAGCGGGGAATCCTTTTGTAATCTGCACTGCAGGTCATGCAGAGTAATGGTGGAGGGCTCCATGTTCCAGGCAGAGGCCAGGTGGCGTTGAATTATTTCTCTGCATATGCGGAGAAAGCTTTTCCCGTCGTTGTCCTCCATGGCTTGCTGGAGTTGGGCAAATCCGGCGTTCATGTCCCTGCGCAGCTGTTTTCTGGTAAAAAACAGCCGGTGCGCGGCGATGAATCTGCGTCGCACAGCCATGGCCAGTACGGCACCAAGAGTTGCGGTACACAGCAGCACGAAAGTGATAAACCAGCCACGCCTGTAAACCGGTACAATTTCCTGCGTAAAATTGGTTGCGGTAAGGTGGAGCTTGGCAGGCGGTACGGATGGGGCGGCGTTGGGAGCTCTGGTGTTTTTTCCTTTGCTGGAATCTTGAAGAGAAAGCGGTGATGATTGCGAAGGAGCTGCAGCGCCTGGTCCTTGGGGTTTGGCCGATGCGGTTATCTGCAAGGCAAGCGGTGTACTGGTGCTGCTTACATATTGCCGGCGTTCCGGGTCAAAATAGCTGAAGCTGAGAGCAGGGATACTGTTTGGCGAACTGTTTTTGGCGACAATGGCCTGCTCGAATATCTTGCTGCCTTGATAACTGCTGCCCTTGCTTTGAAAATGGGAGGTCGGCGAATAGGATTTCCAGTCCTGTCCAGTAGGGAATGCGGGTGCGGAGACCCGGTTGAAGTTGCCTTTGCCGGAAATTTCCATGGTGAGTGTCACCGGCTCGCCCACCTCCACCGTTTGGGGTGTCGCCGCGACCTGAAAATCAAAGGAGCCGATGGCACCGCTGAAATCGGCGGGACGTCCCTGTTGGGGCAGGTGGTCAATGGCTACATTATGTGGTGTGCTTTTCCGTCTGATACGTTTTTTTTCTATCCTACCAAAGAAACCGTTGAAAAAATCGTCGTTGAAAAAGGGATCAACGTTGCGTCTGCCGGGCAGCAACAGAGTGGCGTCAATGCCGATCTGCAGGGTGTACTCCCCTTCTTTGATTGGAGTGATGGATGAGTCCCAGGATATGACGGAATAGTCCTTGCCTTTGCGGGTTTCCCTGGTTTGGCGCGGATCTTCCGACAGCGGTGAGAGAACAAAACCGTCACCATCGATTTCCGGCAGCGTGTCCAGTTCGGCACGCACGCCCCGGCGGAAGTAGATTTTTATGGTAATGGGCAGTATCTGCCCTCTGTAGGCCTTTTGGGGGAGACCGTCTATGGTGATAAAACAGATTTCGTTAGTGCCCAGGCCTGTTGGAGAGGTGGCTGATTGTCCCTGGTTGCTGCCATTGGTCGAGATTTCGTCACGTGAAAGTACTTCAAGCCGAAGTGGCTTTGTTTGCAGCGTTGTGCCGTCGACCTCGGCGGTGATGGGAGAGATTGTGTAATTCCCAGGCTCTAAGGGCTCGATGGTGTAGGTCGAGGTTATCGCGGAGGAAACCTTGCCGTTGGTAACCTGCATCTTGGCATGCTGCCCTCTTCGGTGAAAGAGCAGATTCTCCACCTCTGGGATTGCAATGCCGGCAGATCTGGCACCATGGACGGTTATCAGAAGACGTGCCGTATCATCAACGCTGAGACGGTCCGTGGAGAGATTGGCCGAGATGCTCAGACTGTCCTGCGCTGAGGCGTTTGGCGATATCCCCGGCAGGAGCGCGACCAACAGAACGAAAAAGGTCATGGAAGAGGTGCCGGTGCAGTATAGTCGTGTCGCCATTACCAGTTCCCCCCCGTGTTGTCCTGCTTTTTTGCCCCGGTTTTGGGTATAAAGTTCAAAATACCTTCTTCGGTTTTCATCTCTTTGAGGAGGTGTTGTGCCTCTTCTTTGGTCATGGTCTTGCGACGCCTCTGCGAGGGACGTTTTTGCTGTTCCTGTGTGTTCTGGTCCGTCGGTGTTTGTTGTATCTTTTGCTGTTGTTGGTCTTTTGCCTGCTGTTGGTCTTTGTTTTCGGGTGTTGTGCTGTCGGCAGGCTCCTCATTCTCTTGGGTGTCTGTTTTGTGCCGGTCGTCGTCCTGTTGGCTGTTGCTCTGGTTCTGTTGTTGCGAATTTTTGCTGCTGTCCCTGTCGTGTTGCTGTTCTTTTTGCTGCTGCTGCTGCTGCTGCTGTTGCTGCTGTTGTTGTTGTTGTTGTTGCTGCTGTTGTTGTTGCTGCCGTAGCTTTTTCAGCTTTTCCTGTACCACGTCACGATTGTAGCCGGCCTGCTGGTTATCGGGCCGCAACTCAAGTGCCGAGGAGTACGCCGTGAGAGCGTCCTCCCATTGGCTGATGGTTTTCTTGACATTGGTCTGGCGGAGTTCCCGGCCTTTTTTGAAATGGGCATTGCCAAGATTGTAGTAGGCCTTTTCCTGCAGACCCAGGTCATCGCTCTGCAGGGCTTTATTAAAGGAGGCGATGGCCTCGTCATAGAGGGTGTTCTTATAGGCGGCGGTGCCGGAATTGTAATGGAGTGTGGCGTTCTCCGGGTCTTTTTGCAGGGCCTCTGCATAAAACTCAGCGGCAGCGGAATAGTCCCTGTTGCCATATGACTCTTCACCAGGTGAGGCCATGGCGCTATTCGGTGGGAGGGCAAGAGTGCCGGCAGATACCAGAAGAAGTGCCGGCAGGAATCTCCTTTTCAGCAGTGCCGGAACCCCGGAGGTTGGGGCGGCACGTTTCACGCCGCGTATCAGGTATTCAATAACAAAGAACACCAGAGCAAGTCCGATGAACCAGGGAAATCGTTCTATGGGCACCTTGCGGCGTTTTTCGTCGAGCTCCTTTTTTGGAATGAGGGCGAGCTTTTTCTGATATATGGTTTCCAATCCCTGGCCCTGGTTGCCAAGTGGGGCATAGAGACCATCAGTTGCCGTGGCAATGGACCGGAGCGTTTGATCATCGAGCCGGGAAATGACGAATGTGTTCTCGGCATCTTTTATATATTCCTTTTGGCCATTGGTCATGATCGGGATGAGTTCACCCTCGCTGGTTCCAACTCCCACCGTAAAGATTTTCATGCCGCCCTCTGCCGCCTTTTGCGCCGCCTGGAGAGCGTCCCCACCGAGATCTTCGCCGTCGCTGATCAGGATCAGCAGCTTATGGTTGGCATCGTTTTTGAGCGTTGAATGGGCCGAGCTGATGGCCTCTGCCAGGTTGGTGCCCGATGTCGGAATGATATCGGTGGTAACGGCCTGGAGAGACTGTTCAAAGGCGTTATAATCTACGGTCAACGGGCACATGAGAAAGGAGGAGCCGGCAAAGGGCATGAGGCCTACGCGGTCACCGCCTAACTGTGTAACAAAATCGAGAATGGCAAGTTTGGAACGCTCCAGCCTGTTGGGCCTGATATCTTCGGCCAGCATGCTGGAGGATGTGTCCAGGGCAAAGAGGATATCAATGCCCTTTTTCTTGATGTCGATCCAGCGATGGCCGTACTGGGGCCTGGCAAGAGCCACAAAACAGAGGAACATTCCTGCAATAATGCAATAAAATTTTATCCTGCGCTTGTTTGTGGAAACATTGCCGGTCAGTTTACCTATCAGGGTGCCGGCGGCAAAGCGCTGCAGGAAATTTGTCCGTCGTTTCTGAAGGTGCACCGTAACGGCGATAACGATGAGGCAGAAACATATTCCGGCTGCTATCCATAGCGGGCTGGCGAGTTGCATATCTTCTCCTAGGGAAGACGGCGGTAGGACACAATAAGGGAGAGGACCTGCAGGGCCATTACAAGGGCCAGAAGGTACGGAAAAAGCTCACGGGATTGCTCAAATTTTTTGATGGTTCTGGTGGTGGTTTCCATTGTATCGATTGCAGAATAAATTTTTTCCAGGGAGTCGGTGCCGGTGGCCCGGTAATACAATGCTCCGGTTTTTTCGGCAACTTTTCGCAGGGTTTCCTCGTCGATATCTACACGTGCCTGGACAAGGCGTTTTTTGCCAAAGCGCACTATCGGGTAGGGCGCCAGCCCTCTGGTACCGGCGCCAATGGTGTAAATTTTCGTTCCCATGGCTTCCGCTGCTTCGGCGGCGACAAGGGGCGGTACCCTGCCGCTGTTGTTAACACCGTCGGTGAGCAGGATGACGATCTGTGATTTGGCCCGTTCATCGCGCAGCCGGTTGAGCCCCGTGCCAATGGCGGAACCGATGGCGGTGCCGTCTTCGATCATGCCTATGGAGAGGGAGCGCAGCCGCCTCTCCAGCCAGTTGTGATCAAGGGTGAGGGGGCTGATCAGGTAGGGCTTACCGGCAAAGGCCACCAGGCCAATACGGTCATTGGGCCGGTTATCGATGAAGGAGGCGACAACATTTTTGACCACGGCAAGGCGATCGACTGCCTTGCCTTGAAGAGTGAAGTCCATGGCCTTCATGGAGCTGGAGACATCCACGGCAAGCAGTATATCAATACCGCTGGCGTTGATCTCCGTGGTTGTATTGCCCTGTTGCGGTCGGGCAAGGGTAACAATGAGCAGAGCGATGGCCAGCAGTTTGAGCATCAGCGCTATTTGGCCGCTATTTACTTTCCGGGCGGAGGCCAGGGACCGGGCCACCGCTGTCGAGGGAAACAAAACCGCCGGGGCGGCGCCGTGTCGGCCACGAAGCAGCAGAAGCAGCGGCACAAGGAGGAGCAGCCAGAGGAGTTCCGGGTAGGCAAAACGCATTACTGCTCCTCTTCGACAAGAGTGCTTTCGATGAAAAGGCGCACATTTTCTTCAATATGCGCCATCTCCTCGCTGCCGGCGGTTTTGTGAGCGTATTTGGCCAGATCGCATTGTTCCAGGCAGTGTTGCAGAGCTTTTCGGTATGGTTCGATGTGGACACCAATGTTTACGGAACCGGAGGAGCTGACATCTTCCTGCAGGGCCTGCAGTGAACCAAAAAACTCCCGGGTCGTCTGTCGGGTTGTGGGCAGAGAAAATCGTTGTTCTATATATTGTCGTACTATGTCTGATACCCGTTCGGCGTAGTCCAGCGACTGCCCCTGTTCCATGTATTGCCTGGCCTCGGCGAGTTCGGCCAGTGCCCTGGTATGCGGGGCGACGATCACTGTCGCCTCCCTGGATCTTCTTTTTTTCCAGAGCACAACAACGAGGGCAACCAGTATAGCCGTACCCAGTAACATGCCCGCAATGATCCACCAGTTGACTGGTTCCGGCAGCGGTAGAGGGCCATGGATGTCATGGATGTCATCTTTGTTCATCGTCGCATTCTCCGTTTGCGGCCGCTGAAAAATCCTAGCAAGGGGGTAATGTAGGAGGTGTCGGTGGACAGGTCGAGAAGATCGACTCCGGATGAACGGATGGTGCGGTGCAGCCTGGTGCGGCGGTCGCCGGCAATGGAGTGGTAGCCGCGGCGCACAGCCGGGTCGGCGGTGTTGAGTTCTATCTGTTGGCCGGTTTCGGCATCTTCGATGGTGATCCTGCCGACGTTGGGCAGCTCAAACTCCCGAGGGTCGCTGATGATCATGCTGATAAGATCATGATGTTTATTGGTGATTCGCAGCTTTTTCGCTAAATGTTCGAGGTTGTCCTCAAAGTCCTCTTCAAGGCAGAAATCGGAGATGAGAAAGGCCACGCATTTACGTTTGATGACCCGGTTGACAAAATCGAGTGGAATGCACAAATCCGTATATTTACGCTCCGGCTGGAAATAGAGAATCTCTCTGATAACCCGAAGGATGTGAGTGCGTCCCTTTTGCGGCGGAATATACAGTTCGATGAAATCGCTGAAAAGTATCAGGCCGACCTTGTCATTATTGCGCACAGCGGAAAAAGCGAGTACCGAGCCCAGTTCGGCCATCATCTCCCGCTTGGATATATCGGTGGAGCCGAACTCGCCGGAGCCGCTGATATCGATCATCAGCATGATGGTAAGCTCCCGTTCCTCCACGAACTTCTTGATGTGGGCGGTGCCGGTACGGGCGGTGACATTCCAGTCGATGGTGCGGACGTCATCGCCTGGGACATATTCCCGCACCTCGTCAAAGTTCATGCCTCTGCCCTTGAAGACGGAGTGGTAGCTTCCGGCGAGGCTGTCGTTGACAAAACGGTTGGTTCGCACCTCGATTCGCCGGACCTTTTCCAGTATTTCCCTGGGGACGCCGGAGTTCATGGAATCAGGGGACGGCAATGGTATCGAGAATCTTACGAATGATATCTTCACTGCTGATGTTTTCGGCCTCCGCCTCGTAGCTGGTCCTGATACGATGACGCATGACATCGAAGGCGGCCGACTTAACATCGTCGGGGGTGACAAAACCGCGACGGGCAATATAGGCAAGAGCCCTGGCAACCACTTTGAGGCTGATGGTGGCCCGGGGGCTGGCCCCGGTTTCTATATAATCACGCAGTTCCAGGTTAAAGGCACGAGGGTCCCGGGTGGCATAGACCAGGGTAACAATGTATTCCTTGATTTTATCATCCATGTAGATAGTGTTCACCACCCGGCGTGCGGCAAGGAGTTCCTCCGCGTTTATTACCGGGGCAATGCGGATGTCGCCATCGGCGTGCTCAATGGCCTCGAGTATGCGGCGCTCCTCGGCCATGGAGGGATAGCCGACGATGGTTTTGAGCATGAAGCGGTCCATCTGCGCTTCAGGGAGGGGATATGTGCCCTCCTGTTCTATGGGATTCTGGGTGGCCAGTACCAGAAAGAGTTCGGGCAGCGCAAAGCTTTGATCGCCGATGGTCACCTGCTTTTCCTGCATGGCTTCGAGCAGGGCCGACTGGACTTTGGCCGGCGCTCTGTTGATTTCATCGGCCAGAATGATGGAGGAGAACACCGGTCCTTTCTTGACCTCGAAGGAGGTGTCCCTGGGATTATAAATCTCGGTGCCGATGATATCGGCAGGCAGCATATCAGGGGTAAACTGGATACGCTGGAACGGGGTCTGCACAGCCATGGCCAAAGCTTTGACGGCACGTGTTTTGGCCAGGCCCGGCAACCCTTCAAGAAGGATATGGCCACCGCTGAGCAGGCCGATAAGTAACCGTTCGATAAGCGTTGTCTGGCCAATGACCACACCGGCCATCTGTTCTCTGAAACTGTCCAGCCACACCGAGCTTGCCTGGACCTTTTGGGTTATGGCTTCAATGCTGCTGTAATCATCACTTTTTTGCGGCCTTTCAATGGGATGAAGCTTTTTTGAATCTAAGGTGGTACCGCTGTCCGGTGAAGTTTTAAACATGGTATTTCCATCTCTCCTATTGCTTTGAGCCGAGCTCTGTGGATAATCAAAAAATACAGGACGAATGGCACGAATGGCATATTACCAGAGAAAAATTACAGGAACCTTTCCTCTTCATTACAAAGCTGTAATTTTAGGGTTCGCTCAAAAATACGTTCGCAAATGTGAAGTTATTTTTGAGCGGACCATTAGGTAAGATTTTGAGGTAAGATTTTGAGGTAATATTTTGAGGCAAGATTTTGATGGAATTATTGTTGGGAATGTGTCGCATTTGTGATAGCATACCGGCAATACGATTTTTTTGCTCATTATCTCAAAGATCAGTTGGTGTCCATCCAAAAACGAGATTTTTCGGAGTCTCACTTTGATCGCTTACCTGCTCTGCATCGAGGGGTGCCGGCCAATGTAAACGGAGGCATCGTCAATGTCGGTGTCTCTGCTTCCCTCCGAGGATTACGGTTGACAGATAAGCACCAGTTACCTGATCCGGGAGTATGGCGAGCTGAGCTTTGTGGGTACGTTGAGTATCTTGGAGAATGTATAACAAAAATATGAGGTTGAATTATGAAAACGTGGAAATGTACCGTGTGCGGCTACATCATGCAGGGGGAAGAACCACCCGATGTCTGCCCGGTATGCGGCGCCGAAAAAAGCTTTTTTAAAGAGAGCATCGAAGAAATGCCGTTGCAAAAGGACTCAGCCGAAAACAACAGGCAGAGCGTTTACACTGCAGAAAATGCGCAAACTGCCAGTTCACAGAGAAAGTGGAAGTGTACCATCTGCGGCTACATTCATACCGGTGATGGCCCGCCCGCGACCTGCCCGGTATGCGGTGCCGATAGCAGTTTTTTTATCGAGGTTGGCGTTGAGCAGGAGGCCAGTGGGACGCAAAAAACAGAGGATGGGGCCACGAGTGGATTGGAACCATCGCCTGCAGCGCCGCAGTTTGGCGTGGTGGGTGATCTCGTCATGCGTTTCCATCTCCACCCCATAAGCGTGCATACGCCCAATGGGGTTATTCCCGTTGCCATGGTTTTTCTTGTCCTGGCCATGCTTTTTGGCTATGGAGCGCTTGAAAAGGCCTCCTTTTTTAACCTGATTGTTGTGCTGCTCTCCATGCCGGCTGTAGCCGGTACCGGGTTTATCGCCTGGCACAGAAAATATCGCGGCGCCAAAACCCCGGTATTCACCACCAAACTGGTATGTGCCGCCATTGTCGCGGTTGTGACCACCCTTATGGTGTTGTGGAGAATAATCGATAGCGATATCGCCCTTTCCGGCGGAATCGGCAGTTGGATCTACCTCGGTCTAGGCGGCCTCGATCTGGCGGCGGCGGGTATCGCCGGTCACCTCGGCGGCAAACTGGTTTTTGATAAATAGGGGAAATCTGAAGAGTGTTCAGTCAGAATCGAAAATCAAGGCGCTCTCTACAACAATAACGGAACTTTTCATATTGCGACATCCAAACTCGCAAACTCGCAAACTCGCAAACTCGGTAAAGACATGATATACCATAATTCCCCTAAAGTTCATCTCAACCCAAACCTTGGTGGCCTATCCACTTCGGCGACCATTGCCATCCAGCAGTTGTGCCGCAAACTGCAGCGCGAGGGACACAATATCTATAAGCTGGGACTGGGCCAGTCTCCTTTTCCCGTACCTGAGCCGGTCGTCAGCGCCCTGCAGCAAAATGCCCATCAAAAGGATTATCTGGCCGTCAAGGGGCTTGAAGAGCTCCGCCTGACGCTGAGCGAACATCACCGGCGAACGTTTGATATTGAATGCGGCATTGAGGACATCATCGTCGGGCCGGGCTCCAAGGAGTTGATGTTTATCCTGCAGCTCGTTTATGACGGGGAGATTCTTATCCCCATGCCGGCCTGGGTCTCCTATTACCCCCAGGCCAGAATCATAGGCCGGCCGGTCAATCGTATCATGACCGAGAGGGAAAGCAACTGGAAGATCACCGCCGAACAGATAGAGACCATCTGCAGATTGGATCCCAGCAGGGACAGGCTCTTGATTCTCAACTACCCCTCCAACCCCACCGGCCAGACCTACACGGCGGAGGAACTGGAGGAGCTGGCGGCGGTTCTGGCAAAATACCAGGTTCTGGTGCTCTCCGATGAGATCTATGCCAAAATGACATTTTCCGGAGAGCACACCTCCATTGTCAGTTTTTACCCGGAAGGGACAATTTTTAGCGGTGGTTTGAGCAAGTGGTGCGGCGCCGGAGGCTGGCGTTTTGGCATATTTATCATCCCCGAGGCCATGCGCTGGATAACCGATGCCATGGCAACGGTGGCCAGTGAAACCTTTACTTCAACGAGTGCGCCAATTCAATATGCCGCGGTGGCCGCCTTTCAGGATAATCCGGAAATAGACAGTTACGTGGAAAAGTGTCGCGCCATTCTTGCCGCCCTTGGTGGTGCCGTCTGCACCATGTTGCAAAAAACGGAAGTGGAGGTGCTGCCGGCCCAGGGGGGATTCTACGTTTTTCCGGATTTTTCCAATTATGCCGAAAGACTTGAGAAAAAGAGTATTTTTACGAGCAGCCAACTCTGTGATACGCTGCTTCAGGAAACCGGAGTGGCCATACTGCCGGGATCGGATTTTGGCCGATCTCACCATGACTTAACCGCTCGACTGGCCTTTGTCGATTTTGACGGCGCTGAGGCGCTGCGCAATTATCCGGCGGACGGGCGGCTTGATATGGACTATCTGCAGCGCTACTGCGGCAAAACGGTTGATGCCGTAGATAAAATTGCGGGTTGGCTGGAAGCTCTCTAAGAAGCCTCTCCCATTGCCGGGCCGGCAATGGGAGAGGCACTGGCTATTTGTCGAGGACTTCGAGGCTGACCAGTATATCAGTATCCTTGCCGACAACGCCGGCTTGATGGAATTTGCCGCTGCCGACGCCGTAGGCCAGCCGGTCAATGGTTATGCTGCCGTTAAACCCGGCAACCGTGGCGCCTTCGACCATGGGATGGTCTGTTACGCCGGCCAGTTTGAGCGGCAGTACCAGATCATGTTTTTGCCCTTTAATGGTGAGCGTTCCCGCAACATTATAGGTATCGTCCGCCGCCGCTGTTATGGCGCTGCTTTGAAAACGTATAAGCGGATATTCGGGTTCATTGAAAAAATCTTCCGAGAGGAGGTGCTTATCTCGCTTGGTGATATTGGTGTTGATGCTGTCCACCTGGATTTCAAAGAGGAAGCTGCTCTTTTCCAGGTTGTCAGGGTCAAAGCGGATGGTGGCGGAATAGTCGTCAAAGTGGCCGCGCACTTTGGAATAGATGTGGTCGATGCTGAAATAGATACTGGAATGAGCCTTGTCCACTTCCCAGGTGGTTACCTGGGCAAAACTGGTGTTTGCTGTAAGGAAAAAGGCCGGCAATAAAGCAAGAAGCATTAATTGTTTCATGTAGTCCTCCTCTGGCGGGGTATGGTCTCTGGCAGTTATGGTACATGTGATTTCAGGAGTTACGTAATTCCTTGTACCGGTGTGTTGACAGAAAAAACCATAGGCCTTGTTTGGTAAAAAAACAAGATGGCGCATTGGTGTTGCCGGAAAAAATAACGGCGCCACGACGACACGATTTTACAGGGAAAAGCGTTCGAAAAAAATTTTACTCCGCGGGTATCCAAGATTCCTGAGCAATTTATGCAGTGTTGCTGTCATCCTTTCCGGACCGCATAAATAGACATGGCTGTTGTGTACACGTCCTTCAAGGGTCTGGGCGAGTGTTCTTTCATCGATCTTTGCACCACCCTGCTCACGGGTGAAAAAGAGATGTACCCGCAGGGACGGCATCGCCTGCTGAAGCCTTCGCAGCTCTTCATCAAGAAACATATCTTTTTTGGTGCGGAGGCTCCAGAGGAGTACGACCGGCGGAGGATCAGGTGATATGGCGAGTTGGCGCAGCATGCTGAGCATTGGTGTTATGCCAATACCCCCGGCGATGAAAACCAGGTTTGCAGCACTTTGGTTGGCCAGATAGCTGAACAGGCCATAGGGCCCCTGGACGGTGGCGCCGGCGGAAATATTCGAGGAGAGCTGCCTGGTCCAGTCACCGCATTGTTTTATGCAGAACTGCAGGGTATTATGCCCCTTGCTACCTTGGTCGGGAGCGGAGGCAATGGTGAAGGGATGCGGTTCCGCTTTGATTGTGGCGCCGTGTGTGTTGTTGGGATCGTCTTTTGCGTCATGCAGCGTCAGTAGGGCAAATTGTCCCGGCGCATGGTGAAACCACTTTGGTGCAGCAATCTCAAGCGATATGATGTCATCGTTACATGAGGTTATGTTTTCAATTTTGAGTGGTGTCTTCCGCCGGTATGCCGATACCTTGACCACTACTGTCGTAAGGACAAGAGTAACGATAAGGCCCCAGAGCCCATAATGCGGCACTCCCTGGGTAAAAGAGTCGCTGACATTGAAAACATGTATCGCAATACCTGCGGCGATGGCGTAGCCCAGGGGCCGGTGCAGCATGCGCCAGAGATGGTAGGGCAAAATGGTACGGCGCAGGAAGGCGCCGGCGACGACAAGACCGAGCGTCACAAAAAGAGCTGCTCCCAGCATCTCCGGCCAGAATTTCCAGCCGATGGGCAGATTGTTGAGTCCCTCGGGAAGCACAACCAGTACAAAATGCAGGGCGATAAGACTCAAGACGAGTGTACCGTTGTATTTGTGGATGATATAGACACGGTCCAGGCCGAAGATTCGATCGAGAAATTTGAGGCGCAGGGCCAGCAGTATCTGGCAAAAACACAACACGGCAGCGCAGATGCCGGCCACCTTGCCGGTCTGGAGCAGGGTTTTGTCGAACCCGATTTTATACCAGAGTGATTTTGATTCCCAGATAAAAGGGATTGTTGCAGCAAGCGCCAGTACAAAAAAAAGAGCGATAAAGACAGCAATGGCATATGCTGTTCTTTGTGCTGGTGTGAGGAGGGATTGTGGAACCATTTTCACGTGCTCGTTATCTTGATTGTGGGCCTAATCGGTCGCCGCGTTTGTCAGTATGCGCGTTGCTCTCCTTCCAATGTAACTCTTCAGCGACACAACCGGACCCGGCCTTTATTCTAAAAGTAACTTTTTTGGTCAATTATCGACACATTTATTTAGCCATAACAGAACAACATAAGCTGATTACCAACGAAACGTAGATCGAAGCACTCAAGGGCAAGGAGTCCGCCGTGTTGTTTTCATGGGTATCTGCAGCCCGGACGGCTGCAGC
>JBHEOR010000160.1:0-6022 GCA_046260685.1 Desulfopila sp.
ATGGAATACTTTAGACTATTATGGCGAAAAAAAAGTGGTATGCTGTCAAAAAAGGTGTGAAGCCGGGAGTGTATCAGAGCTGGGCGGAGACGGAGGCGCAGGTCAAGGGATATTCCGGGGCTGTTTTCAAAGGGTTTACCTCGGAAGCTGAGGCACGGCAATGGTTTGCCGGGAATTCCAGTGAAACCGGCTCCGGCCCGAAAACAACGGCGGCTGCAAAATCAAAAACGGCGGCTGCGCCAAAAAAAAAGGTGTTTGAATATCCGCAACCACGATCTGGAGAACTGGTTATCTATACCGATGGTGGCGCCATTAACAATCCCGGGCCGGGTGGATTCGGCGCGGTGCTGCTCTCCGCCACTGGAGAAAAGGAGTTATGCGCCGGGTACAGGTACACCACCAATAACCGAATGGAGCTTACGGCCTGTATCGTAGCCTTGCAACATGTTGAAGAAGGGTGTCGGTCAATAACGCTGTATTCCGATTCTTCCTATGTGGTCAATGGCATAACCAAGGGCTGGGCAAAGAAATGGCGCCGCAGCGGCTGGATCAAGTCCGACAAAAAAAAGGTGCTGAACCAGGATCTCTGGGAAGAACTCCTGTGTCTCGCCGAGAAGTACAATGTCGATTTTCGCTGGGTACGGGGGCATGCCGGCAATCCCCTCAATGAGCGGTGCGACAGGCTAGCCGTCCAGTCCGCCAGGGGCGCCGATCTGCTGGTCGACCACGGCTATGAAGCGAGTTACTGAGGAGATGCGTCTCAATGCATCTCGTTTTTTCCTGAAAATCAGATCATGCTTACCAGGCAATGTCCTGACATCTGGAAAATTCTTTTACCTCTACCGTCAATATCGCTCCATTTTCATCCACCCCTGGTTCAATAACGGCCCCCGTAGGGGCGAACCTTGTGTTCGCCCTATTCCTTGTGTTCGCCCTATTCCTGGCAGACCCCGTGGCTGGTAATACCCCCCAATACCCCCCAATACACCCAGGGGACCCACAAGACCATGGCAAACGCAGACCAAGGGCAAACACAAGGTTTGCCCCTACGCTCCCCCCGTTTTTCCGCTGTTGAACCTATTTCTGGGGACAGTATATCTAACCTTCTGCCTATTTCCTTGGGGCGGGTTTTTGCGGTTGTAATCTCTGTTTAAACACTTTCTCCAGGAAAAAGCAGAAGAATTGGGGTCAGACCACGATTTATCCTCTGGTGAGTTCTGTAAAGAAGGAAAAGGGGACACAATTATTATGTGGCCGGGCAAGGTCGTGTATTTCAGCGGGTGCGAACCCCGCTGTCCTTCGTATTTATTCCATTCTCCTTGAAATGGCGCTTGGTGCGGGATGTGACCGGCGTCCCGCCCGGAGGGTGAGGCGACCCTGACGATCGTCAGGGGTGATTGTTAATGCTTGACGGATTCAGACAGTATAGACTTAACCCACTGGTTAATGCTCTGGCCGTGTGCTGTTGCCGCTTGCACAACCTTTGCATGAAGCTCTGGTGGAATCCTGACATTGAATTTGCCTGAATAGCTTTTCTTCGGCTCGATGCCTTTTTCTTCGCACATCTCAAAAAAAACCTTCAGGGAGATTTCTCCCTCCATCTTTAAGGCTTCAATGTCTTTAGCATAGAAGTCAGCACCACCGTTGAGGCCGACAAACTCCCCTCTAAACATATCAATTTCAGGATCATAGGCAATGTTAGCCTTATAGCCGTTTATGTCCATAATGTTCATCATGGCGACACCTCGTTTCTTTTTAGCCATTCTCTGATAGAAGCAACCGCACCCTTGTCTGTACTGGGGGATGGATGCGGACGGTGAAACACTCGGCATTCATCGAAAAGCAGAACGCCTATGCGAGATCCATCCCGTTCGGTGATCTCGGCTCCCAGCTCTAAAAAAAGCGCCTCAATATCTTTCCACTTGATATTTCCGCTAACAGGCCGGGAGAAAATCAATTCAAGGGTTTTTTGGTGTTTTCGCTTCATAGTTGTTTGGTACCATATATTGATACTGCGAGCAAGCGCTAAAAGAAAAATGCTAACCCAGCTTCTCCGCTAAATCCTCAGCCCTTAAATGAGTAAGAATTGGGGTCAGACCACGATTTATTTTCGGTCATTAATTCTGGAAACAGTATATTTAACCTTCTGCCTATTTCCTTGGGGCTGGTTTTTCCGGTTGTAATCTTTGTCCAAACACTTTCTCCAGGTTTTCCACAAATCCACTCTCCCCTAAACGAAGATAAATATACTGTCCCCAGATTGGAGGTCCCCAGATTGGAGTGCCATTGGGCCATCAACGGGATAGAGGTGAGATAATCCTTATCGCAGAAAAAGGTTTTCTGGCGACGATTTCCACCCTGTGTTATAAGATGCAAGATAGCCTGCTGCTATGGTCCTTGCAATTCTTGCCATAACACTATCGTAAAAGGTTTATGATTTTTTCGTAGATAAATATACTGTCCCCGTAATACATGCGTCCCCGTAATACATGCATATGGTTACAATATGGCAACAATACGCCAACAGCTGAAAGAGCTTCTTCAAGAAGATCAGTGGAATGCGCTGGATCTTTCCGGTGAGCTGTCGATCCGGGAAAAGGAAGTCTATGATCACCTGGAACATCTCCGACGATCGGCCGGTGGCCGGAAAATGCGTGTCTCCCCCTATCATTGCCTTTCCTGCAATTACATTTTTACAAAGAGAAGACGACTTGACAGACCCGGCCGCTGCCCGAGCTGCAAAGGCAGCCATATCGGCATGGCCACCTTTTCCTTAGAAGATTGATGCGTGGATGGGCACTAGAGTGCCCGCAGCGTCTCGGGTTTAAGCTTGACATCGCCGTTCAGAGCACTGTGGATCAAGGCAAGGGTACGTTCTTTATCCTGGGGCAGACGTGCTTTGATGGGCAGGTAATTGGAGGCGTGATTGGCATGGAAATAGCCGCCGGAGAGCGTGGTGTGTTCTATCATTGTGGCGATTTCCCTGAGCATATCATGAGATTCCGGCAGGATGAACTTCCCTTTCTCATATTCAGCATATAAAGGGGTACCGGGAACAAGCATAAGGCTGAGGGCGCCGACATATTCAGGGTCGATGGCGCTCAGCACCCGGCCTGTTTCCCGGGCATGGATAGCGGAGCGATCTTTTCCGGCAATGCCCAAAAGGACGGTGATGGACAGTGCGATACCGGCTGCCCGTATCTTCCGGCCCATGTCGATCATGCGCTGGGCGTCCGCACCTTTATTGATGGCAATCAGGGTTGTGTCATCACCGCTTTCAAGGCCCATGTAGGCGATTTTCAGGCCGAGCTCATACAGTTGGCGCAGCTCGGCCTCACTCTTGTGATAGATACTCTTGGTGTTGGCATAGATACCCACGCGCTCGACCCAGGGCAGGTGGTGCTGGATGTCTTTAAGGATGGCGACCAGCCTCTTCTGCGAGATGGAAAGCGTATCACCGTCACAGAGAAACAGCCGTTTCTGCCGCCCGCAGTGTTGCGCGGCAAAAAGAATGTCGCTATGGATCTGTTCATCGTTTTTGATCTGAAACTTCTGGTTCTTGTACATGCCGCAGAAGCTGCATTTATTATGGGAACACCCTGTGGTGACCTGCAGCAGAATGCTGTGTGCCTCGCTGGGCGGCCGAAATACGTTTCCTTCGTAGTGCATTGATAAACTCCCTGGTTACTTGATCGCCTCGATGACAATATCGTTGAGCTGCGGATAGTACAGCTTTTTGGCGGCAGCTTCATTGATGGTGTTCTCCCACTGACGGAAGGAATCAACGTTCTTTAGGGTGTGCTCCGCGCCTTTGGGATTGCCCTTTTCGGCAATCTCGCGAATACCTGCAAGAGCCTGGTCGTCGGCCGGAAAGTATAAGGGGATAACGCCGGTATCTTGGGGAAGCGTGTCAAAGATTTTTTTGGAGTGGCGTTCACGCTCGCAGTCTTCCAGAAATTTTTCCAGGCTGAAGAAGTTCAGGCTGCCCAGGGCTCCCATGGCATGGCGGAGGATGTGTACCCCGTATTTGCGCAGGGCGTTGCGGCTCAACTCAGATTCCAGCACCGCCTGGGGGCTCACCTCGGTCAGGCTGGTGCTGCCGCCGGTCTGCGCCGATGGAAAACCGCTGATCCAGGTGTTGATGCGTGCCAGGGCTGCATTGATAAAGGTTTGATGGGGCGAGGTGTAGGAGAGATTACCGCCCGCTTCGGTAACACTGGGAATGCCGCAGTGCATACATAAAATACCGGGATTGACGGTCTGGGCCATAATCATCATGAACATCACCTGGGCATGGTTCTGCGTCAACATCGCCTCCGGGCTGCCTGCCCCGGATACCCCGGCAATGGTCTGGTCGATGAGCAGAAGGTTGTTGCCGGTACGGGCACTGCGCAGAAATGGATCCACCATACTGCTCATGGGGGCCAGGGAGGCGATCAGGCTGGTCCCGTCAAGCCAGTACTCCTTGCCCTGCAGAAAAGTCACCTCGTCATCGGCCATGGTGTTGGTGGTGATCATTTTGAGCCCGTGGTAGCTGCTCTCCATCTGCCGGGCAATCTCGAAAAGAGATATGCTCTTGTCACAGCCCACCGGCAAACTGAAAATGTTTACCACATCGTGTTGTTCGGCCACCGTGCCGATGATCTGCTCATACTCCTGACGATTGGCCGGTCGCAGCTCATCGTCGCCGGCCCGCTTGAGAAAAGGCGAGGTCGCACCGGTACCGAAGGTGTTCATTCCCGGGTCACCCTCCATTTGACGCGGTACCTGCTCCAGACAACGGTCGATGTAGTCACGTTTCAGGGGGATAAACAGGGCGGTTTCGTTGTCGAAATCCACGGCGTCGGCTTCCATGAGAATATCCATGAGGACCTGGCTCTCGGCAATGTTCATGCCGATGTCAGTCAGTACCCGTTTGGCGTTTTCATCGATGCGCTGGTAGATTGCCTTCTCGGCGATCAAATGGTCCATGTCCTCCAGCCGCCATCGGACTTTTTCCAGGATGGCTTCGTCATTGGTATGCTGCAGGATGTCCTCATAGGTGGCTTTGGCCCTGTCGAATTGAGCCTCTTTTTCCAGATGAATTCCTTCTTCAAATGCTGTTGTTGCCTTCATTGCATCACTCCTTGTTCCAAATTGAACCCAGATCATGCAGTTGATACGTCCGGAGTCTACGCTTACCTGAGCAATCTTGTCGTGCAACGATGTACTACGTATACGACCTGCACTGGTACAGTATTTACACAATTTCGCAAACCCTTTTTTTTTATTGGGGTCAGACCACGTTTTTTCTCTTTGATGTTTTTGGTTGTTCGGAGTACGCTGTAAAGTATGCCAGGAAGATTTCGAATTATCGTCCCTGGTATCCCCCTCCATCGTATTCAAGGTGGCAATAATAAACAGGCCTGTTTTTTACCGCTGTTTTTTTACCGAAGAGGACTGTTTGCGCTAACTCAAATGGCTCCACGGGTATGAAGAGTAAAAGGTTGGAGCAGTTACAGCAAAAATTGCCGGCGGTCCCAGGTATAATGGGCCGTGAGGAATATGTCGTCTCGGCCATACTTGTGCCTCTGCTCTGCCTTGACGGTGAGGAGCATCTGCTTTTTGAAAAGCGGGCATCCCATATCCGGCAGGGTGGTGAGATCTGTTTTCCCGGTGGACATTTCGATGCCGAACAGGACACCGATTATCTGCAGACCGCCCTGCGGGAGACAAGCGAAGAGCTGGGGCTGCAGCA
The DNA here is from genome assembly GCA_046260685.1 of Desulfopila sp. GTDB lineage: Bacteria > Desulfobacterota > Desulfobulbia > Desulfobulbales > Desulfocapsaceae > Desulfopila_A. The sequence goes on from JBHEOR010000160.1 coordinate 5,738, forward strand.
AAGCCACATCCAGCTGGTGGGCCGGCTTGACACCCTGGTCTCGCCTCGCGGAATCATCGTGGAATGTTTTCTTGGCGCGCTGCATGGCGTCGATGTGACCGATTTGACGCTGGACAGGGAGGAGGTCGACGAGGTGTTCACCGTGCCCTTGCGATTTTTTGCGGAAAACCCGCCGGAAATCTATCATACCCGGATTGAAACCCAGTCATCCTGCGTGGATGATGAGGGGAAGACCCACGTGCTGCTGCCGGTTGAGCAGCTGGGACTGCCGGAGCGCTATAGCAG
>JBHEOR010000161.1:0-5992 GCA_046260685.1 Desulfopila sp.
TGGGTCAGATTTGGTTGTGGCGATCAGCGTAAAACCGCAGGCGTAGCAGCGCTACGTTGAGGATTTTACGATTGAGCGGACCCCAAGGTAAACAGCGGCTCCAGTACTGCCTTGTAGTAAAATTTTGTGCCTGTAGTAAATGCCTGTAGTAAAATTTTGAGAGCGACCCGATGCAGCACAGGTAAGCGAAGAAAATGACACTAGCTGAGCTGTGGCTGCGTTGAAAATAATCTGAGACCGAGTATTCCTGAGACAATAAGCAGCAAGCTGATAACCCGTAATACGTCACGCGATTCTCCATAGAAAACCATGCCCAATATCGCCACTCCAACTGCACCAATACCCGTCCAAACAGCATAGGCGGTACCAATTGGGATTGTTTTCATGGCAAGCGATAACAACCATAAACTTATTGCCATGGCGGCTACAGTCAGCAACGAGGGAATAAGTCTGGTGAACCCCTCGGTATATTTAATTCCAATAGCCCAGCAGCATTCAAAAAAGCCGGCTGCAACCAGATAAGCCCACGACATGCCTGTCACCTTCCCTTGAATTCTTAAACCCTACCGCCCTTTTCCCTGCTCTCACGCAGTTTTTGACGCACCTGTTGCCTTCTTGAACAAGAACCTCGCATCTATACTACACGCATTGCCAATGAACGCAAAGAAGAATTATGGTTCATCACGGAAATGAACAACGGTGCAATTACAGGTCTCTCAGGTCAGGTGTCGCCGCGATTACCCTTGAGGGCTTTCGCCAACTCCCTGCCGGCCGTAAACGCCTCCTGCAGGACATCACCTCGGCTGTTAACCTCGCCCTTGCGATCAACCCCTCGGCAAAGAACGGTTTTCCAGAGTGATGCACTTAAAACATCAAAGAAATATTTGACTGTAAGAAGTGCACCATCAAAAAGTTTTTTTCCGCCCGTCGCTCCAACCGATATAAACAGGCCTTTACGGGTATTCTGCGCCTCACCCAAATCCTGCTTTTCAATCCAGTATTTTCGAACCCAGAGCGATTGACAGCGGTCCATAAAAATTTTGGTATGGGCGCTCACCGAGTAAAAAAAGATAGGTGAAGCAAGCATTATACCATCACTCGCTTCAAGTTTTTCTAGTATTTCAGGGAAATCATCGCGAATGGCACACTGACCGTTTTTAATACAGGCGTATATTTCCATACACGGTGAAATCTTGTAGTCACGAAGGACCACCTCTTCAACATGCGCCCCTTCCTGCCGGGCACCATCCACCGCCTGTTTGAGCAGAGTGGAGCTATTCCCATCCCGTCTGGGACTCCCGTGAATTGCAATAATTTTAACCATCCAATTTCCTCAATAAAAAGTAGTATCTGCTATGAGGATCATGTCCCCACATCCAGTCCGCTCCATCCACGTTGTTCAACCAGTTGTAGCAATTGCGGCGGGCGATAGCTGCTGTCAGCCATATAACGAATCTTGACACTTGGATGAATCATAGTAGGCTTGCCGGCAATACGCAATGGCCGATGCAGGGGGGTTTTAAATCGGTAGACATGGTTACGGGATGTATGAAGTTTCCCCTTGACACCGTCCGTCAGGAAGCTTCGTAGATAAGGCTCGATGTTCAATCCGGCCTCTCCTGCTTCATCGAGCATCCAGGCGAGCGGAGTGTCTGACACCCTGATTCCTGTGTGCTTGTCCGGTGGGTATGAACCGCCAACATCGGCATGAACACCGCAAAACCAGACTTGTTTGAGATCGATGCCTGATCTGGGCGTCCAAACCGTGGGCTCGAAATCTTCCCGTTGCTCGTCAATTGCCAATGCATGACGGGCAATAGATATATTCGAGCCCATTTTCGTGTCATAAAACTCATCGTGGCGATCAAACAGCCCCATCAGGCTGAATGGAATACCCAGGGCCCCGACTGTGTCCCAGACACCGACGAAATCTACGTTTTTAGAAAGGTGGCAATGACTGTTTCGAAAAGACTCGGCTGCTTCTCCATGCGGCCTGTTTTTTGTGGATGGGCTCTTGTAAATCCTCCAGGCGCGGGCAATAAGGTTGGCATCGGGTCTTTTCAAAATGCCGCAGTTATTCATCAGGCCAGTCAGAGCCCTCACGGTATAGGCGCCTCGACTGAAACCAAAGAGGAATATTTTGTCACCGGGGGCATAATTCTGAACAATATAACGATACCCGTCCATGATATTTTTATGAATACCGCGACCAGTCGCGCCGGCACTCAAGCTGTTATGATACGAACCCAGCCCCCAATCAAAAAAAACGTGCTGCTTGACACCATTGTCAGCGGGTTTAATGGCTCGAGCAAGTTGCAGTGCATTGGTCGGAAAATCCTTTTCAATATCTTCTTCAGGGCGGTTCCATGTTCCATCTGCGCAGATAACTATATTGGCCATTGTTCTTCTCTCTTAGAGCACAAAGTATCAACTTGATTAGTCTCTTGAAGACGTTTATTGTAAGGTGATGGACTCTAATCGCCGTAAAAATATACCTGTTATCCTCACCAGTTCTACCTTGCTGAAACCATTTTTAAAAATTGCAGCGTTCATGGCTCTGCTTCTTGGAATGATCGGCGCTTTTGTGCCGGTGCTTCCCACCACCCCCTTTCTGATTCTGGCCGCTGCGCTCAGTTACAATTCATCGCCCAAATTGAGGCGATGGCTCCTGGAGCACCCGGTGTTCGGCGCTACCATTCAGGACTATCTGCAAAAACGTTCCATATCAAGAACCGCCCTGCGCAAGGCCCTGACAATGCTCTGGCTATGCATGCTGGTCAGCATCCTGCTGGTACAGAATCTTTGGATAACCCTTTTTCTAATAACCATAGGAGGAATGGTCACCATTTATCTGCTGCGACTGCACAGGAATGAGCAGGGCTAACGCCAAAATAATTAATAATTAAGATGCGACCCCATTTTCCAGGATCGCACGCAACTTCGCTCCCAAGTCCTTAGACGAAAACGGTTTCTGGATAAAATATACACCTTCGTCCAGCACGCCGTGATGGGCAATGACGTTGGCGGTATAGCCGGACATGAACAGGCGTTTGATGCCGGGATAGATGGAGAGCAGTTTTTTGGCCAGATCACGGCCGTTCATCTCGGGCATGACCACGTCGGTCATGAGCAGGTCGATGGAGCCGCTATATTCATGGGCCAGGCGAATGGCCTCACCCGGTGTTGTGGCGGCAATCACGACATACCCCTGTTTTTCGAGCATCATCGTGGCCAGGCGCAGGATGGCCGGCTCGTCCTCCACCAGCAAAATAGTCTCATTTCCGCGCGACGCCGGCTGTGCCATAACCTTATCGGCCTGAAGCTGTGTGCCGGCCTGGTGCAGCGGCAGATAAATCCTGAAGGTCGTGCCCTGGCCCGGCTCACTGTAGACATTGATAAAGCCGTTGTTCTGTTTGACCGCGCCGTACACCGAGGCCAACCCCAGGCCGGTGCCCTTGCCCTGCTCCTTGGTGGTGAAAAACGGCTCGAAAAGATGGCTGATGGTCTCCGGGTTCATGCCGCAGCCGTTGTCGCTGACCGCCAGCATGATGAACGTGCCCGGGATGAATCCGGCATGATCGGCGCAATATTCTTCGTCAAAGCGGACACGGCCTGTTTCAATGATCAGCTTGCCCACTCCCGTGATGGCGTCCCGGGCATTGACGCATAGATTGGCCAGGATCTGGTCAAGCTGGGTGGGATCCATCTTGATAGGCGCAACGTCCTTGGCGGGCCGCCATGTCAGGTCGATGTCTTCTCCTATGAGCCGGCGCAGCATTTTTAACATGCCTTCCACCGTCTCATTCAAATCTATAATCCTGGGCGCAATGGTCTGCTTGCGGGCAAAGGCCAGCAGTTGGCGGGTGAGGGCGGCGGAATGCTCGGCAGCTTTGTGAATTTCAAGAAGATCTTGATAATGCGGTTGAGCTGGATCCATATGCAGGAGCGCTAGTTCTGAACGACCAAGAATTACGCCCAGCATGTTGTTGAAATCGTGTGCAACACCGCCGGCCAGTTGGCCGACGGATTCAATTTTCTGGGACTGGTGGAATTGACTTTCAAGCTTGCCCCGTTCTGCTTCGGAACGCTTCATTTCGGTGATATCTCTTGCCGTACCGGCAAAGCCAACGATTGTACCGTCTTCACCATACTCTGCACGGGCCGACCACGCCATCAGATGTTCACGACCATCGGTGCTGACCTGGCGGTTTTCAAGGATGAAGACTTCCTCTTTACTCTGAATCCAGCCATTAAAAGCCTTTATCGTCGCTTCTTGATCCTCAGGGTGGATAAAATCAAAAGCCAGGCGGCCAATGCAGTCTTCTGGCGACAATCCAAAGATCTTATTTGCCGCATGATTCACGAATGTAAAACGTCCCATTAAATCGACCTTGGCGATGAGGTCCGGCGTCCCCTCCACCAGATCATGATATTGTTTTCGGCTTTCCTGCAATTCCCGCTCTACTCGCTTACGCTCGGTGATGTCGCGCAGAAATGCCACGTATTGTTGACCATCAACGGCCAGGAACTGGATACTGACTTCGACATCAATGACAACTCCATTCTTGCAACGATGTCGAGATTCAAACCGGGATGCTCCCTGCTTTTTTGTCTTCAGTATGCCAGCTACTGTCTCTTCGTGAGTCTGGTTGACCTCTATATCGGAAATACGCATAGTCAACAGCTCTTGTTTACTATAACCGCTCATGCGGCAATAGGCCTCATTCACCTCTAGCAACTGTCCCTGCATGTTCGTCCGCCAGATTCCGCTCATGGCCGTCTGCAGAATGGTCCGATGAAGGTTTTCACTCGTTATCAAATCGTCTTCAATGCGAATTCTTCTTTGCCGACTGGTTAACAGATTCCCCAAGAGTGCGGTACAGGCTGGATAGATGAGCATGACAGGCAAGATGATGGCCTTAATCGTTCTTTGCATAATGTCCTGCGGCAACAGGAACATGCACAGGATCATAAAGAGATGAACGACCACACCGAAAAGATACATTTCAAAGAAGGACAGCTGTTTCGACTCGCGGAAACGGTAGTGTCGCCAAACCAGGCCGATTAAACCGGAGGATAGAATTGTGACGACTCCTGTGAGTGCACCCGATCCCCCAAGGTTGAGTCGATAGGCCGCCGCGATGGCCATGGCCACGAACGTTGGAATGCTGCCGAAGAAGAGCCCCGACAGTCCAAGCAGGATAGTACGGGTATCAAAAATGATTCCTGAAACCCAATTGGCGGGGGTAGCCATGAGAGCTATGGCAACCAGGCCAATGATAACTCCGAAGATGCCCTGGTTCAGGGAAGTGCTGGTCTGCCGTTTACTCCGATAAAAAACATCATAGATCAGGCCGAGTGAAAGCAGCACGGCTGCGTTGCAGACAAGATTAATAAATAAATCATAATTCATTATTGTGGACATGGCCTGTCAGCCTTTATGAATCGGGATTCTGGCCAGAAGCGCGCCGGAATGACAGTTTTTCAGGCTTTTGCAAGAGCCTCCACTTCCATGGAATACATCACGCAAAGCGAAACTAATTTATGCCCGTCCGCAAACCTCGGGTAGCAAAAACGCCATTTTCAAACGAAAACTAATTTACTTTAGTAAATAAGACAGGTAAAGCCCTGTTCATTATAGCTTAAAATATTGTAACTATTCAGTCCATGCATCTAACAAAGGCGTCTCCCCGGCGAAGGCCGGGGTCCAGAGGTTTTGTCCCTGACTTGAATCCTGGATTCCGGCTAAAACCATGCCGGAATGACGACTTTGAAGGGCTGTCTGAGTAGCTTACCAGCTCTTTTTTACTCAACGGCACTGCCTGTGGGCTGCAGCTGTTGCCTGCGGGACATTAAGTGACAACGTTGGACGCAGGCAATGGCTGCAGACCACGGGCTCTCGCTGATGTGCTGAATAGTTACAAAATATTGTCTGAAGGCGTTTTCAAAGTATACTGCTATGCAACGAAATACAAAACTTTTACCTTCAATC
>JBHEOR010000162.1:0-296 GCA_046260685.1 Desulfopila sp.
CACTTCTCTGTTTCTGGCGTCAGCTGCTCTGGCAGCTGACAGCCAGATCTGGGGCGGGATGATAATCTCAAATATCCTGGAATATGGAAAAGAGAATTCACTCAGTCTGGGGCCCCTTTTTACGCTTCTGCAGAGTGTCTATTTTAAAAAAATATTCCTGGCTATCCTGCTGGGTGTCCCCGCTGTCTTTCTTGTCCACTACTTGTTATTCGGGCCGAAGGTATTTTCCCATGACGGGGAAAAAATTTATATTTTTACCATTTTCCAGAGAGTCATTCATCTGCTGGCGGTTATTG
>JBHEOR010000162.1:306-5878 GCA_046260685.1 Desulfopila sp.
TGCTCGGCATATCCATGGAATTGGCACATTCATCTTTCTGCTTTCCGTCATCCCCATGTTTCTGTTCTGGGCACTGGAAATGCTGCCAAGCCTTGATGACATCAAATGGATGTTCATACTGGGCGGTTATCTCAGCAAGGAAGTAAAAGAGATCCCTGCGGGAAAATTTAATGCCGGCCAGAAAATGTGGTTTTGGGTAGCCACATTGGGCGGCCTGGTGATGATCGTCACGGGAGTGTTCATGTATCTGCAGGATTTTAACTATGGAGTGGCGACCGGTTTAGGAGTTTCGCAGATTGATCTCTTACGTCTTTCGGCAATCACCCATAATGTACTCGCCATGCTTATCACGGCGTTTTTCTTTACCCACGCCTACATGTCACTCTTTGCAATCAAGGGTGCCATACACAGCATGATTACCGGCTATAAGGAAGAGGACGAAGTGCGATACCTCCATAGCTCGTATTACAAAAAACTTAAAGGCAGGTGATTCGTCGTTTGCGCTTGACCGGGATTACATTATCTTAGGTATTCAGGCACTCATCGTAAACCAAGGCCATAATAACAACGACAGCAGGTTGCCTTCACCGGTAACCTGCTTGTCTCATTTAAAAGCACCAGTCTCTCTTATTGTCCCACAGCGAAGGCTTGTGGTGTTTTACCTATTAGTCATATCAACTACATTGGAGGAGTGAGTCATGCTGAATCTGCACGACACCGGCCTATTGCGGCACCAGGTTTTTATTAATGGAGAATGGGGCAACGCCGATAGCGGCGAAACCCTCAATGTATATAATCCTGCGACAGGTGAGCCGATAGGAACTGTTGCAAAAGGTGGTACCCTCGAGACACGCCGTGCAATCAATGCTGCGCAGAAGGCCTTTGTTGACTGGCGCACCAAACCTGCAAAAGTGCGCGCCAACCTGTTGCGCAGGTGGTTCGAGTTGATGATGGAACATCAGGAGGATTTGGCTAAAATACTTACAGCCGAAATGGGTAAACCGCTCGCGGAAGCAAAAGGTGAGATTGCTTATGGAGCCAACTATATCGAATGGTTTGCGGAAGAAGCCAAACGAGTGTATGGCGACACTATTCCCGCACCCGACAACAGCAAACGGCTGGTATGCATTAAACAGCCCGTCGGTGTTGTCGCCTGTATTACTCCCTGGAATTTCCCTAATGCCATGCTGACCCGTAAGATAGGCCCGGCTCTCGCTGCCGGCTGCACGGTGGTCTGCAAACCTGCCAACGCCACGCCGTTTTCCGCCCTGGCTATAGCTGAGCTCGCCTGCCGGGCCGGTATCCCCGACGGAGTGATAAATATCGTTACCGGCATAACCCATGAGATCGGTGCCGAGCTTACTTCTAACCCCATTGTTCGCAAGCTGACCTTTACCGGCTCGACCAAGGTAGGCAAGCAGTTGATGGCGGAGTGTGCCGCTACCGTGAAGAAAACCTCAATGGAACTAGGCGGCAATGCACCGTTTATTGTTTTTAAGGATGCCGACCTCGATGCTGCAGTACAGGGAGCTATGATATCCAAATACCGTAATGCCGGACAGACATGTGTCTGCAGCAATCGAATCCTGGTACAGGAAGAGGTGTACGATGAGTTCGCTGCAAAACTGACTGCGGCAGTCCGGTCCAGTCTGGTTCTTGGCAACGGCATGGATGAAGGTGTTACGACCGGCCCTTTGATTGATGAAAAAGCTGCCCACGATGTCCTGGATATGATTGATGACGCAGTAACAAAAGGCGCCGAAGTTCTTACCGGTGGCGGCCGGTCACCGCTTGGCGGATCATTTGTCACACCAACGGTCCTTACCCGCGTAAATGATACAATGCGGGTCTATCATGAGGAGATATTCGGGCCCGTGGCACCTCTCTTTACTTTCAAGACGGAAGAGGAAGCGATCGCCATCGCCAATGATACCGAGTGTGGTCTGGCAGCCTATTTCTATTCCCGCGATATCGGACGCATATGGCGTGTCAGTGAAGCTCTGGAATACGGTATAATTGGTATCAATGAAGGTATAATCTCCAACGAGATGGCGCCCTTTGGCGGTGTCAAGCAATCAGGTAACGGACGCGAAGGTTCGAAATACGGTATGGACGATTACCTTGAGGTAAAATATCTTTGCATGGGCGGCCTTGATCGATAGAAAATAGTCAAGAAGGTTTCGGCAACATGCAGAAGCCATCTAATTTTCATCAATATGAAGATGGCTTCTCTTTCGGCAAAGAGCGATGCACGCTGTTATTTACCAAAACTGCAGACCGGATATTGGCAATGTTTGCAGTTTCGACAAAGTCCACCGTGGCCAAGCTCAGCTATATCCCGGCGCTCAAGGGAAGCTCCGGTCAGGATCCGTGGAAGGACCAGGTCGAAAACGGTGATTTTATGAAACATGCCACAGGCCGGCAGACCGACCACAGGCACCCGCCCGATTCGACCGACGAGAAACATCGCTCCCGGCAGAACAGCGGTGCCGTAGACGATGTCTTCCGCGCCGGCTTCCTTTATTCCCTGGCGGGTGACATCGTCCGGATCGACAGACATCCCGCCGGACGTGACGATCAACTCCGCGCCGGCTGCAAGGCATCGATGAATCTCCTCGGCGATCCGCTGTGGATCGTCAGGAGCAAATCCCACATTTTGCACTGTTGATCCGAGGCAGGACAGTTTCTCCCGCAGAACTTGCTCGAATTTATCCTCGATCCGGCCGTAATAGACCTCATTACCGGTAATCACAAGACCTGCCTGGACCTGGCGGAGCGGCAACACCTCAATGATCGGCCTGCTCGTTTCGGCGATAGCGACGGCCAGTTCGACCACTCGCCGTCCGGCTACAAGGGGAATTAGCCTGGAGGCGGCAATCTGCTCCCCTTTTTTGACCGGCGTATTGGTCTGCAGAGTAGCACACATCACCTCTCCCAGCATATTGAACTGCAGCAATCCTTCCCTGTTGATTTTCAACAGGCCGTCTGTTGCTGCATGGATAGTAATCTTGCCCTCGACTATTTCTTCCTGGTATTCGGTTCCGGAACCGGCGAGAGCCCTGGCCAATAGCAGAGCCGCTTCATTCTCATGAATCTCGTTGTCGCTCAGCTGCAGGACATAAATATGTTCCTTGCCGAGGCGACGGAGATGGTCGATATCTTCCTCTCGGACGACATGTCCCTTCCTGAACGCCCTCCCTTTAAAGGTATCTTTGACAATCTCGGTGATATCATGGGGGAGCACCATTCCCACCGCCTGTTCCACCGGAACGATGGTTTTCATTGATACGCTACTCACAGTCGACATATCCACTTTTCATACCTCTTTTCTTATTTCATGCTGATTGACAGCTTGCACCTGCAACATTTCAAATCTGTAACTAAGGATATTTATTCCGCAATAATCCTGAGGAATCTCCAGCAACCGATGCAGCGGCCTTTGCTGGAGGCATGACAGGAGCACCCGGTTGACCCCGGCGTGGGCAACCACCAGCAGCGGACCGGTGAAAGTTTTTGCCAGGGAAAGAAATGCCGGATAGCTGCGGACGGCAAGGTCGGCAAAGCTCTCCCCACTCCCAGGCCGAAAAAATACCATATCCCGACCGCGCTGTTCGTACTCCCCCGGGAAACGATGCCGTACCTCGTCGACAGTCAAACCTTCCCAGGCCCCCAGATTGATTTCCTTGAACGGCTCGACCTGCTTTACAACCGCAGGCTCGATGCCGCCAACCAGAACCGCGGTCTGCATTGCCCGTTGCAGAGGCGAAGCAAAAATCCCGGTAAAGGAAATGTCCTGCAGAAGTTTGCGTAAGCCCAGGGCCTGGCGGATGCCGTTGTCGTTTAACGGAGGGTCGGTCCAGCCGAGAAACGAGCGAGGCTCAGCGTTATCGATTTCACCGTGGCGGATCAGATAAATCATTGATTCCATTTCTCATCCATTCTGGATATGGGCAAGAATATCTTCGAGCCGTTGGCCGCTTTCTGCTTCCACGGCAGCACCAATGCGCCGAGCCAGTTCAAAGCGGCGGTGGATAGCCTGCACCACTTCCGGCTTATCTTTGTAGAGGTCCAATTTCTCCTTAAATCGTGCCGCTAAATCGACAATCCTGCTGCCTCGTGCCAGTTTGTCGGCGAAATGGACCAGTTCTTTTTCGGTAATGGCCGATCCAGATTGCCAGACCAGATCCCTGTGGGCGGCAACGATTTCCGCTGCCCGGTCAAATCCAAGATTACGCAGCCAGTGCCCCGCCTCCTGTTCGTGATTGGCATGTCCCTTAGCCATGTCGTGCAACCAGCCGCATACCTGGCACAGCTCCGGATTAAGTAGTCGTTCGGTGTTGTGCAAAATGGCTTGGCAGAGGATTTTGGCTATGTTGCCGACCAGACGACCGTGGGCCAGGCCCTTAACGGGCATGTGGTGGAGCCGAAGGATAATTGCTGCTTCCTCCAGAGTCGGATAATCCAGTTCGGCAGCGCGTCTAAGTCCGGCGATGTACTCCTCCGGAGTATCCATATCAAAGAGGATATTACCATCGGGCACCGGAACATCGACTACCTGTTCCGGATTTTTGTTCTCGAAGGTTTGCAGAAGCGACCGCAGGCCGCCCTCGGATTGCTTTTTGTCGAGAATTGCCGGAAACAGGTCGCGGGTAATGAACGGCGGGTGGCCCCGTCTCCCGACAAAGGTCGGATAGGTGATTGCGACCGGTGTGCCCAAAAAAGATTTGGCCAGAAGCCGAATCGTTCCGGGACGCACCAGGGGAATATCCACCGGCAGGAGGAAAAATCCGTCGCTTTCGTTCTCCATGTGCCGCACCCCGGTTTTGATCGAGCTGTACATCCCTGCGGCAAAATCGGGATTAAAGACCACCCGTGCACCTGCCAGTTCGGCAATGGCGCCGGTTTCTTCCGACCGATGGCCGGTGACCACCACGAGCTCCTCAATGCCGCAGGTTTTGAAAAGGGCAATGCACTGGTCGAGGACCGTCTCCGTTCCAAGAGGCAGAGTGGCCTTTAGTTTTCCCATGCGCGAAGAGAACCCGGCTGCCAGGATGATCGCGCTCAGATGAGGTGCCATGCCTTCCTGCCGGTTGCCCGCTGGTAAATAAGTTCACCGACAATACTCACTGCGATTTCTTCCGGGGTGTCTGCTTCAATAGCCATTCCGATCGGACAACGTACCTGCTCAAGTTGTGCCTCCGTGATACCCTTGTCTCTCAGATGGGCATAGATGGCGTTGCGTTTTTTACGGCTGCCGATCATGCCGATATATCCGGCCTTGGTTCGCAGGGCCTGGTCGAGCACTTCCATATCGTGCATATGTCCGCGGGTGACGATCACCAGATAGCTGTCCTCATCCGGATCATACCCAGTAAAGCAGTCGGCAAAAGAGGAGATCACTTTGATTTCGTCCGCCAGCGGAAAGCGGTCCCGGTTGGCGAACTCGATCCGGTCGTCGAGGACGATGACCCGAAAGCCCACCCGGGCCGCCGCTTCGGCTGTGCAGGCTGCGACATGGCCCGCGCCAATGAGAAAGAGATTGCCGCCCACGGCAAAATAAGAAACCAGGTAC
>JBHEOR010000163.1:0-5856 GCA_046260685.1 Desulfopila sp.
ACCATGACCATGGCATAGGTGTGGAAGGGACGATCCTCTTGGGGCTTGATGATCATACCGAAGACTTCATTAAACGGTTGATAGACTTTTTGCTTGAAATTGAGCTTGATCTTGCCGAATTCACGGTGTTGACCCCCTTTCCCCATACCAAAGCCTATACCGACCTGAATAGAGAAAACCGTATTCTCTCCCATGACTGGAACACCTACGGGGCGGATCAGGTGGTCTTTCAGCCCAAGAATATGAGCCCGGAGAAATTACAGGAACTGCTTGACTACGCCTGGAAAACCTTCTATCAGGATGAGTCGCAATCAATAAAAATGGCCAGACTGTTTAAAGAGGTGGTAAAAAAGGAGATGGCCGCCAACACCTTTCAACCACGGGACAGAAACCTCAGTGGACAGTCCTTTGGCAAAGCTGTCGATACTAAGGGTTGAATACTAAGGGTTGAACTTCCAGTGAATACAGCAAAGGCAATCAAAAGGCTTGTGGAAGAACCTGCGCACCCTGACGGGGAGTTTATCAGCAGCGGTACGACCTTTGCCGAGGTGTACGGCATGGCAGCCGACCTGCGCATGTCTCTTGCTGAGGCCGAGCAGCCGGGGGAAGCCGTCTGCCTGGCCGCCGAGAACAGGGCTGTCATCGCGGCAGCACTCCTTGCGTCCCTTTCCGGCGGACCGTCGCTGGTGCTTCCCTATGCCTTTTCCGCAAAAGCGTTGCACGGAGCCTGCCAGGCAGGCGAATGCACCACTGCCATAACTGACACTGCGGACACTGCGGACACCGGCAGAGATTTTCCCGACGGTGTGCAGTGCATTTGTCCACAACCTGCAAACACCAAACGCTTGCCGGTGGCCCCCGAAATTTCCCCGCAGGCGGAACTCTTAAAAATTTTCACCGGCGGCTCCACCGGCGCCCCCCGAATCTGGTCAAAAACAGCAGAAAACATACTGGGCGAGGCAATGTATCTGGCGGCGTCGTATACGGTGGGTGAGCAGGATCGTATTCTTGCCACCATACCGCCATACCATATTTACGGCCTGCTTTTTTCGGTGGTCCTGCCCCTCGTTTCATCGGCTTCAATCATCGATGATACCCCGGTTTTTCCCGGTGAAATCCTCCAGGCGGCCAAGGACCATCAGGCGACTATTCTGGTGAGTGTGCCCGCCCATTACCGGGTATTACAGGATAAAAAACTTGCGCTGCGCCTGGCCTTTTCCTCGGCGGGTATGCTTGATCGGGCAATCAACGCCAATTTCAGCGCACAGAGTACCGGAATAGTGGAAGTCTACGGCTCCACCGAAACAGGTGGGATCGCCACTCGCAACCATTCTCTTGGAGAGGAGTATTTCACCCCCTTTGAGACGATACGCTGGAAAATCAGGGATCAGCGCCTTGCCGTACGTTCGCCGTATATCTCTTCTGATTTGCCGGTGGATAACGAAGGTTTCTTCCTTGCCAATGACCGTGTCGAAAACATGGGGGGCAGTCAATTCTCGCTTAAAGGCCGAGCTGATACCGTGACCAAAGTGGGCGGCAAACGGGTTGACCTGGAGGAGATCAGCACGCTCATTCGAAACCATTCCGGGGTCAGCGATTGTGTCGTCACCACCCTTGCCGATCCGGGAGGACGCGAGCATCGCATCAGCGCCCTGATTCAGGGGGACTGCAACCTGACCAGTATCAAAACGACTCTGGCCGAAGCCCTTGAGCCCTACGCTCAACCACGGTATCTCAAAAAAGTCGAGCGGATACCGGTACAAAAAAATGGCAAATATGACTGGCCCGCCATAGAAAAAATGCTTAATACAATACTCGATACCACGCTTGACAACCTGCCTGAAAGATGAGCACTCTCCACGAAAGTTTTGCCGCCGGCTACTCCTGCCTTTCGGCCTGGTCCGATCTTCTTGACCGAATCAATGTCTTTCCGGTTGCAGATAGTGATACCGGGACAAATCTACGCATCAGCCTCGCTCCTCTGCGCCATACCCGCAACGCCGGCAACGTCATTGCAACGCAATTGGCTCTTTGCGCCACGGGTAATTCCGGCAATATCGCTGCCGCCTTTTTTCAGGATTTCTGCCGGGCTGAAGAACCAGGTGATCTGAGGGACAAGGCGGTTTCCGGTAGGAACAAGGCGTGGCAGGCCATTTCCGATCCGTGCACGGGAACCATGCTGTCCGTTTTTGACAGTCTGGCCACAACTCTTGCTACGCACCGGGCACTTGAGTCTCTTTACGCGCCGCTCCGCACCGCAATGCAGCAGTCTGTTCTCGAGACCACCCATCTGCTGCCGGATCTCAAAAGCGCCGGTGTGGTCGACTCAGGCGCGTTGGCAATGTATATTTTCTTCGACTGCTTTTTCAATCACCTTACCGGGCAGCCCTCCCCACCCGTTTCTATTTTTGATCTTTTTGACGGCAGGCTTGCCATTGACAGCACCTATAGCCCCACGGAAACGGACAGTCACTGTGTCGACGCTCGTATTCAACCGGGTGCCAAGCGACACAGCATCAAAGATAGTCTCAGCCGGCTCGGCGAGAGCCTGGTAGTCGTCGAGAATGAGGACGCCTATAAAATACACATCCATACCGCCGACCCTGCAGCCATGCGCAACCGCCTGAACGCATTGGGCGATGTCGTTTCCTGGTCCAATGAAAAGATTGTGCAGAATGATTCCCGGCATGACTCACTAACCGACAACGTTGCAGCACTGCATATCGTCACCGACGCCGCCGGTTCGCTGCCCAAGAAACTTGCCCGGCAGCATAACATCACCCTGCTTGACAGCTATATTATCATGGGTGACAACGCCCAACCGGAAAGCCTCTGTGATCCGGAGCAGATTTACGCCAGGATGCGCCGGGGTGAAAAACTGACGACGGCCCAGGCCTCCGTTTTTGAACGGCACCAATACTATAAAAGCATCTGTGCGCAGTACGGCCCATCCCTCTATCTTTGTGTCGGCACCGCCTTCACCGGCAACTATGGTACCGCCATGGCCTGGAAAGAAGCAAACGAGAACACCGAACAGTTCAACGTAATGGACACCGGCGCCGCTTCAGGCCGCCTGGCGCTCATTGCCCTGACCACCGCGCGTTATGCCCGGACCACAGCAAGTTGCCAGGACATTATTGCCTTTGCCGAGAAAGCACGCACTGAATGTCAAGAATATGTCTTCATCGACGAGCTCAAATATCTGGTGGCAGGTGGACGACTGGCCAAAACAAGTGGCTTTTTCGGAGATTTGCTCCATATGAAACCGGTTATCAGCCCAACCGGAGAAGGAGCCCAAAAAATGGGCGTTGTCCGAAGTCGTAAAGGACAACTTGCCTTTGCCCTGGAAAAACTGAAGAACAATTTTACTTCAACATCCCAGGTGAGTATCATGCTGCAGTATTCCGATAACGAGCAATGGGTGAGCAGTGTGGTGCACCCATGTCTGCGTGAGTTGCTGCCCCAGGCAGAAATTATGCTGGCCCCACTCTCTCTGACCTCGGGAGTACATATGGGACCGGGCACCTGGTCCATGGCTTTTTCACCGGCAATACAATGACAGCTTTGCAACCTCCCTCAGAGAAGCGCCCTGCGTCTAGAGACTCGGCAATCATTATTCCTGTGTATAATCATGGCCGGCAGATCGGCGAGGTACTTCGGCAAACACTGCAACTCGGTCTCCCCGTTTTTGTGGTCAATGACGGATCAACGGACACCACTGCCGAAATTCTAGAGGCAATGAGCGGTATCAATGTGCTTCACCATCCCTTCAACAGAGGAAAAGGAGCAGCCATTCTTACCGGTCTGGCGACAGCCCGGGATAAGGGGCACACTATAGCCATCACCCTCGATGGCGACGGCCAGCATAAACCGGAAGATGTCTGGAACCTTCTCAATGCCCTCGAGGATGGAGAACGCTGCATTGTAGTCGGCAAGCGCCAGGGGATGGTGCGGGGTCGCAATGTGCCATGGACATCCAGATTCGGTCGCCATTTTTCCAACTTCTGGGTATGGGTTTCAGGAGGTCTGTGGCTAGCCGACTCTCAGACAGGTTTTCGGCTGTATCCCATACAGGAAACCCTGGGCCTTAAAATCAAGGCACGACGATACCAGTTCGAAGTGGAGGTGCTCGTCAAAGCGACCCAGCGGGGCATCGGGATAAGGGAAGCTGCCGTGCAGGTGGTCTATCAGAAGCAGGGAGAAAGAATCAGTCATTTTCGCCCCTGGCTCGATTTCTGGCGCAACTCCACCACCTTCTGCAGATTAATTTTTTATAGAATATTCAAATTTTTCCGGCCATGAACAGCTCCTGGTACAATCTGCTCACCGTGGCCACCAGAGTATGCGGCTCCTGGCTTTTCATTGCGGTCTCTCGAGTCATTGCCGCGGGATATTTCATCTTCTCCCGCCGGACCGCGGAAAGCCGGCGTTTTTATGCCCTGCTCTTCCCCGAGACACGTCGCCTCCATCACAACTGGTGCACCTTCAAACAATATCAGAATTTCACCACCATCCATTTTGACCGTTTTTTAGGCGCACAGTCGCAGGCAGCTACATACACCTCCCAGGGGTGGGACAAACTCGACAAGGTCATCGGCAAACAAGGCGGTATTTTACTTATGTCCCATCACGGCAACTGGGAGATGGCGGCAACGCTCCTTAAGCAGCAGCGGGACGACCTGCGCCTGCTTCTCTATATGGGAGTCAAGGAAAAGGAGGGAGTTGAGCGGCTGCAAAAAGAGGATTTGCAAAAAGCAGGGGTGACTATTATCGGGGTTGAACAGGAGAGCAATTCACCGTTTACCGCGGTGGAAGGTATTCGCTTTCTTCAGTCAGGCGGCCTAGTGTCCATGGCCGGCGATGTGGTCTGGCGCAGCGACCAGCGCAAGGTAGCGGTGAACTTTCTTGGCCGCCAGGCGTTTCTGCCGGAAGCGCCCTTTATCTTCGCCATGATCTCCGGGGCACCGCTTTTTGCCTTTTTTGCCTTCCGCACGGGCAGAAACAGCTACCATATAAGCCTCTCCGACCCAATTGCCATCACCCCAACCACACGGCAGGACAGAGCCGGGGCCATCGAACGGGCCGCTCAGCAGTATGCCGATTTGCTCCAGCAAGCGCTGCGGGAACATCCCTTTGAGTGGTACCATTTTGACCGCTTTGTCCATTAAAATGACGGGCCTTCCATACCAAAAAGCACTCAAACGTGGTTCTCTTTATTCCGGGGACACAATACTAATTTTCTGCAAACAACATCCAGCTCCAAAAAATTCTCCCCAATGACTCGAAAAAACATGGATATGATATGCTGCCCGACATGCCGGAGTGTTCACAAAATGTTCTTGCGTCCCCGAAACACATCGGCAATACACTGAATGTCGTAACACAAATGTTATCCGACCCTTCGGATGAACTCCTCGAACCTCTCGAGGGACTCGGGCAGGTTCTTGCGGCCAAAGCCGATGCGAAAAGAATTAAGCCCTTCTCCATAGAGGGTTCCCGGAAGCAGCAGAACTCCTGCCTCCTTAACGAGATCAGCACAGAACTCATCAACCTTTCCCCGGAATAACCTGGGAAATGCTATAGACCCCGCCCTGGGACGATACCAGCCAAACAGCTCTGCATGGGCACCGAAGAAGTGGTCAAGCCGATCGAGATTGTCACGAATGATCTGCACGTTGCGATCAACAATCACTTCGGCGTGTCGGAGCGCCAGCGTCGCCAGGAACTCACTCGGGGCGCTGTTGCAGATGGTCGTGTAATCTTTGAACGCGGCAAGGTGGCGGAAAAGTATGTCATCATGAGTGGCAATCCACCCGATTCTAAGCCCGGCAAGGCCGTAGGTCTTCGACATCACGC
>JBHEOR010000164.1:0-372 GCA_046260685.1 Desulfopila sp.
AGATAGGAGAGTCCAAGGAAGACGGCGGTCATGGCGATGGCCACCGAGGTGAAAAATTCAAGAACACCGGAGGAGAGGAAGGCCACCCGCAGCACCGCCATGGTCCCCTTGCGGTATTCTTCCGAAGACGAGGCGATACGTTGCGTTTCCTCCCGGGAACGCATGAACAGTTTGAGCGTTGCCAAGCCTCGCAGGGTGTCAAGGAAATGGTCACTCATGCGGGATAAAAGCTGAAAATTCTTTTGACTGAGGTTTTCGGCGCCGTGGCCTATCATGATCATCAGAGCCGGGATCAGCGGTGCGGTGATCAGAAAGATCAGGCCCACTGCCCAGCTGACGCTGAATGCGGTGAGGATGATCAATGCCGGCACG
>JBHEOR010000164.1:382-5793 GCA_046260685.1 Desulfopila sp.
GGTCAGAGCGACTGCTTTTTGCGGTAGGTAATGAGCAAAATAGCCGTGCAGTGCCTCAACCCGTTCAATGATCGAGCTGGCCAGGCTCGCCGTAGGTTGCGCCTGAACCGCCATCGGCCCGCCGGCACTGAGCTGCTCGAGGAGTTTTTGGCGGACGAATCGTCGCACCAGCGTGGAAGAGCGCTGTCCACAGAGCTCCCGACCCCAGGCAAGTATCGCCCGCAGCAGAAGAACAGCGGCGAGCGCACCAAAGAAAGGAAGTAGCCGTTCACGGCCCAAGCCGCCGATCACAACGCTATGCAGGATATGGGCAAACAGCGCCGCCTGGGCGACGGCGCAGACTCCGGCTGTCGTTGCCAGGACAACGGACAACAGAACAGGTCGGCGGCATTGGGCACGCAGACTATGGAGCCAAACAAGGGGGGATGACAACGCTAGGGCTCTCCTTGGCTGAAAAATAGTTGTACCGGATAACTAATTGCACGCTAGTGTTCCCGACTGCTTTTGGCAAGTGCTTTGAATACAATTGGAATGGTACTTTCGTACAGCCGCTCTACTGAACCGTGTGCCGCGTTCGAAGCGCGCCCCGCCATATGCGCGGCAATATGGGCAAAGACGTGCAGCCGTTTTACTGTGTGGAAAAAGGCTTATCTCAACGACCGAAGGAGTATGGAAAGTGGTATAGGTATCGGGCGTCCTTGCTGACCACGCGGCATTCTTCTCTGTCTGTTTTCATTCCCCATTGTCACAGTCTGTCTTCCAACGCCGCCGTTTGTTTTTGAGAATCATTCTTGCCTGATCTTACTGCCATGCTTAGTCTGTCAAGAAACTAAACGATCAGGCCCTTACCACCAAAACGCAGCTCGTATCACCACGGGCAAGGATGCAGGCTCTCATGAATAAACCGATCTCCACCGACACACTGGACAACCTCACCTTTGACAACACTTTTATACGGGAACTGCCCGCCGACCCGCTCGATATGAACACCAGACGGCAGGTGCACGGTGCCTGTTTTTCCTATGTCAAACCCGTCAAGGTGCGCTCTCCGGCAGTTATCTCCTATTCTCCTGAAGTTGCTGATCTGCTGGAGATGACACCACAAATGTGTACCTCAGAAAGGTTTGCCGAGCTGTTTTCCGGCAATGCGCTTGCTGCCGGCATGACACCCTATGCCATGTGCTATGGCGGCCATCAGTTTGGCAACTGGGCCGGCCAGTTAGGTGATGGCCGCGCCATAAATCTTGGCGAAATCGTCAACAGCAACTCGCAGAGATGGGTGCTGCAGCTCAAAGGTGCGGGCCCCACGCCCTATTCCCGCAGTGCCGACGGCCTGGCGGTTTTGCGCTCCTCGGTGCGCGAATACCTCTGCAGCGAGGCGATGCATCACCTCGGGGTGCCGACCACGCGTGCCCTGAGTCTTGTCACCACGGGCGAATCTGTTCTGCGCGACATGTTTTATGACGGCCACCCGCAGAACGAGCCGGGCGCCGTGGTCTGCCGGGTATCTCCATCCTTTCTGCGATTCGGCAATTTTGAGCTACTGGCCGCCCGGGGCGAGACAGCGCTGCTCCGGCAACTGCTCGACTATACCATTCGCACTGACTTTCCCCACCTCGGCGCGCCCGGGGAAAAAACCTACGTGCAGTGGTTTGCCGAGGTAAGCAGACGAACAGCGGAAATGATCAACCACTGGATGCGGGTCGGCTTTGTCCACGGTGTGATGAATACCGACAACATGTCGGTCCTTGGCCTGACCATCGACTATGGCCCCTATGGCTGGGTTGAAAACTACGACCCCGGCTGGACGCCCAACACTACGGATGCGCAGGGAAGACGTTACTGCTTCGGCAATCAGCCCCATATTGCCCAGTGGAACCTGGCGCAGCTTGCCAATGCCATTCACCCCCTGATCGATGATCAGGAGGCCCTGGGCGAGGCCCTTGATCAATATCGCCAGACCTTCCAGCAGGGCTGGGTGGACACCATGGCAGCAAAAATGGGCCTTGCCCGTTTTGAGCCGGCAACGGATGAAGGGCTGACCAACGATCTGCTGGGACTGCTCGCCGCCGAAGAAACCGATATGACAATTTTTTTCCGCAACCTGGCCGAGCTTGACACCTCCAGAGACGACCATTTCACCTCTCCGCTGGACTCTTTCTTGCACGCGGCCTATTACCAGCCGGAAACCCTCAGCAGCCAGTACCTGGAAAACATGGCACAGTGGCTTGGCAGATACCGTGCCCGGCTCCAGAGTGATGGCCGTTCTTTTGAAGAAAAAAAGGCAAAAATGAACAGCGTCAACCCCAAGTACGTACTGCGTAACTATCTGGCACAGCTTGCCATAGACAAGGCCGAACAGGGCGATAATTCCCTGGTCAACGAACTTCTCGATGTCATGCGCCACCCCTATGATGACCATCCCGGGTATGAGCACTATGCCGCCAAGAGACCGGACTGGGCCCGCCATCGTCCCGGCTGTTCCATGTTGTCTTGCAGCTCATAGGCTGATATAGGGAAGAAAACACAACCCAGAAAAAAATACATGCCACCATCTTGCAAACATAATCGGTGGCTGGCCATACTCCCTTCCATGTGATATAAGAACGATACTCTATAGAATTTTCCAGGAAAAGCGGTCCTTTTTCCGTTTTTACTCGACTCCGGAGAGAATAATGGCAACAGCCAAAAAAACTATCCTGATCATATACCATTCCCAGAGCGGCACCATGGAAAAGATGGCCCGCAAGCTTGCCGATGGCGCATCTCTGGAAGAAGTTATCTTTGTCAATTTGAAAAAAGCGGAAGAGGCCGACCTGGATGACCTGCTCAACTGCGACGCCATAGCCATCGGCTCACCAGAATATTTCGGCACCATGGCCGGCATGATCAAGGATTTTTTTGACAGAACCTATGAGGCTGCGCGGCAACAAACCATAGGCTTGCCGTATTGTGTGTTTGTCTGTGCCGGAAATGACGGGCGAGGCGCCCTTGCCCAGGTTGATCGCCTTGCCGCCGGCTATAAATGGAAAAAGGTACAGGAACACATCAGGATTGTCGGCACTCCCACTGAGCAGGATTATGCCAAACTGGAAACATTGGGCCAAACCCTGGCGGCCGGAGTGGATTTTGGGATCTTTTAGGTGGAGATGATTCTGCAAAAACACTTTTGGATCTGGGATCGTCTGGATCTGGGGTCGATCTGGGGTCGCGTCTTGAATTGATACTTTTCTGCACCACGGTTCTTTCTGGCTCTTATGATTCAACCGTCATTTGCGGTCATAGGGAAATTTACAAAAAGCATGAAAGTCTCACAAAAGTCGAAGCATCTGAAGCAGTAAAATCATTTCTCAATATTTCAAAAGGTTGCTTGATTGAAGGGGATGACCTCCTGCTAAGCGGGTTTGGAAAATTCAACATAGGCACCTGCAGCTGGAAATACGATTCATGGGCCGGGCTAATCTATTCAAAGAAAAAACCGGCTAACTATCTCCAGGAGTACAGCCGGTATTACAGCACCGTTGAGGTTGACCAGTGGTTCTGGTCATTGTTTACCGGTAATAAAGTCGTATTACCGAAACCTGCCGTTGTAAAAGAATATGTCTCTTCCGTACCGGATGACTTCAAATTCGGTGTCAAGGTTCCCAATGCAATAACCTTATCTCACTACTACAGCAAAAAAGGTGAACCGCTTATACCGAATCCATATTTCCTTTCAGTTGATATCATGGAGCGATTCCTTTACTCAATCTCTGGCATGGTTGAAAAACTGGGTCCGCTCATGTTCCAGTTTGAGTACCTGAACAAACAGAAAATGCCAGGTGGTCTGAACCAGTTCATTGATTTGTTTGGAGAGTTTACAGAGCAACTGTCACCAGGGATGAGATACTGTGTCGAGTGCCGCAACCCCAATTATCTAAACCAAAAATACTTCACCTTTTTGGAAGAGAAGAGGCTATCCCATGTTTTCCTGCAGGGGTATTACATGCCATCGATATTTGAGATCTACGGCAAGTACAAGAAACAGATAAAGGATTACGTGGTGATTCGTTTACATGGTCCTGATCGTAAAGGTATTGAGAAGGTCACCGGCAAAGACTGGAGTCAGGTTATTGCTCCCCGAAATGATGATATCAAGGCCCTGGTAGGTATGCTGGAGGAACTGGAACAAAGAGAGGTTGAAATGTTTATTTATGTCAACAACCACTTCGAGGGATCTGCACCGAGGACAATTGAGAGAATTGGGAATGCTATGGGAGGAGAATAGTGTGAATCCTAGAGAAAGATTCAGAAGAAGGTAAAATCGTTGCCGCTCTCTTCATGTTGAGACTATCATGGATAAGGTCAAATATGAAATTGCCTTTTTGTTGTTAGGAATTGAAAGCAGCGAAACTTTCTAGATACAGGAATAAGGTGAACATTAGCTATCTTGCCTGATGCAGTAATCAGTAGACATCTCAACTTTTGCTCCGTAGTAGCTTGGACGAGATGTGCCGTGGCAATCTCAAGTTGAGAGTTTAATAAATTGTCGCCGGCATTTCGTTGATTTTGATTTCTACATTTTCTTGATAGTCATTAAGGCAATGTCAATGATGAATCAGACAAATAGTCAATAAATGAGTATCGGATAAGTGACTTATGATCCTTTATTGTGAACTCAGCAACACTGAGCGCGTCAATGTCTTGCTCAATCAAACGAATCTTGTGCCTCTTTGCTAGGTCCAAACGAGTGATCATTGCTGAACTATCTTCTGGATCTCTTACTTCATCCTTAAAAAGTTGATCTACCATTTTTTTTCTGTGCTTTTCTGGGTCAACACCTTCATTCACAACTATCACAATATTAAGCTGATATGGCGGTGGCATCTCACCAATCATTCCTTCTTGTGGTTCATCAGAATCAGGATGAATAGAAAAATAAATCCCCCAGAGGTCTTCTTTGCTTTTAGACAGTTTCTTTTTAAAGACGTCCTCGATCTTTGAGACACGTACAGCATCGTTAAATTGGTCTGGAAGCGTTACACGATTATAACTGCGAGTTAGCCAGCAGATAAAATTATCGAGCCATAGTTTTTTAAGTCCATCAGATTCTGTGGTGCGAGGTACGTCGATTAATCTATGCTTAGGTGGTTCTAGTTGTGCCAAGATCTCACGTTTACACCATTTGCGATTTTGGATATCTAGCTCTAGCGAGATGACAGCAGTGGCATCTGATTGGGATTGTGCCTCAACATGCAAAATACGTGGATGGTCACCACGTATAAAGCCAGCATTGCAGCTTTTAATCTGTTTGGCAGCAACAATTTCAAATTTAGGGACATTATCAAGAGACGCATTATACAGATTGCATGTTTGAGAAGCGATAACCCACCACTCGGATGAATTACCTTCTTCGTCATACAAGGATAAAT
>JBHEOR010000165.1:0-5420 GCA_046260685.1 Desulfopila sp.
ATAAACAGGGGCAACGCCGTTAGAATCGATGAGTTCAAACTGTTCCAGACCGAGTTGGCCAACAAGCCACCGATGCGATCCCAGGCTGACATCGTCGGAGGCAAATTCATTGGGAACAGAAGCATGCCGGCCATACCGACCCCGAACAGACTAAATCCGATCCACAGCCCCGACAGCAGCAATATCAACAGAACGACAAAGAGGCACAGGGCCAGAATTAAGGGTTCTGAAAACATGGAAATAGCTTTCTGAGGAGTTGGGCCAACAACTGCGTGCACAGACCCAACAGACCGACGGGAATCAGCGCCTGGGGTAAATACAAAGGGGTCTGGGAAATCGAGTCGGCGGTCATCTCATAGTTGTAGGCATCAACCGCCATCAAAGTGGCATGATAGCAGATGAATCCGGTGATCAGCAGTGCCATAAAAATTGCCACCGCCTCCAGATAACGCTGCACCTGCGGTGGAAATCGAACCATCAGGATAGTAATGCGGATATGGCCATCGGTGCGTAACGTATAACTTAGCCCGGCCAGTACTACGGCAACCATGAGATAGCCGCTGTATTCGCTTGAAATATAGGTTGATGTCTTGAAAAAGGTACGCAGAACAATTTCAACAGAAATCAACGCAACAATCAGCACCATGAACAGGGCAGACAGATACGCTCCCACCCTTGAGAACGTATCTATCCCCTGCAAGCATTTGTTGATCATTTTGTGAATTGGCCAATGATGTCGTTCACATCTTTGTCAGCCTTGGAGCGATACTCATCGATAATGATTTTTGCGGCATTGTTCATGGCGGCTACAAAAGTACTATCGGCCTCAGAGACATTCATCCCGTTTTCCTTGATGATGGCAAGCCCTTCGTCATTACTGCTGCGAGCCTTTTTCCACTGGGCGGCCTCGGTCTCTGCTGCGGCCTTGAGCATAGCGTCTTGCTGCGCTTTACTCATCGCGTTCCAGTAGTCGAGATTGATAGTCACCATATTCAGAGGGTAGGCATAGTTGATGATCTTGAAGCCATTGAGGATCTCCCAGAACTTGCCATCTTTGGCTGATTCGGAAGAGGTCAGAACCGAGTCTATGGTGCCGGTGGTGAGGGAGGAGTAGACTTCCCCCCAGGGCATCGATATCGGGGAGCTTCCTAAAGCACGCAGGAACTCGGCGCCATTACGGTCATAGGTGCGGGTTTTGAGATTATTAAGATCCGCGGTTGTGTTGACAATATTCTTCGTCACCAACCCGCTAGGTGGCCAGGGGGCAGCATAGAGCAGCTTCTGTTTCCATTTGGCTGCAGCTTTTTCATATGCAGGCTTGGCGGCATCGTATAGCTGGCGAGACTCGTCAAAATCACCCACCAAGCGCGGTAAAGAACTCATCCCAAAGACATGCTCACTCCCGGCAACGACACCCATCAGAATGTCCGACATTGGCACCAGACCATCCCTGACTGATCGGAGCAGTTCCGGCCCACTAAACCCAAGACTTCCACCGGGGTGTACAGTTATTTGAATACTATCATTCGAATACTTTTTAACCCTCTCCGCAAAATCGACAGCTCCCAGGGTATGAAGGTTATTGGCTCCGTAAATAGCATTCAAGTCGAGTTTGATAGTGTTCTGACTGAATACCTGGGGGGTCCACAACAGAAAACATGCGGCTGTAAACGTTAAAATCTTCTTCAGCATTGTCTGCTCCTTCCTGATCGTTGAGAGGTGGAACCTCCGCCAGTCGAAGGTTCATTGATTACTGAGATGGATTAATTTATGAGGTCAGCGGTGCAAAAAAAACACGCGTCTAAGCACCTCACGTAGCTTGCGATGGTTTCATTCAGACGAAGCACAAACATTGATAAAACAACGTTTGAATTAAAATCTAAGGTAATGTAGATAATTTGTCAACAATTTATATTTAAATTGTCAACATACAGCGTCTATGTGACGTTAAAGCTAACAGTTCAATCGGAAGTAGAAACAACATTATAATGCCGACGTTCGTACCTCAGGTGTCAGATCGCAGTATTAAGTTATTGTTCATGGATTTTTGAAGAGATAAAATTATTGAATAAACTGCTATGATGTCAAATATCGGAAGCTGTTAGGGATATCCTGGATTTTGTCTTACATTGCTCTCGGATCCGAAAATCCGAGTTTATCTGTCCTTATTGAATCCCCTGAGATCCGATGTTTCTTGCTGAAGGTGGGAGATACAGTTTTTTCAGTCTTCCAGATGCTTTGCCCTTAAACGAGTGCGTAGTTGTTTCAGTCCCTGGCTTATGGAAACTTTGTAGATATGCGGGTTGTGCAATCGAAGGGTGCCGGTGGGCATTTTTCCCAACTGTTCGGCACAACGATCAGCGCAGAAATCAAGGGTTGGCAGTTCTCTGATGATTTTGCCATTCTCCATCCAGGTATGCCGCAAGTTCTCGAACGTTACGCCTTCGGGGATTTTTTTGGAATGGGCCATATTAGTTGGATCATAAACCGTATCACCCATCTTAAAATCTTCATTTTCGCGACACATGACGTCCTGAAGAAAACTGCCATCCGGCTGGATTACCCGGATCAGCCGCTTGCGATCCGGCAATGTCGCTTTGGCGATATCGCTCGTTATCTTGAGCTTTGGCTGACAGGCATGGCGCACCAGCTTGTATACTCCACCGAGATGTCCACCGCCTTCGCCTGCGGCGGTGACGAGGCTGGTGCCTACTCCGTAAATATCAATCCGCCCTCCTTCGCTACGGATGGAATCGATCACGTATTCATCGAGCTCATTGGATGCAACGATCTTGACATCAGGAAAATCTGCCTCATCAAGCAGCTGGCGGGCCTGTTTACTGAGGTAGGCCAGATCTCCGGAATCGAGCCGTATGCCGAGTAGTTCATGTCCTTTTTCACGGAGTTCTCTTGCGACAGTGATCGCGTTGGGGACACCGCTTTTAAGCGTATCGTAGGTGTCAACCAGCAGAACCGCGCTATCAGGAAAGACATCAGCATAGGCACGAAAAGAACTCAGCTCATCGGCAAAGGCCATGACCCAGCTGTGGGCATGGGTACCTTGCACAGAAATGTCAAAAACCTGGCCCGCCCAGACATTGCTGGTAGTGCGTACACCGCCTACGAACGCGCCGCGTGCCGCACTCAAACCACCATCGGGACCGTGCGCGCGGCGCAGGCCGAATTCCACCACGACGCCATTGCCCGCAGCCCTCTGAATGCGGGCCGCCTTGGTGGCAATGAGGGTCTGAAAGTTGACCATGTTGAGCAGGGCCGTTTCCACCAATTGCGCTTCCGCCAGATTGCCTTCCACTGTCAACAAAGGTTCATGATTAAAAACCAGCGTCCCTTCCGGCGGCGCAACAACTGTGCATTTGAAACGAAAGTCGCGCAGGTATTGGAGAAAATCGGATGAGAATTTGCCCAAAGCATCGAGATAAGCGATGTCATCGTCGGTAAAACGCAATTCCTGGAGATAACGCAGCGCCGTTTCGAGGCCGGCGAAAACTGCATAACTGCCCTTGAAAGGATTCGTGCGAAAAAACAGGTCAAAAACCGCCTCATCTTCATGCATTCCCTTCTCAAAATAGCCTGCTAGCATGGTCAGCTCGTAGAAATCGGTCAACAAAGCAGAGTAACGAAACGGTGTCATGCGCATAAGCCTCCTTGTATCTGCCTGTTGATTGACAACTTATTCGATTTGTCCGAAAGTCCGGCAGTATTCAAAAGCTGCCTGATCCCAGAGCTTGACAGCCTGATTCGCCGTTCGTAGGGTATTTGACACCGAAGAAAGGAATAATTACACTTCCAGGACGACTGCTCCCGCTTCGCGCATTTTTTCCAGGGCATTACGCCCCCCTTCAGGAGTAATTGGTCGCGTTGCACTCTTGATCACCAGCATTTCAAACTCGGCTTTAAGACCGTCAAGTACCGACGCGAGAACACAGACATCCAGAGCCAGACCGCTGACGAAAATGCGTTTAATTCCTTGTTTATGCAGCCATACAGCCAAACCGGTCTGATCAAAAACAGAATTCTGATCCTGATCGAAGCGTGTGCCTTTGGTGACGATTTCAGCTTCAATCGGAACCTCAAGCTCTGCATGAAAAAGGGCGCCATTGGAATCCTGAACGCAGTGAGGTGGCCACTGGCCGCCGTTTTTTTCAAAGCTTGGATGCTGTTTGGGGTGCCAGTCCCGTGAGAGGTAGATCGGTATACCGGCGTCTCGTCCTGCACGCATCCAGGAATTGATGACTGGTACGACCTCATCTCCCCCTTCGACCGCTAAAGTGCCACCGGGGCAGAAATCTTTCTGCACATCCACCACCAGCAACATGTCTCCTTTCTCAAATTGTCGATCCTTTGCATTCATTTTTTTCTCTTTCAATAAAAGATGGATTTAGGCTTTCTCGCATTCCAGATCAATTAGTGAAGGACCACTAATCGCCTTGACCAACCGATGTCAACACAGCCAAGCGAACTCTGGTCAACCAAATCAAAGAATCAGGAAATACACATCACGATGTTGGGCTGAGCAACCGCTCAATCGCTGAGATCACCTTAGCCGATTTAAAGGGTTTGGTAATGTATTGATCTGCACCAGCCTCTTTGCCACGCTCCATATCGTCCGGAGATTTTTTTGCGGTCAGCAAAATGACAGGAATGTGCCGGGTTTGCGGGCCTCTCTTAAGCTGTCGACAAACCTCAAATCCGTCCACACCCGGCAACATCACATCAAGGAGCACCAGATCCGGTGGCGCATCAGAAATCGTTTTCAGCGCGGCAGCACCGTTGGTTACCCCTGCGACATCGTAGCCCTTGGTAGTCAACAGAATACTTTCCAGCTTCAACAAGCTTTTTTCATCTTCAACGATCAGTATTTTTTTCTGCACGATACTCTCCTCAGACTTGCTTAAGATATTCACGGGTCAACGGCAACACGGATGCACCTGCCTTGACCGCCAGAATTTGATAGACGGAGATCCAGTGCTGGGCAAAACCATGGGCGCAGCCCGCCAGGTAAACCCGCCAGATGCGCCAGCGTTTGTCACCGGCTAAAGCACGCAATTGTTCGCTGTTTTCTTCAAAATGCTGGGTCCAGTGATTGAGTGTCATGACATAGTGGCGGCGCAGACTTTCTATGTCGACCGCTTCAAGCTTCCTTCAACATAGGCGTGCCCCAAGGAATCAAGGGTAGGGTTAAGAAAATAGCGGATACCGGCCAGATCGGAAACCTTCAACGCGACGCGCGGGGGAGCCGCCAGATCGACTCGGGTTCCGTTCCAGAGCTGAATGCGTAAGGGAATATCACGATCACGTAGCTGATCAACGACCTTATCAAATGATTTCTGCCAGAGCATAGCGACTATCCTCCTTCAATTAATGTGTAGGACTGTGCTAGTTCCCTGTAACTCATAACA
>JBHEOR010000165.1:5430-5779 GCA_046260685.1 Desulfopila sp.
TCGAACCTCGCAGCGATCGGCCAGTCCGGCTGCTGCGATTCGCTCTTGTGCCAGTTCATACTGGTTGCGTGAGAGCGTCACTCCGACAGTCTTAGCCCCGAACTTTTCTGCTGCGCGCATGATCAGGGTCCCCCAGCCACAGCCGATATCCAGTAAACGGTCGCCGGGTTGCACATTGAGTTTGTTCAGAATCAGATCAATCTTTTGTAGTTGAGCAGCTTCCAGGCTGTCGTTTTTATCGTGAAAATATCCGCAGGAATAAACCATGTTGGAGTCGAGCCAGAGGCGGTAAAACTCATTTGATACATCATAATGGTAGGCGATTGACTCCGCATCAACTTTGCGACTG
>JBHEOR010000166.1:0-5749 GCA_046260685.1 Desulfopila sp.
GATTTTTCACTGCTACAAGCTCACAACACTGGGTATTGGCCCAGGAAGGGGCCCATTGTGCTGCCTCGAACACCTTTTCCAGTTTGTCCTGCTCTATTTCCGCTTCCTTATATCGTCGTACGGTGCGCCTCTCAGTAAACATTGTATTAACCATTCTATCCCCTTTCTGTTTTTTTGCATGTATCATCCTCAGGAAAATTCCTGGAGGATCTGCCGTGAAATGATCAGACGCTGTATTTCACTGGTGCCCTCGTAGATGGAAGTGACCCGGACATCCCTGGCATACCGCTCGATGGGGTAGTCCCTGGTGTAGCCATACCCGCCAAGCATCTGCATGGCTTCGTAACAGGCCCGATTGGCCGCTTCGCTGGCATACAGCTTGGCCATGGAGGCCTCCTTGGAAAATGAGCGCCCCTGATCCTTTTTATAGGCAGCGTTCATCAGCAGCAGCCGGGCAGCTTCGAGCTCGGTATAGCTGTCGGCGATCTTCCATTGAATGGCCTGAAAATCGCTTATCTGCCGACCAAACTGCTTACGCTCCAGCGTATATTTTGTAGCATGGTCCATTGCCGCAAGCCCCAGGCCCAGGGCAAGGGAACCAATACCAATGCGGCCGCCGGCAAGCTCGGCCACGGCAACGCGAAAACCATCGTTGCGCCGCCCCATCAGCGCACTGCCCGGAATCCTGCAGTCCTGAAAAAGGACCTCGGTGGTCGGCGAGGCATGCTGCCCCATCTTTTCTTCCTTCTTCCCTATTACCAGACCAGGGGTCCCCGCTTCAACAAGAAAAAGACTTATCCCCTTGCCCTTAGCAGCAGACGGATCGGTAACAGCCCAGACCACAAATACTCCGGCACAGGGACCGCTGGTGATATAGATTTTAGAGCCGTTGAGCACCCACTCATCGCCATCCTCAACCGCCGTGGTAATCATTCCGGCGGGATCGGAGCCGGCGCCCGGCTCGGTAAGACAAAAGGCCCCGGCAGGATATTCACCGCTGCAGATCCTGGGGATATAGGCCGACTTCTGCTCCTCACTGCCCAGTGCCTGGATCACCTCGCAGACCATATTGTTGACCGAGACGGTTACCGCCGTTGAACCACAGGATCTGGCGATTTCGGTCATGGCCACACTGAAGGCCACAACCCCCGCCTCGGAACCGCCATATTCATCACCAACATTCAGCCCCATGAAGCCGAGTTCGGCAAGCTTGCGCAGATTCTCATAGAAAATCGCATCGTCACCGCCTCTGTCCAGCTCGGCCGCCACCGGTTCGAGCTCGGCCGCAGCAAAATCCCTGGCGGTGTCCTGGATGAGCTTTTGCTCTTCGGTGAGATCAAGATACATACTATTCCCCCTTGAACTGTGGTGGACGCTTTTCTACAAAGGCCGACATGCCCTCTTTCTGCTCAGCACTTGAAAAACAGAGGCTGAACAGATCCCCTTCGTAGCCGCAGGCCCTGGCAAGATCCATCTCCATGCCGTTATTGACAACCTCCTTGCAGAGTTTGACGGCCAGCGGACCACGCGATGCTATCCGCTCCGCCAGCTCCAGACATTTGCCCAGCAGTTCATCCTGGGGAAACACCTTGTTGATAAGTCCGATACGCAGTGCCTCGGCGGCATCGATGATATCACCGGAAAAGAGCAACTCGGTGGCCGGCCCTTTGCCGACGAGACGAGGTAATCGCTGGGTGCCGCCGAATCCGGGAATAACGCCGAGATTGACCTCAGGCTGGCCGAATTTGGCATTGTCCGAAGCGTAGCGAATGTCGCAGGCAATGGCGAGCTCGCAGCCGCCGCCTAAAGCAAAACCGTTGACCGCGGCGATAACCGGCTGGGGCATATCCTCCAGCAGCTTGCCGACTTCATGCCCCAACTTGGCAAAACCTCTGGCCTCGAGCGGTTCAAGCTTTTGCATATAGGAAATATCGGCGCCGGCGACAAAGGACTTTTGCCCGCCGCCTGTCAGGATGACCACGGCCACCTCCTCCCTGCCGCTGAGCTCTGTCAGACAATAGCGTAATTCCTCCAGGGTCTGCAGGTTCAGGGCGTTCAGAGCCTTGGGCCTGTTGATGGTCACAATTGCTGCGGCACCGTTATATTCTAAGGTAATATTTTCAAATTGCATATCCTACTCCTCATTGTCGTTTTCTGCCCGCGGCAGACTGAATTTCCAGGCACAATACCATTCCTTGGGGTGCTCATCCGGCGGGCAGCCGATACACTCGGTGGTAATACGCGAATCAATGGCCCTGGCGAAATAGGTATATTCGACCAGTCCCGCCGATTTACAGGGATAATCCTCCAGCCCCTTGCGGTTCCTGGCCGCCTGCACCCGGCATTTATCCATCTGGAAAATAAAGCTCTCCTCCTTCTCATCGCGGATTGACTGCTCGTTGATGGTACCATACATTCTGAAGCCAAGAGCCCTTTTCAGCCCTTCAAGCCCCGGCTTTTTGTCCAGCCCCAGCATGTTTTTAATCGATGCCGCCTCCACCGGGGAGAATTGGGCCCAGCACGAATCGTTGCAGCGCTTGGCATCATTCATCCCTTCGGCAAACTCGACCGTCTGGAACCAGACACCATCGCTGACCAGCCAGTTTTTCGCCACCCTGTCCAGCAGTGCCATCTGCTCTTCCGTACTCATTGTAAGCAGTGGCGCGGGCACATTGTCGACCATCTCAAAGCCGAGCAGTTTGGAGAGGTGGCGCATCTGAATTTCGTAGCTCTTGCGCGAGGCCTGGGCGAGATACTCAAGGCCTTTTTCTTCCCCCATCTGGTGCTTCACTTCGGAATACCACAGCGCATGGTGTACCATGTTGCGATGAAAAAAGTCGACAATCAGCTGTGCCCGTTCTTCATTGGTGAGCATTTCCGGATTCATTGCAAGTTCTTGCATGGATGTACTCCTTGTTTATCATCCCCATGGGGATTTACTTATAGTTTGCAGATCTCATCCGGAAAGCGGGTCAACGGCTCAAGTCCCTTGCGAGTAACCAGATGGGTGTTTTCAATACCGACGACGCCCTTGCCGGGCAGGATAACCTTGGGCTCCAGGGCGATGGTCATGCCCTCGGCAAGCTCGAGCTTCTGGCCCTTGGCGATAAAGGGAAACTCATCGAGTTCCAGCCCGACGCCATGCCCGGTAAAACGTATCCTGCGCTCGCCAACCCCCATAAAGGATTGCTCATGACCCTGCTTCGCGGCCATATCCACCATCATCTGATACAGTTCGCCGGTCACCGCACCGGGCACAGCCTCGTTTTTGACCTTTTCCTGGATTGCCAGCATATCATCATGGGCCCGGACCAGTTCGGCATCGAGCTCCCCAAGGACAAAAATTCTGGCATGATCGGAAAGATAGCCATTGTGGGCAAACGTATAGTCAACCAGTACCGGTTCGTTGCGGCCAATGGTTTTAAAGCCCGGTCCCTGGCCGACCACTTCGCTGACTCCCTCGCCGCCGGTGGGCGAAGCCAGATAACTCGGCACCGCCGCGGCAGGCCCGGACATAAGATGACCGTAAAACAATTCACTGCCGAACATTCGCATACGAACGATGCCCTGATGCCCCAGACCACGGGCATAGGCCTCAAGCTCTCCGGCCACGGCAACTTCGGTTTTGCCCTTCTCCAGCAGATCGGCAAATTTGGCGGCCACCTGGTCGGAAAAAGCCGCCGCTCTGCGCATCCTCTCCAACTCATAGGCTGACTTGACGGCACGAATCAAACGGATGGGTGTTGCCGTATCGACTAGAGTGCTCCCCGCAAAGATGGCACAATACTGAAAATAGAGATTGGCCGGCAGAACATCAAGCTCCATACCCAGAGTTGCCGGCAGGCTGTAGCCATGCTCCTGCAACGCACCTGGAATCTTTTTGGGACTGACCAGTGAGACAACATGACCAAGCGATGATTCCAGACGCGCCCTGTCATACTCCTTGAAGACCATGAGCAGCGGCGTACCTTCAACGGGGACATAGAGCCATCCCTGCTGCGAGGTGCCGGAAAAATAATAGAGATCGGTCTTCTGGACAATGAGAGCACCATCCATTTCCTTTTGCTGCAGGGCGGACTGAAGCCCGGCGATCCTGGCTGCAAGTTCCTGCGCCGGCGGTCCGCTTTTCTGCTGTTCCATGTTCATCCTCCTGCTGCAGGCGTATTGCTGCCATTACCTGGAATAGTCGTAGAAGCCCTTGCCGCTCTTGCGGCCCAGCCAGCCGGTCTCGACATACTTGCGCAGCAGCGGACAGGGCCGGTACTTGGGATCCTTAAAACCATCATACAACGTTTCCATAATGGCAAGACAGGTATCAAGGCCAATGAGATCGGCCAGGGCAAGCGGCCCGAGGGGGTGGTTCATGCCAAGCTTCATCACCGTATCAATATCCTCCGCCTTGCCGACACTCTGATAGAGGCAGAATATCGCCTCATTGATCATGGGCATGAGAATCCTGTTGGCGATAAAACCAGGATAGTCATTGGCCTGCGCCGGCGTCTTGCCGAATTTCTCACTCAGCGCCCAGGTCTGTTCAAAGGTTTCTTCCGAGGTGGCGAGCCCACGGATAACCTCAACCAGTTTCATGACGGGCACAGGATTCATGAAATGCATGCCGATAACTTTTTCCGGCCGGCCGGTCTGCGCCGCGATCCTGCCGATGGGAATCGAGGATGTATTGGTGGCAAGAATCACTTCGGCAGCACAGATCCTGTCGAGATCCTCAAAAATCTTGAATTTAAGATCCTCCCGCTCCACCGCCGCCTCGACGACAAAATCGACACCGCTCATGTCTTCCAGATTGACGGTGGTTTTGACCCTGCCCAGGATAGCATCACCATCTTTTTGTTCCAGCTTGCCCTTTTCCACCATGCGGTTGAGGTTTTTGCCGATAGCATTTCTGCCCTTTTGGGTAAACTCCTCCGTGATATCGCTCATCAGGACTTCAAGGCCGCTGGCCGCGGCTACCTGGGCAATGCCGTTGCCCATCTGGCCGGAACCGATTACACCGAATGTTTTGATCTCCATTGTTTGCTCCTAGTATGTTGGGGCACGGCGCGCCCTGATCACGTTATCGTTTGAGCACCAGCGCAACAGCCTCACCGCCGCCAAGGCAGAGCGAAGCAAGGCCGGTTTTGACATCGCGGTTTCGCATCTCATGGAGCAGGGTCGTCAGCACACGGGCCCCGCTGGCACCGATGGGATGGCCGATGGCAACGCTGCCACCGTTGACATTGATAATCGAGCTGTCGAGTTCGAGTACCTTGTTGATAGCAACCGAAGTCCCGCTGAAGGCTTCGTTTATCTCAAAAAGCTCAACATCAGCAAGCGTTATGCCTTCTTTTTGCAGGACCTTGGGGATGGCAAGAATCGGGGCCATAAGGACATGCTTGAGCGCAATACCGGCCGATGCCTGGGCGCCGATTTCGGCAAGAATGGTACAGCCAAGCTCCTCGGCCTTTTCCCTGCTCATGACCAGCGTCGCCGCGGCACCGTCGCTGATGATGGAGGCGTTGCCGGCGGTGCCGAAGCCCTCTTTGCAAAAAGCTGGCCGCATTGCCGCCAGGCCCTCATAGGTGGTTTCCACCGGACACTCGTCGGTATCGAAGTGGACATCACCTTTTTTCTTGGCAATAGTGACCGGCGTTATCTGGGATTTGAATGTGCCGGACGCAATGGCCGCCACAGCCCTGCGATAGGATTCAGCGGCGAACTGGTCCTGCTCTTTACGGCTGACCTCCCATTTCTC
>JBHEOR010000167.1:0-5728 GCA_046260685.1 Desulfopila sp.
GTTACGATTTGTATTGATTTATAGTTGTATTGTTCTACCTCCTGCCGGCAAAAACCTACATGGTCCTGCCGTAATAGAGAACTCTTCTGGAAATTGCAAGTCTGGTATGTTCCTGTACCAGATCCTGGCCCAAGGCATGAAAGGGAAGGTAGACCAGATCAACCTTTTCCGCCTGCAGACGAAGCCCGGGCAGTGTTGGAATAAAGGCACGTTTGTTCAGTACCGCCTCGGTCAGCACTGCCTTAAGCGCCTGGACGGCCTCACGCGAGGGCAGCGTCGCGGGAAAAATCCGACGCTGCAACCTTGTCCCTTCAGCAGGAAGGCTCTGCTGGCCCATGGTGAGCCATTTGGCGATGTGGAGGAATTCTTTGGGACGTATCTTAAAGGCGGGGGTCCAGAATGTTACCGGCTTTTCCCTCTGCGTGGCCGACAGTACCACCGGCTGGTTCGTCAGATCGACGAAATCGCCAAAGTTCCGTAAGGCTCCGCCATGCACCCTGGGACGTATTCGCCAGAACGGCAGATACAGCGGATCTCTGCCGCCATCGACAAACGAGTACTCAATTTTACGAAACACCCCGCCATGCTCCTGCCACAGAGTACTGCAATTATGACACTCCTGGACCAGGCTGTCAGCCGCACTTGTCATACCAGCTCCGCAGTGCGGACAACGCGCGCTGATAAAATGGGGCAGCCACTCCTTTTTGCAGGACACAGTCCGGTCCAGCAAGGCCTGCCGATCCATACGCCCGGTGATGGGCCGCTTCAGGACACCATCCATCAAGGTATCGTTTGTAAAATAGGTGGGCAGATAGATAAAACTGATGGTTTCTCCTATAAAGGAGCGATGGTAAAGCCGTGCCTCCTGGCGTCGTACCCCGCTACTCCGGGAAAAGGCGGATGTCAGCCTGGCAGCCTTGTTGAAGATATCCACCACCTTCTGGTTAAGGCGCACAAAACGTTCCCGACGGCGCCCTCCAATCTGTTCAACCTTCATGGCCTGCGGTCTGAGGCCAAGGGATGCGGGTAATCTGCGGTTGTCATAGCCCAGCTGCGTGGTATCGACAATTTTATAGTCGAGCTCCTCTCCCAGGCAGGAGTAAATATGTCCTTTGAAACGAAGATAGGGAATATAGAGCACATCGCCACGCACCAATTGCGGACCAATGGTATCGGGCAAAACAAAGCGCTGCGGTCCCCGGCAGGCCATATAATTGCGCGACTCGCAGTACTCACACGCAATTATCCTGTCGCCCTCGCTCAGCTGGATCGGCGCGCCGCATGCCGGACAATTCTGCAGATAACTGAGTTCCATTGATGCCTGATACTTTCAGCGCAATTGCTCTTACTTTCGGCACAGTTGCTCTTTTCTTTCTACTTGCCTGGTAATCAGCGTTATATTTTCGCCCCGCATTGATTGCAAAACATAGCTCCGGGCATGTTCTCGGTACCACATTCAGCACAGAATCGCTGTTCTGCTTTGGTCTCAACCGGTGTTCCGCATTTCGAACAAAACTTTGCGTTCGGGGCAAGGTTTTTGCGGCAGTTGCTGCATTTGCTGTGTATAACCTGCTGATGGCCACAGAGCGGGCAAAACCTGGCATCTTCAGGTATGGCATGGTTACAGTCGGGGCAGGTTGTCTTCGTTTCTTGAGCAACCTGGCTGCCGAGCTGTGCCTTGTGCGCAGCCTGCTGCGAGAACATGGCCGGCATCATCAGCCCCATGCCCATTCCCATGCCGGCACCGGCTTCGCCCTGGGCCGTTGCCGCCTTTTCCATGGCCATGGCCGCCTTCATCTTGACAAATTTATCCATATCACCGATGACCCTGAGGCGACCCTGATCATCGATGGCCCGCTGCACCTCCTCCGGCGGAGTTATCGAGGTAATGTAGAGATGGCTCAAACGCAGGCCAAAGTCGGCAAAATCACTGACCAGCCTCTTTTGCAGCTCCACCGAGAGCTCATCATATTTTCCCGGAAGATTCATGATGGTGTCGAGGGTTTCTCCAAGATAATCATTTAAACGCGAAACAATTATCCGCTTGAGGTAGCTGGAAATATCCTCTGTCTGCATTTTTGCCATGGTCCCTGTCATGGCATTGATAAAGAGTACCGGCTGCACTATCTGCATATTAAAAATGCCATGGGCGCGCAGGCGAACCTTCCCCAGTTCGGCGTCCCGAAAGGCGATGGGGTTGCTGGTCCCCCATTTCAGATTGGTGAAATATTTCATGTTGACAATATACACCTCGGCGCGCAACGGGCTGTTACCGCGCCACGGAATGGAGAGAATCTTGGTCAGAATGGGCAGGTTGCCGGTCTTCAGGGTGTGCCTTCCCGGCCCAAACCCGTCGCACGCCCTGCCCTTGTAGAAAACGACACCGGCCTGGCTTTCCCGAATAGTCAGCTGCGCTCCAAATTTTATCTCACCGGAGCCCTGCTCCGGCAAACGGTGCAGAAGCTCCTCTCCGGTCTCGTCAAACCATTCAATATTTTCAAGAAAAAGGCCGCTGTCAAATCTGTTCATAGACATTCTCCCATGACGTGTTTAAATACCTACGCAATAACCGCATCAATGATCGCATCATCCACATCGTCGGTAATACACACCTCCCCGATTGAGCGGGGAAGGATATAGGCAATCTTGCCGGCCACGCTTTTCTTATCGGTCAGCAGATAATTTTTGATCAGATTTCGATCAAATTCAGGGGGAATCTCGGTCGGCAGGTCATATTCCCGCAGGATCTGCATGATCTCATCACATTCATGCCGGGACAACAAATCCTTGCGAACGGCAATACGTGCCGCCGCCACCATGCCGATGGCCACCGCCCGGCCATGGATAATGGTAAAGTCGGACACCGCCTCGACGGCATGGCCTATGGTGTGGCCAAAGTTCAGAATCCTGCGGACATCGGACTCTTTCTCGTCTTCTGCAACCACTTCGGCCTTCAGGCGACAGCATGTCTCGATGATATATTCGATAGCCTTTTGGTCAAGCGAGGTGATAGCGCTACGTTCATTGCGCAGATATTGGAAAAAGCGGGTATCACGAATAACCCCGTATTTGATGACCTCGGCCATGCCGCCGCCAAATTCCTCATCAGCAAGGGTTTGCAGAACAGCAGTGTCGATATACACCGCCCTGGGCTGATAAAAGGCGCCCACCAGATTTTTACCCTCGGCGATATCAACGCCGGTCTTGCCGCCAACGGAGCTGTCCACCTGGGCAAGCAAAGTAGTCGGTACCTGGACAAAAGCAATGCCGCGCAAATAGGCGGCTGCCACAAAGCCGGCCAGATCGCCGGTTACACCGCCGCCCAGGGCAATAATCCCGTCTTTACGATCATAGCCCTTACGGGCCAGTGTCGAACACAGGTCGGCAAAGAGGCCAAGATTTTTACTTGCCTCCCCGGCGGGAAATGTGACCAGTTCGGCGGCGATACCGCTTTGCCGCAATGATCGAACCAGCGTGTCGGCATAGAGTGCCGCCACCGTTTCATCGGCAATGACACAATAGCGATGGGCGATATGGCGGCGCGCCAGGTCGTCCCCGATATTTTCTAAGCATCCATATTCAATGCGTATGGGATATGTTCGCTCTCCCAGCCCGACCATCATTTCACCACCGTTTTTCATACGTTGCCTCTCAGGGTTCAGGGTTCATTAAAGACTCGTATAAAGGTCACACCCAAAAAACCTATTTTGCCATACCAATGGAAAAATTGCTTGCCGGTAAACCACTGAACCAAAAAAAAGGAGATACCACCCGACAGGGCGATATCTCCTTAAAAAAGACTCAGCTAAACTGTAAAATTACATGGAGTCACCGGAGGCGGCACCCTGCATTTTTACCTCTACTTTATCTTGCAGTCCAGCATAGTACTCACGCAGAAGATCGAGCACTTCTTCACGTCCAAAATGATCAACGACCTCTTCGCCGTCGGAAAGCGCCTTGCGGAGCTTGGTACCGGAGAGGATAACGCGGGCATCTTTATCATGGCAGCAGGTGCGCAGAGAAGCCATGCCGTCACACTTGTGGCAATAGAAAGTCCAGTCGATCTTCATTGGTGCACACTGCAGGTCTTTGCCGGTATCGCCGGTCTGGGGCAGACGGTCGAAAACTTCCTGCGCTTCGAACAATGTGTAGAAATCGCCCACGCCGGCGTGATCGCGACCAATCAGCATGCGGTTGACACCGTAGTTCTGGCGGAAGGTGGCATGGAGCAGGCCTTCACGGGGACCGGCATAACGCATATCAAGCGGATAGCCTGCTGAAATGACGTTTTCTTTAACAAAGTAATTTTCGATAAGGACATCGATGGCCTTAACACGTGTCGGTGCCGGAATGTCGCCCGGCTTGAGGTTACCGATGAGCGAGTGGATCAAAACGCCGTCACATACCTCGACCGCGATTTTGGCCAGATGCTCATGGGAGCGGTGCATGGGGTTACGCAGCTGCAGGGCGGCAACTTTGGACCAGCCGCGCTCATCAAACATTGCCCGTGTCTCGGAAGGCTTGAGATACACACCGGGATACTCTTTGGGGTACTGGCCTTCGGAGAGAACCTTGACCGGACCGGCGATGTTGACATCTTCCTGTGCCAGAACCATCTTGACGCCGGGATGATCTTCAGGAGCGATCTTCCAGAAATTACCGTCGACAGACTCTTCACCCTCGCCAAGGAAAACCTTCTCGCACTCCCACTTCTTGTTTTCATCGGTCATGTCGTACTTCTCATTGACCTTCATGGTTGCAAAGGTTTCACCGTCTCGTACCAATGCAATCTCGTCGCCTTCGGCTATCTCGGCGGCGTCAGAGCTCTTTACATCGAGCGTAATGGGGACGGGCCAGAATGTGCCGTCGGCAAGCTGCATATTCTCACAGACGTTTTTCCAGTCAGCTTTTCCCATGAAACCTTCCAGGGGGGAAAAACCACCGATGCCCATCATGATAAGATCGCCTTTGGTACGTCCGGAAATCTCGATTTGCTTCAAGCCTTGGGCTTTTTTGATCTCCGCATCACGCTCGGCGCCTTCAAGAAGGGCACATACAAGACCTTTTCCACCATGAGGTGCTACTAATTTAGACATAAGTTTCCTCTTTTTTGTTTAATCTGAATATGTTACGCCACAGCATCACAATGCTGGGCAATTAATGAATACCCATTCATTTAAGCACCAATATATAGCCAACACGGAGGGTAAAAGTCAAGAAAAAAAGGAAATCCACTGCGATCTATCTTCACGCATTTGTTTTTGCACCAATATTGTCGACGAAACAGACGGTTATGCAGAAGAGCAAAATGCGGCTCGCCGGTTATCTCCTTGCTCCGGAAAATTTACGCAGGCGCAGGGCGTTGGCGACAACCGAAACGGAGCTCAGAGCCATGGCGCCCCCGGCAAACATGGGACTGAGCGCCGGTCCGCCGAATACAAAGAGCAGCCCTGCCGCAACCGGGATGCCCAGGACATTATAGCCAAAGGCCCAGAAGAGGTTCTGGCGAATATTGTTCATCACCGCGCCCGACAACTGCAGCGCCGTGCCGACTCCGTCGAGATTGCCCTTCATGAGCACCACATCCCCCGATTCTATGGCAATGTCTATGCCGGTGCCCATGGCGATACCCACATCAGCCTGGGCAAGAGCCGGGGCATCATTGATGCCGTCACCCACCATGGCGACACAATGCCCTTTGTCCTGGAACTCCTTGACGATATTCGCT
>JBHEOR010000168.1:0-5693 GCA_046260685.1 Desulfopila sp.
AAGAATCGCAACAAGAATCGCAACAGGAATCGCAACAGGAATCGCAACAGGAATCGCAACTACCGCCGCAGCTATGTATCATCGGTGTACTGCACGGTGATATAACCAGTCGAGAGGATGCACCAAAGAACTTCAGCGAATCAGACAGGGTCGGCACCCTGGAAATATATCCGGACTATCTCGAGGCACTGGACGGTATTGAAGCCGGGCAGACTATTGTGGTTTTGTTCTGGCTGCACCAGGCGGATCGGGCGACCATGAAAGTATATCCGCGCGGCGATAGGTCACGGGGGCTGCGGGGAGTGTTTGCAACACGCAGCCCGGTCCGTCCCAATCCCATAGCCATTTCGGAATTGCAAGTGCTTTCGATTGAGGCAAGCACAATCACGGTTTCAGGGCTGGACATTCTCGATGGCACGCCCATTGTCGATATCAAAATGAAACTCGGGCCGCGCCATGGAGTTTGAAAGCTCGATGGAGCACTTCCGGAGCAGGACTGTTACACCGTCAAAAGGGCACTGAACATAGTCCCGGTCGTGTTGCCGGCGTATCAGGGGAAGCAGCGTTTACGGTTGCAGCAGGGCAATGCCCAGCGGTTGTTCTATCTCCCGTCTGGCACTTGTGTCGACCAGCTCATGGACGATTACCTCCATAACCCGCCAGACCTTGACTCCGGCACGGATACAGCCGGTGGTTGTCATATCCCAGCGGCCGCAGGCCATGTGCATATGCAGCATCGGGTTGTCGTGTTCATCGCTGAAGATGGTGCCCGTTCCAGTGACCTCGTGGGCGTTGGTCAGCTCGCGTATCATCGGTTGAAGCGGCACTGTACGATCTTGCTCGGGCCCGACCACCAGACGGCTGGCGTCATCCGCTCCGCCGAGGATGACAAGTGAGGCTGCGCGGATATTATTTTTACGGGCGAATTCTTCTATCACCTCGTGCACGATTTCGCCGTCCTCAAGTCGAAGGACAAACACTCTTCCCTGGCGGGCTTCGGAATATTTCATGATCAAACCTGTTCTGTAAATGGTGGTATCGAGTATTCGTAACTCTTGATCCTGCTATCCTACCACTTCCGGATCGGCGAGGAAAGCCCCTTCTTGCATCATCGCAGGCAGTCCTGGCCGATAGATACCGTGGCTGTAAAAATCGTGC
Organism: Desulfopila sp.; assembly: GCA_046260685.1. Classification (GTDB taxonomy): domain Bacteria; phylum Desulfobacterota; class Desulfobulbia; order Desulfobulbales; family Desulfocapsaceae; genus Desulfopila_A. Next base: position 1,159 of record JBHEOR010000168.1, read on the forward strand.
CTTGAACAGTTTAGAGCAGCTTCTTGGCATGATCTTCCTCGACTGTACTGTCGGGGATTTTGTGAACGCCGTAATAGGCAATGGCTGTAGCAATGAGGACGACGCCGGTGGCAAAAATGTACATGGGTGCCAACTCATCATAATCAAGAATGATGACTTTACGGGCTACAGCCATTAAAGCGGTGGAAAGGACGATTTTGACATGTATGACGTCATCGCGGAGATAGAGGATGATATTCTGAAATATTTCGATTGCTATGAGCACGACCATAAATGCACCGAATGTCGCCAGGATGTCACCGATGTTAAGGATGAATGTTGGAGTCGCAAGCAGACGCTGGTAGAGTGTCCAGCCAACGTCGATAACACCGAAGACAATGACTACAACCATGAGCAACGCCAGGCTTTTGAGTGATAAATGGATAATTTTCTTGAGCAGCCAGAGAACTGGCTCATCGGTATTGAGGCTTTTCATATAACAATTGAGGATGTTTTTCAGTATTCTGGTGGGAGTTGCGTATTATCCAGACCGGGCAGGGGCATTTGCGAAACAGCCTCCTAGCGAGCTGATCAGTCTCGTCACCGGTTATTCGGCTTTTTACTCTTAAGGGATACGGCGTTGCTTCGTTCCAGCCTCCGTCCGCCTTTTGCCTGGTTTTCTCTTCATCATCACTGCCGAGAGTATCCGTTACGGTTGTCACCGAGGAGGAGTACCAGCCAAGGCGTGTATTGATTTCTGTGTTGTTGACTCCTGCAGCCACAACCTGGACAAGCACTTCGCCTTGTGCAGGTTGTGGTATGGGAACATCCCTGTAATCGAGTTGTTCATATCCGCCATGGCCTGTCGTCACCACCGCTTTCATCGTTTGGGTGCCTTGTGTGATTGTGAAGCGGTCCTTGTCCGTATTCAACGTGCGTATATCAATCATATAGTTTCTCGTGGTTGTTCATGGTCTGGCCTCCACCACTGCATTAAAAATGAGATTCTCTGCCTCCCTTACTCTTTTAATGTCTATCATGAAATAAGTATAACGATTAGGCGCTTCTTTGCAATATAAGAAACACAGGCATGGCCTAGACCGGCTTGCATCTCGAATACGCTATGCCTGTTGCTCCTGCCGGCCCTGCCTGGGCAAAAATGCGGAGAAATATCTACAACACGGCAAACTCAGCAAAATATTGCCCCAGGGTGTCGGGTGAGTGTGAGTCCGAGCTCAGGACAATATCTATTCCCATGGTCACTGCTTCTGCTATGATCCATGCGCTGGGGTATTGTTGTCCGGCAGGATGGTTAAAGCCTGCCGTATTGATCTCCATTGTCATGTTGTTTTCTTTGATGCTGCTCAGGGTGTCGAGCAGCAGTGATCGATACCATGGGGAAGATTCATCGAAAAAAGGTGTGGGGCTGTTGTGTTTTTTGATGACGTCGAGGTGGCCGGCGCTGTCAAACCAGCCCGTGGAATATGCCTCCTGCAGTATGCGATAGTATGCTGTGCACAGGGCTCTGCCGTCATGGTTGTAGTGTTCAAGCAGCGGTGTAAACTCCAGGGATGATCCGTTGACAAGATGAAAAGCACCTCCTGCCGGCAAATGGTGGATAGAGGCTATCAGGTGGTCCCAGTTTTTGTCTCTGTCTCCCTGACTGCTGATAAGATTCCAGATCCACTGACGCAGTTCAGGAAGGAACTCAACCTCCATGCCCCTTTTTATGTGCAACGTTCCGGCGAACTGTTGCCGGACCCGGGCGATTGTAGATGTATAAGGCTTTATTGCATTTGCCCTCATGGCGTAACGTGTAGCAAAGGGCAGAGGCATATGGTCTGTGATGGAGATTTGAGAGAGTCCCATGCGTACTGCGTGTTGCGCCATGGTGTCGACTGCCGCACTGCCGTCTGAAAAGTGACTGTGCATATGAAAATCACTGTAGATATCTGTTTTCAATTGTCTCCCCGTGGTATTTATCGTGGCCGGTTTTATAAAGTTATGTGAAGGTTCCTACCATATTTTGCCGTTTTTTGCGATCCGATAGCCTCCTGATATACATGCGGAAATGAATTTTTCTCTATGTACTGCGTAGAAGGAAATGTTCAAAAAAATCTGGAAAAGCTGGCAAAATGCAAAAAAGTGGTGTAAAATAATTTTGTGCAAAACATTGTTGGCGGTGTGAGTCATATTTTGTGTTTTGCCGATGAAGGCAGCTCTAACCAGCCAGGTTGTACTAATCAAAGGAAATTGAGGAGGAACAGATGTCAGATTTATCAATCTTGATGAAAATGTTTGAACAGAACAAAATTACCAGAAGACAGTTTGTCGCCCAGGTAACGGCACTGGGGCTGACAGCGGCGATCTCGCCTGCCCTGCTTTCCGGCACGGCCCGGGCAGCTACTCCCAAACAGGGTGGACGTTTGATACTGGGGGTAACCGGTGGTTCAACCTCTGATTCCATGGACCCCGGCACCTTGACTTCCAACATGAACCAGAATCTCAACTGGCAGCTGCGCAATAACCTCGTCGAAATCAATCACAAGCTGGAGCCTATTCCAGAACTTGCTGAATCCTGGGAGGCCTCACCCGATGCCAAGACCTGGAGATTCAAGCTGCGCCAAGGTGTTGAGTTTCATAACGGCAAAACCATGACGGCTGAAGACGTTATCTACACCATTAACCATCACCGGGGAGAAAAGTCAAAGTCAGGCGCCAAGGCCTATCTCAAGTCCATTGAAGATATCACGGCCGATGGAAAGTATGAAATCATATTTGAGCTTTCCGGAGGAAGCGCCGATTTCCCCTTTCTGCTGGGTGATTACCACCTTGGCATTTGTCCGGCAGGAACCACAGGGCAGGAGTGGGAAGAAGGGATCGGTACCGGCGCCTATGTCCTGCAGAAATGGGAGCCGGGTGTCAGGGCTTTTGCCACGCGCAATCCCAACTATTGGAAAGAGGGACGGGGCCATTTTGATGAAGTTGAGACCCTTTCCATTGTCGATACAAATGCCAGAACCAATGCACTGAAAACAGGACAGATAAATTATATGGACCGGGTTGAGCTGAAAACTGTTCACCTGATGAAAAGGATGCCGGGAATTGATGTCACTTCCACTACGGCGACCGCACATTACACCATGCCCATGCTGACAAACAAGAAGCCCTATAATGACAATAATGTTCGAATGGCCCTCAAGCATGTCATAGATCGTGAGGAACTGTTGAGTCAGATACTGCGCGGCTATGGCGAGCTGGGGAATGACCACCCCATTGCTCCTGTTAACAGATATTATGATGACAGCCTGGAGCAGAGAAAATATGATCCGGAAAAAGCAAAATTTTATATGAAGAAGGCAGGAATGCTTGATCATACCTTCAACTTGCATGCCGCCGATGCCGCTTTTGCAGGTGCGGTCGATGCCGCAATTATGGTGAAGGAGCAGGCTAAAAAGGCAGGGATCAATATAAACGTCGTGCGCGAACCGGATGATGGCTACTGGAGTAATGTCTGGATGAAGAAGGAATGGTGTATGTGCTATTGGGGTGGCCGGCCGACGGAGGACATGATGTTCACCGTTGCCTATGCCGACGGCGCTGACTGGAACGACACCAACTGGAAGAATGACCGTTTCAACGAACTGCTGATCAAGGCACGGGCGGAGCTGGATACCACCAAGCGTGCCAAGATGTATGGCGAGATGCAGCAGATATGCAAAAATGACAGCGGTACAATCGTGCCCATGTACAATCAGATGGTGGAAGCTAATCTCGATAAGCTGGCCCATGGTCCGATATCAGGCCATATGGCCATGGACGGCATGAGGGTTGCCGAGCGCTGGTGGATGGAGTAGGATTGCGGCATCCTCAATGCGCGTCTTGCAGCTGATGACAAGAGGCCGGGAGATATTCCCGGCCTTTTCTTTACATGCCGAACATCCGCCCAGCCGACTGAATCGGAGATAGTCTGTGAGCCCGACCAGCCGAACACTTGAAAGAAAAAGCGGCAGGTGGTGTCGTCATATGTCCCATTGCATCGCATGATTGAGGGTGGGCAAACCCTTTAAAAACGTTAGCTATAGTAATTTTCTCCCCGGAAGACGCTACGAATGAACTCTCCAGCAAAAGATGCGTCGCCGTAATAACTCGATATCTTCATCGTTGTTCGCGTTGCTCGCCGAATCTATGGACGTTCTTTTTTTACGAGCAGGCTGGCGTTGGCGATATAGGCTGTCCTGGTGGTGGTGTTCCTGATGAATTGCAGGGCCTGGTCGGGGGTATATTTTTCAACACCGATGGCGCGGCAGATATCCTTTGACAGTTCGGTGACCAGTGTAATATGGATGCGGGCGGTTTTCGCCATCATGGCCAGCGCGGTCCCTCCATTGCCCTGGTAGTTTTGGGCAAGTTCGTCAAAAGCATTGGCAAAACCGCCTTTGTCGAACCAGGGGAGAAAGGTTTGCGAACCGACGCCTTCGGAACATTGGCAAAAAAGCAGAAGTGTACCACCATCTTCCACAAACATGGAGGCATTGTGGATGGCCTTGTGGCTC
>JBHEOR010000169.1:0-490 GCA_046260685.1 Desulfopila sp.
GCGCGGACACATTGATGCCGAAGCTGGAGAAAAGATGGATAACACGTAATGAGATATCGATTTAATCAATTTTTGGTACTCGTGATGGTGATGATTTTTGTCCATGGCTGCGATAATCAGAAAGAACCTGTCACTCCGGTAAATGAGCAGGCGGTGCAGCAGTCCCCGCTCAAACGTATTGTTGCCCTCGGCGACAGCCTGACTGCCGGGCTGGGTGTTGATCCGCGCAAAAGTTATCCCGCCTTGGTGGAAGAGCGGCTGGAACAGCAGGGCTATGATTTCCGTGTGGTAAATGCCGGTGTGAGCGGTGAAACCAGCAGTGGAACACTTTCCCGCCTTGATTGGATACTGGGGCAAAAGCCGAAGATCGTCATCCTGGAGATAGGCGCCAATGACGGTCTGCGCGGTATTGACACGGCGCATGTGGAGAAGACCATAGATGCAATTCTTCTTCGGCTCAAGGAAAATGATATCGTCACAGTACTGGCGG
>JBHEOR010000169.1:500-5666 GCA_046260685.1 Desulfopila sp.
CTCCGCATCACCTCGTGGCATCACCTCTTTTGCGATTGCAGGTATTACCGTTGTGGCCTTTTTTATGTTGCTTAAATCCTGTTGACCTTAAAGGCCTCGCTCCATCCGTCGAGCAGTTTGTCCGTTCGTTTGGCCAGCCGTTGTGATATGACTTCGGCGAGGCGTTCCATGAAGACATATCCCACATCCGGGTGCTGTTGAAAAAAACTTCGTACCTTATCAGCGTGGAGAGCGAAAACTTGGGAGGGTTCGGCGCAGACAGCCTTCGAGGTAAATTGCCCGGCAGGGGTGAGGGCGGACCAACCAAAAATCTCCCCGGGGCTGATGGTATCGACGATAATCTCTCGCTCCACTGTCTCGGTTTGAGTACGTGCGTATTCTTCAAACTGAACGTCGGTTTTTAAGATTTCATCCCTGGCGACAAGGATTAATTCTACTTCTCCACTGAGTACGCCATACATTGTATCTGCTTTTTCCCTATCTTTGAAAATGGTTCTGCCGGTATCGAACTTCAGTACTTCAGCATGTTGTCCAATTTCCTCCAGATACTTTTTTTCCATACCCGAAAAAATGGCCAAGTTTGCAATCATTTCGTTTGTATCCATGTGCTCACCTCTTCTGGAAAAATTTTGTGGTCAGGCAAATCACGTTTCGGCATAGCAGCCGCCAATGATGTGTTGCAAGTATCATGTGTTGCAAGTATCATTAATACCAATATATACTTTCAAGGCAATATATTAAAGCGATTATTTTTTAGAACCATTGTGTGGAGTATTTGACTGTAGAAGCAAGGGCTGCCGGAAGCTTGATTTTTCGTAAAAGATGCTAATATTGTAACGGGTGAAGTATGATATGATGTGTAATCGCATGGTGCACTTGCAAGCATGGAGTAAAGCTTGCAATAGTGCAATTTAAACGTTAGGATACAAAAGTATTGAGCTGCATTTGCAGGTATCATCAGAAGATGAACTCAGCCGGGGGAGTAACCCTGAAAATAACTTCATTATGGAATCGGACAAACTCTATATCCTTTTGTTCAGCATACACGGGCTTATACGAGGCGAAGGACCGGAGCTGGGGGTCGATGCCGATACCGGAGGCCAGGTGAAGTATGTCCTGGAACTGGCCCGGACGCTGGGGGAATTGGACGAAGTCGGACAGGTTGATCTATTTACCCGGCGCATCGAAGGCAAATCGGTTGCAAACGACTATGGAGAGCCGATTGAACAACTCTCGGAAAAGGCCCGTATTGTCCGGATACGCTGCGGCGGCAAGAAATATATCCGCAAAGAGTTGCTTTGGCCCCATCTCGAAGAGTTTATCGACAATACCATCCGTTATTTAAAGACGCAGGAAAGAGCGCCCGATCTCTTTCATGGCCATTATGCCGATGCCGGCTATGTGGCCCGTGAACTGGCCAATGCCTTTGACGCAACGCTGGTCTTTACCGGGCATTCCATGGGACGCAACAAAAAAAACAAGCTGCTGGCTGATGGTCTTACGGAAAAACGCATTGATGACCACTACAAAATGTCCACTCGCATAATGCGGGAAGAGGAAGTCATAGAACACGCCAATCTCATTGTTACGTCTACCCAGCAGGAGATCGATAAGCAATACGGCTTGTATGAAAATGGTACAAAGCCAAACTATGCCGTCATCCCTCCGGGTATTGACCTGGAAATATTCTATCCCTATTACGACGTGCAGCTGGACAGCGATCTGCTCAACGAAGAGGTCAAGCAGACCCGGCGTACTCTGCTCAATGAGTTGAACCGTTTCTGGGCAAAGCCTGAGAAGCCCTTTATCCTGGCACTCTGCCGGCCGGATCATAGAAAAAATATAACCGGGCTCATTAAGGCCTACGGTGAGGACAGAGAGCTGCAGGCCATTGCCAACCTTGCCATTTTTGCAGGGATACGAGGCAACATCAGTAAAATGGAGGAGAATGAGCAGAATGTTCTCACCGATATGCTGCTCCAGATGGACAAGTATGATCTTTACGGTAAACTTGCCATTCCCAAAAAGCACGATTTTGCAACCGAGGTTCCAGAACTGTACAGATTGTGTGCTGAGACACATGGTGTGTTTCTCAATCCAGCCCTTGTCGAGCCTTTTGGTATCACCCTGATCGAGGCCTCAGCCTGCGGCCTGCCGATCGTGGCAACGGATGACGGCGGCCCCCGTGACATCGTTGCCAATTGCGACAACGGCATCCTGGTGGATGTTGCCGATACCGTGCAAATAGCCTCGGCTCTTCGTTCTCTGTTGGTGGATGGGGAAAAGTGGGATCATTATTCAAATAATGCCATCAACGGGGTTCGCAAGCATTATTCCTGGCATGCTCATTGTAAAACGTATCTGGAGAATATCTATACGCTTCTTCCCGAACGCAAAGGGCAGGACCAGGTTGAGGAGGAAACTTCGGGTACTCGCAGGCGGCCTTCATTCGGAAAGCGTTTGACCGCTGTCGACCGCCTGCTCATTACCGATATCGATGATACCCTTGTCGGGGATGATGACAGTATGTATAACCTGTTCCACCTCCTGGAGAATCATAAGCAGGAGCTTGCCTGGGGAATGGCCACCGGTCGCAGCCTTGAGTCGACCATCGAGGCCATGACCGAATATGATATTCCAACACCGGATATTCTCATATGTTCGGTGGGCACGGAAATATATTATGGACCGGATTTGCGCATAGATAAAGGGTGGTATAACTATCTTGGGTATCAGTGGAAGCCGGAAGAGATCAAGGATGTGCTGAGCCGGTTTGACTTCCTGGTTTCTCAGGAAGCGGAGGGCCAGCGCAGCTATAAAATCAGTTATTATCTTGAGGATAAAGAAGGACGATTTGAGCAAATCAAGCAAGCCCTGGCGGAGCAAAAGCTGCGCTGTCATGTCAATTACTGCCGGGGCCAGTTTCTCGATATTCTCCCGGTGCGGGCCTCAAAGGGCAAAGCCATCAGCTATATCCGTTATAAGTATGAGTTTTCTTCCCGTTATGTCATGGTTGCTGAAGACTCGGGCAGCGAAGAAGACATGCTCTCCGGACAGAATAGAGGCCTGGTTGTCGCTAATTACAGCGATGAGATGGAGAAGTTCAAAGGCAGGCAGAATATATATTTCAGCCCTGAGAGCTATGCCGCCGGTATTATAGACGGTCTGCAGCAGTACGGCTTCCTCCAGCGATAGTTCGTGGTCGTCCGCAGAAGGCGGTTTTTTTCCTGGCTCTAGGTTGTATCCACATGTCAGACAATCTTCTGGATGGTTATTGTCTTTTGATGGAGGCCGCCAGAGGTTTAAACTGCAGATGGTAGAGCATTTCCAGATATCTATCGGTCTCCTGGCGCTCAAGATCCGTGGCATATTTCCAGAAGCCGTAGATGCAGGTCAGCGTCAACAGCCTTCTGGCGTAGCGTTTCCAGGTGTATTTTTCCTCGACACGCTGTATTGCTCCATTTGAAAGTGTGTCCCAGCATCCTGGATCCTTGTCACACTGCTCAAAAAAGTCGGCAATGCGCTGGGCTGTGTGTTCTCCATGATTGGGATTGATGTGGAATCCCGAGCGTTTGTCAACAATGATTTCCAGGGGCCCGCCATACTGGGTTGCAAAGGTCGGCAGCCCCGATGCCATGGCTTCGATAACCGTAAGGCCAAAAGCTTCAAAGAAGGCCGGCTGGACGAATGCCCCTTTTTTATCGGCGATATAGCGATAAAGTTCGCCGCTCAACTCCTTGCTTAGTCTCTTGCCAAGCCACCGCACCTGGGAGTCAAGACCGAACTCTTCGAAAAGATGGTGGATTTTGTAGATCTGCTCTCGCTCTTCATCATCTTCGGAGTTGTCCGGATGGACGGTGCCGCCGATGATGAGCAGGTTGGCGTGTTGGCGCAGTTTGTCATTTCCGGCATAGAGTTCCACCAGGCCCGAGAGGTTTTTGATTTTGTCGAGTCGGGCCATGGAGAAAACAATGGGCTTATCGCTGTTTTCTAAATTGCCCCTGCTGTCTTCGATATCGTGTCCGAAAAGGAGCTGCTCGATTTCTTCGTGCAGGTCAAGGTGCCGGTGTTCCCGCTGCGTGAAAGGAAAGTAGACTTTTTCATCGGCGCCCGGCGAGACGATGTTGAATTTCGGGTCAAAGACATCGATGCCGTGGATGACCCGCTGGAGACCAGGCATGGAAAAGGAGGCATAACTCTCATACTGACCAACAACATCATGTGATCCGGCAATTTCCTGAAAGGTCGAGGTGATAATAAAATCCGCTGAATTCATGGCAATGAGATCCGCAGTGAACTGGCAGGAAAAGTGGTAATGTTCTTCCATGTCCTTCCAGTACAGGGCGGAATAGAGATATTTGGTCTTTTCCAGGGCATGGGCGATATTGCATTGTGTTACGTTCAACCTGTTGGAAAGCAGCGTGGCCACAAGGTTGCCGTCGGAGTAATTCCCGACAACAAGATCTGGGCGTCTCCCCAGCTTCTCCAGCATGGTTTTTTCAGCTTCTTTGGCAAAATCTTCCAGATAGGGCCATACTTCAAACCTTGAAATCCAGTGGGGCACCACGGAGCCGTCGTGGTTCCTGAAGGGGACCCGGATGATACGGACATTATCGGTTCCCTCGACGTGTTCTTCCGCCTGGTCACAGGTGGTTTCCCCCGCCTCCGGTATAAGCCTTGTTATGATGAGGATTTCCGGCCGAATATCGAGGCCCTGTTTGTAGAGTCGGTCTTGCATTTCACGTTCCAGGGCTTTGACCTGGTCGAGGATGTAGACAACTTGGCCGCCGGTATCGGGCAATCCAAGAACATTTTCCTGGCCGAAGTAGCCATGCGGGGAAAGGATGGCCAGATTAAAAATCATTGGGACTCTACGTATGAATCTCTCCAGGTTCTGGTTATCCGGAGCCTCCATAAGATCGGCAAGAATGCTGAAACTTTTTTGAATTCCCTCAATGGATCTTCCCCAGCCGGCCTCAAAACCGAAGCTGCGGAGCGTGTCCTTGACATCATTCCACTCCTTGTCCGCCCCCTGGGTGTCAAGATATTCCATGCCTCTGACAAGTGCGCTGCGCAATGCATCAACGCCGGCGATTTTGGTGTTGATCATAAATGGTTCTCCGGCATACCCATGGACCCGCAGAAAGTTAAAGAGCAGTTCATCGC
>JBHEOR010000017.1:0-6608 GCA_046260685.1 Desulfopila sp.
CCATTGCACCCGCTCGACCCGCACTTTTTTGCCATAGGGGTAGGTCCTCACTATAATTTCATCCGTTATGCCGATAATAACGCCAACCGTGCCGTTGAACCAGCGCTTGAACTGATCATTGCGGGTAAACATCACCTGGGCGCCGACCTTGAGCTCAAGTATCTGGGGAGAGGGCAGATTTGCCTCGGAAGGCCTGAAATCACCCTCTGTCGTACCCTCAAAGCTATACAGCCGGCCCCGTAGTTGCTGAAGCCGTCCCCTATTGGCATTATCCACCTCTGATTTTCGAGGGGCCAGCCAGACGGCACCTTCGGGTGGTGCTGTCGTGATTGTGCATCTGGAATTAATGATCTGCAGCGCCTTTTCCACGTTTCTCCCTTCACGGATATCGGAGAGAATATCGACAAAAACCCTGTCGAACTGACGAAATGTTTTCGTTAATTCAACGGCGTAGTAGGTGATGGAGGTTTCCACCAGGGCCCGGGAGGCGTAAAATCGTGTTTCTCCTCCATAGAACCTGTCAAAAAATTCCATTAATCCCGGTTTGACAACTGGAGGAAGCTGAAAGAGATCTCCCACCATGATGACCGGCAGACCGCCGAATGGTTTATCGACTCCCCTGTTTTTGCGAAGAAAAGCGCTGACACCATCAAGCAGATTGGCGTTCACCATGGATATTTCATCGATAATAAGAAGTCTGGCGTTTTTGATATCATTTCTATAATGCGCATACTTGATGGCACTCTGGCTAATCCACTGCAGGGGCAGCTGAAAAAGAGAGTGCAATGTTTTTCCATCGATATTTGTCGCTGCTATCGCTGTGGGGGCCGCCAAAAGGACTTCGCCGGCGTAGTGATGCATAAGCCAGTTGACGAAGGTACTTTTCCCCGTACCGGCGCCGCCGGTGACAAAAACTATGGGAAAACCTGCATCAACAAGCTTTTTAACAAAGCTGTATTCCGGCAGTTCTACGATTTCCTCAATATCAACACCAGCCCCCTGTCCCGTCAATTTCCCCGGTGAAATTGGCGAGCGTCGCGGCAGTGTCCTGCCCAGCCTGTTTTTCTTTCTGGTTTCGGCACCGGCCTTTCTTTTAAAAACAAAACCAGCGGCGGAAGCCAGGGCGATAAGCGTTATGGGATCCATGGGGCGGCTGCATCCGTATACTGAATTTTTGAAGATCCAAAAAATGCGGATAGGCACACAACACTACATTTTACTGACACAGACACATCATCAATACTTGTATATGCCATAACTGTTCAGGAGCACCCCATCTTGTCCCATTTGAGCCTTCTCGAATAGCACAAGTATGCTTCAAAGTCCCAAATGAGCCAATATGGAGCACTCTAGAACAGTTATAACTTGGTGGTTATGCCAATTTGGCGCTCCCACCTGAATAGTTAATATGCCATACAAGTATCTGCTCATCAACAAAGCTCAGCTCGACGTATTGTTAAGGGCCATCTCCCTTGCATCAATTATTTTAAACCTATCTTTTTTAAACCGTTTTATCCAGTGTATTTTTTTTGCAGCTCAGCACGCAGTCAAACACCTTTGAAAAATGCCACCTCATCCAGCATGGTTGAAGTGGTGGTCTCGATTCTGACACCGGCATCGTTGAACACGTATTCCGGCCCTTTGCCCTCCAGTGATTCCTTTATGAGGAGGCGATCGACTTTCAGGCCGACAAGCCATTCGGCAACACGCAATCCCTTTCTTCGTTCAACTTCAAGGTAGGGATTTACCAGGATTTCCCGGTCTGCGATACTCTCGGAAGCAAGATCATAGTGGAGTAAAGCGAAATAGGCGGCGCCTCCAAAGTGTTCGCTCAAGATTCCCTCTTTATCCTGAAGCGGAACAGCGAAGCACAACGTTTCCGGAACCTGCGGCTCATAATGAATCATTACCTGTTCGACGGCCGGCATTTCGTGCTTTATCCGCTGCTCTAGCTTGTCACTCACCAAATGCGCTTTTTCTAAATCCTTTACCCGCAGCACGACATCCACCTGCAGGAAAAGAAACCGCCCCGCATTTCTGCCGAGCAGCGATTTGATCTCAACCACACTGGGTTCCTGCAGGATAACAGTCCGTACCCGGTTCAGTGTGGCATGATCGGCCGAGGCATCGAGAAGGACGCGCATCGCATCGGCCAACAGCCCCCAGCCGGTAGCAATGACAAAGACGAGGACCAAGACCGCCGCCCACTGGTCTACACTTAATCCCAAAACGGTGAGATGCAGGCCAAAATATTGAAGGACAACGGCAGCAACGACAACCAGATTGGCCAAAACATCCGCCTGTCGATGCTTTCCCTCCGCCATAAGCGTAGGCGAGCCGGTTCGACGGCCAACGGCGAAGACATAGCGACCAAAGAGAAAGATGGCCGCTGTTACCAGACCAAGCCAAACAATAGTAACCAATGAAACGGAGCTGTTGGCTTGATGACCGGAAAAGACCCTGCGAGCCACTTCATACCCTGTTACGAAAATAAAAAAGGCAATGACGATGGAAAGCACGTTTTCGATCTTGTAGAGACCAAGCGGAAACGTCGAGGTCGAACGGCCGGACACCAATATTCCCGCATACACCGCCAACGAAGCGACAGCATCAGTGATCGAATCGATGGCTCCCGCGGTAACCGCAAAACTCTCGGAGTGAATAGCCAACACCGTTTTTATGCCGGCAAGAAACAGATTGAGAAGAAAGGCGAATAAAAAAACGCGCGCGATTGTTCGTGTTTCCTGTTGTTTTGTTGTCTCCATTACCTCCCCGCTGAACAAGTTCCCAACATATCCACACCAGAACAGAGCATCACTGCCGTCCGGACACCAAAGCATAACTGAACAGGCACTATAATCAAGATACTTAATCATGGTGCCTGAAATTTTATATTTTTTCCAGCTTACCACCAAAACTCAGCTGATCGATCCTGGACAGCCCTGTTGTTTTCATGGGGCGCCATAAGCTTATCCCCGGGAAATTAGCTGCTGCAGCTCGTCCTCACCGGCAGGGCAATGATCATCCGATCAGCCAAATGCTCACGTTTGCCGATGAGATGCAGCACGCCGTGATACCTGATACTCTGCTCATTCTTATTAGCGTGGAGATCCTACCAAACGTTTTTTTAAGCTGCAACAAATATTGTAAGGTGATGCTAATTTCTCACACATTTTTTCTCATATTCCAAGTGCGGGATTGAGGTTTTATATAAAACTTCTTTGCCGCTATGCTTCCGGTCAATCGATATGCTACAATAAACAGCATGGTCACATGCCGGAAGGCTGCAGTATTTGTCGCGACCATTCATGTACAGAGTTCCCGCGCCCAATAGGTAGTATAACTCGTACATGACTTAGGTCCTGTATACCTTTTGCGATCACGCCAAGAGGGAAAAAGCTATTACATTCAACAGTTGAGGTATGAATAATGACTCGAGAAGAACTGGAAGAACGGGCCGAAGATTGTCAGATGGCAGATGACTATATTGGCGTTGTTACTGATATTATAAAACATATTGATGACAAAGAATGGGCCATGGAAGTCTTCGAAGAAGGAGCGGAATGGGCGGCCGACGCGCAGGAGTTACTTCAGTATGCCGCAACCGCCGCAACTGTTCTCAAGGATACTGAGAAAGCTCAGGAGATTGTGGAACAGGCCAAAGGTATGTGCCAAACATCAGCGGACCTGCAGGGCTTAGCGGATGTGGTCTTGAGTACCGGGGACGAAGAGGCCGCGGGACAGGCATACCTTCAGGCGGCTGACAAATGCAAATCCCCCATGGAATTACTTGAACTTGGCAAACATGTGGGCGAAAAACTCAGCGACGGTGATTTGAGCACCCGGATTAACGCCAAAGCAACAGAAAAATGCAAAAATGCCGATGACTTTGCCGAATTGGCAGGTCTCCTCATGGAAAAGTTTAATGATAAACAATGGGCGGAAAAGGTCCTCAATCAAGGTGTTGAAATATGCACAACCGGCAAAGATTATTCAACTCTTGCCTTGGGGGCTCTCACCAAGCTCAACGACCAGGATCTTGCCCGCTCACTTTTCCAGAATGCAGAGAAGAAGATCACAACGGGCACTGAATTGACGGCACTGGCCGTAAGCTGCGCCAATGACCTGAAGGATACCGACTACGCCCGGGAGCTGTTCACTAACGCGTTAAAATTGTGCGAGAAATGTGAAGAGTCAGTCAAAGTTGCAGAGGCCTTTCTGGATACCATCGGTGAGGAAAAGACCGGTATTCACTACTATCAGCAGGCCGAGCAGCGCTGCAGCGGCCACTCAAATTACCTCAAACTTGCTGAATCGGTACTGCACAAAACTTCAGACAAGGCGCTGGCAGCCAGGTATTTTCGCAAGGCCGGCGAAGCAGCAGAACGAGCTGCTCAGATGGTGAACGTTGCAGAAAAACTCGCGGGTGAAATAAACAATACAGAAGAAGCCCTGTCACTCCTGCGGAGCGCCGAAAAAAAGGCTTCCAATCCCAAAACCTTCATTGAGGTTGCGGAAACCATTCTCAAATACACCCAGGACAAGAATTGGAAAGAAGAAATCAATCAGCAGCTCGAAAAGCGGGAAAAACACGGAAAGACGTATGACGTTTTCATGACTGCGGAGCAGGAGTGCGACACTCCTGCATGCTATAGAAACCTGGCAACCAAGGTCTTTACAACCACCGGGGATGTTCCCTACTGCAGAAGGCTCTATGAAAAAGCGGAGGCCACAAGTGTTTTTTTTGATGAGTTCTTCCACCTGGCCCAGGGGATTTCTGCCCATGTCGGTGATCAACAGTGGCTCCAGCGGACCTATGAGAACATTCTCACCAAGTGGAATGATCTTGCCGACATCAATATAATTGCTGAAAAGATGGTTGATCAGCTGGAGACGGGCAGGGATTTCGTGGTAAAGCTGTATCAGCAGGAAGAGGAAAAATGCAGTACAGCCATGGGTTTTATCAAGATAGGTGCAAGCGTTGCCAGAGCGCTCAAGGATTTCGCCTGGGTGCGAAATCTGCTGGAGCGTTCTGAAAAACGGGCAACCTCCCGCCACGAAATTCTAGAACTTGCCAAAGCGGTTCAAGTATATCTTGACGATACCGAATGGGCCGCTTCGCTGGCTGCTCAATCGGCCAGACAGTCAACCAATCATTTTGCGTTCAGGGGAGTTGTCAATTCTCTTCAAGAAAGCTCACTGGCAACCAGGGATGTGCTGCGCAACATTCACGAGGAAGCCCAGCATAACTTCACCAACGCTGCTGATCTCAAAACACTTGCAGAGTCCATTGCCTTGAATGTGGGCGATGATCAATGGGCACGAAGTGTCTATACTCTGGCCAAAGAGGCCAACAATGGGGAAATTGATCCGCATCGTCTGGCAGAATCGGCCATCCGGACACTGAATGATCCCAAGTTTGCCAACACCCTGCGCACTGCCGGTTAAGAGCAGTAACACCTTTAAACCATCTCTCTCCAGCAGATGACGCATATCCCCTCGAG
This sequence comes from Desulfopila sp., assembly GCA_046260685.1. Classification (GTDB taxonomy): domain Bacteria; phylum Desulfobacterota; class Desulfobulbia; order Desulfobulbales; family Desulfocapsaceae; genus Desulfopila_A. Next base: position 5,505 of record JBHEOR010000017.1, read on the forward strand.
CGCTCACTGCTGGAGATTGCCGACGTATCACCTGTCACGCAGTTTTAATGCACCGCACATAAAAACCTTAATGCAGCTTTGACAGGCCTGAAAGCCCTGCGGGCTTCTTCCAGTTTGACTCGATATTCATCATTGAGCTCACCTTCCATAATACGTGGTTACCGAGGTATTATTCCAGGAGATCGTATGTCTCCAAAAGCCGACTCCCCAGAGCACCGGCCAGTTGTTTATAAAAGTTAGCCGCACAATCGCTATCCTCTTCCAGTAAGCTCATTACATGCACCTTATGAAACTGCAGCGCCTTTGTCTGTTCTTCACAAATGACCGTGGCGGAATAATCTTCGCGGCCGGTCAAGGTCGACCATCCAAAAATCTCTCCTGTTGTATCACTGCTGTAAACGCAGCGGCTACTCTTTGCCAACTCCATCCTCACCTTACCTTGTATTAACACATAAAAATGATCCGCCTGATCGGAGGCCTTGAAAATAACATCATCCTTTTGAAATTCGCGCTTAACGGCTTTCCCCGTGATTTTTTGGATGGCATCCTGACTCATTCCCCAGAATAGATCAGCCTGTTTAAGATACATCTCGATTTCTCCTTTGGGTTAAGGGTCCGCTCAAAAATACTCCTGATTACCAGCAAAACTCTGCTCGAAGCACTTAGCACTTATATCTCAAGGGCAAGGGGTCCGCCGTGTTGTCTGACGGCACAGAGGCATGGTGACAGGACGGAAGAAGGGGGAATATACTCAGGACCCGGCAAAATTTACATGACCATCGTATGTTGTGACCGGTCCCACGATATTACTACAATTGACGATCGGCCTCCCGCAAAGCAGTTCTCACTCCCTCTTCGATTACAGGGTGATAGAACGGCATTTCCAGCATCTGCGGAATGGTCATCTTTTGCTGGTGCGCCCATGCCAGTAAATGACTGATATGCTCCATCCTGGGACCAAACATTTCCGCTCCGGCAAATTCTTTGGTCTGCTTGTAGGCGTAAACCCGCAGTAATCCTTTATTCACCAGCATCACCCTGGACCGCCCCTGGTTTTCCAGGGACACTTCGCCAACCACAATACTCTGCGGGTCCAGATCACTG